>JAJDZM010000129.1 GCA_022824615.1 Candidatus Binatia bacterium | reverse complement strand
GATAAAGCGGCCCTGAGTGTCCGTGCGCTTTTTCATCTGCCAGTCATCTTCCCATTTACCGTCTACGAGCATGGAGTCCTCCTCCCGTCACGAACGTGGTTGTTCTCTGAGCATAACCTCGACTGACTCCCCCACCGCAAGAGTGCCTGCCGTCCTGTGAATGATATTCTGCCCAAAATAGACTTTTGTGCCGACTCGCCGATAGGTCGCCAGGGTACGCAACGGTTCGACGCTCCGTTCGCCCGTCGCCTGGTCGGTGGTGGTCACGGTACACCGCTCACACGGCCTGGCGATGTCAAAGGTGATAGTGTTGATCCGCGCCTGCTGCCAGCCGTCCTCGGCATACCGGGCGCAGCCGGTGACCACCAGATTGGGGCGGAAACGGTTCATGGGCAGTGGTGTGGCGAGTCGCGCGTTGAGGTCGTCCAGGGACGCCTCCGAAACGAGCAGCAGCGGATAGCCATCGGAGAAGCCGGTAAGTGCCGGGGTTTTTGCATAGCGCGGGTCAACCCGACGCTCGAAGGAATCCGCCATTTTGACCAACCGGACAGATTCGCCCAACCAGTCGGAAAAAAACTGGGCCGCTGTGTCGCCCTGATAGACCGCTTCACACCAATCACGCCATACCCGCACACGACGCATTGGCCCGACGACACCCGTCATTGGCACCGAGACGCCCTGCCCCTCGGGTGTCGTGAGGTGAAGCGTGTCAGCCTCAAGTTGAGGGGTAATCAGGGCCAGGCGGGGATGCTCGCGTTGGGTCACGAACTCGTCATGCCCATCAACGATCATCCAGCCGCGGTCATGCCGGAGTCCGCGCGCGTCGAGCGTGGCCTGCGCACAGCGGACCCCCGCGCATGACTTCACGGGATAGATATAGAGGGCGGCCACCGTAATCATATCGCTTCTTTTATGCCTGTGGCGGGGTGGGTGCGGCAAATACGTTTTTCTCGAATGCGTCTGCGGCTCGCAGGACGGTGGCGTCATCCCCGTGTCGGCCGATCAGCATCATGCCTACCGGCAAGCCTTCCGAGAGCGCACAGGGAGCCGTCAGCGCAGGATGGCCGGTCACGTCAAACGGACAGGTGTTATGCAGCATTTCAAGTGCACGCTGCACATACTCTTCGCGGCTGGCGTCAGGTCCGGGAATCTCAGTGGCTTTCATCGGCAGGGTGGGCATGAGCAGCAGCTCGTGGGCTTGCAGAGCGGTATCGTAGGCCGCTCCCAGAGAGCGGGCCATGTTCTGGGCCTTGGCATAATAATGGCCGTGATAGTGTTCCTGCATATAGCGGCCGAGCAGGATGACCATTTTGACGGTTTCCGACAGGTCGTTCGGGCGGGTGAGCCGTCCGCGCGCCGCGGCATCAAGCAGGCTGGTGGTATAATGCCCCTTCCAATTCGTCCCCATGCCGCCCCCCTCGACCATCAGCAGGGTCGGACCTTCGGTAGCAATGCTGTTCCAGACATGTCGGCCATCGCGGTGCCAGGGCAAGGATATGGTTGTGACCGAAGCTCCGAGTTTCTCGAATGCCTGGGCCGCTTCCCTGACGCTGTCGTCGACGTCCGATTCTGATACGTCCCAGCCAAAGCCTTCTTCGACAACGCCAATCCGCAGCCCGTTGACATCTCCGCTGAGGGCCTGGGTGTAGGCCTGGCCTTGGAGCCCGGCCTGCTGGCGCGGGTCCAGGCCGTCCGGACCGGCCAACACCTCAAGCAGCAGGGCTGCATCGTGGACGTTGCGCGTCATCGGCCCGGTATGATCCAGCGTGATTTCAATCGGCATTATGCCAGTATACGGCACCAGGCCGTAGGTTGGCTTATGCCCGTAGATGCCGCACCATGAGGCTGGCATGCGAATCGAACCGCCTTGGTCGCCACCAATCGCCATATCGACCATGTCCGCCGCGACCAGCGCCCCACTGCCGCACGAAGAGCCCCCGGTGGTGCGGCTGTGGTTGTGCGGGTTGAGCACCGGACCGGTGGCATTGGTATGGCTGCCGCCGGAGAAGCACAGATTCTCACACACCGCCTTGCCCACAATATGTCCGCCGGCATCAAGAATGCGGGTCACAATGGTGGCGTCGATTTCCGGAGTATAGCCTTCGAGAATACTGCTGCCGTTCATCATGGGAACGCCGGCGACACAGACGTTGTCCTTGATGGCAAGGGTTTTTCCGGCCAGCGGCCCTGAGGATGCGCCCTGGATGTCCGTTCGCCAGTACCAGGCCCCGAGCGGATTGTCTTCGGGCTGGGGCCGATAGCCCGGCGTCCGGGGGTGGGTGACCGGCAGGCTCGGCTCGGTGAGTTCATCCAGGCGGGCGTAGGATTCCAGGACCCCAGCCATGAGCCCCTGAAACGATTCCAGGTCGTCATCGGTCAGTTCCAAACCGTAGCCGGTTGCAATATCGGCCAGGTCATCAATGGTCGGGCGTTTGACTACCATAGTGCGGGTCTCCTTGTCTCTGCTCGGTTTCGATATCCCTCTCCATAGCACAGGGCCTACGGCCTGGAGAAGATGGAGCGGTGTTCTCGTTCCGGTCCAGCGTGCTATGTAAAACGACACGGAGCGGGAAGAATCGTCTGAGAACGGTTCCGGTCCACAGTGTATGGCAGCCTTTATTCTTAATATTGGAGACCATGTGGCTCTTCGTGAGGGGTCCATCCTGGATTTAGGCGGAGGGTTTCGGGTTGAAGGGCCGGACGCGGGCGAGGTGATTGATATCTCGGTCGGTATGGACGTGGTGGCCATTCAATGGGAGCGGGCCCGGTTTCGTGGCTGGTATGATGTCGAAACGCTGTCGCGTCTGGTCAGGATTGATCCGCCCACAGGGGCGTTGGTGCGCCTGTCCCAGGCCGAGATGCTGCGCTTTGCCTCAATTCAGGACTTGCTCACGCGGTTGGGGTTTGAGGAAGATCAGGAACATGCCTGTCTGCGACATGCCCGGCAGGGCCATGTGGTTGAATTTGACCGCATGGCGGGCCAATCGGTTCCCAGTTTTGTCTCCCAGGGAATCCGGGACGGCTGGTTGCGTTCGTATCTGAAGGAGAAAAGTGGAGCCGATGGGATTTGAACCCACGACCTCTAGAGTGCGATTCTAGCGCTCTCCCAACTGAGCTACGGCCCCAGATGATAACGGTTGGCGTGCACGGCTGCGCACCTTCCAACGCTAGCAGCCCCACCGGTTTTTGCAAGCAGGCTTGTCATCGTCCACAAGTCAGACGAGACCGACTTCCAGGAAGGTAAGGATCCCACGCAGGCCGGTGGCATCGAAACGGGCGTTGATGCGGGAGCGGAAAATAAAGTGATAAAACCCGTCTTCGGATTTGGCCTCCGGCGGCGGATTTTCGTCCCAGGCGCCCTGCTGACAGGCGTCCAACAGGCTCTCATCAACTGCATAGCTTCCCGAGCGGGTATGCAGGGTCACGCCGCGTAGGATCCCTTTGTCGTCCAGCTTGGCCTGGAGCTGAACATAGCCGCGGGCGGCCACCACGTCGTCCACCTGGAGATTGCGTCGCTGCCGAATCAGGAGATGCTGAAACACGCGCTGGGCCACCCGGCGGACAAACGGCGCAAAGCGGCTCGCCTTGGTATTGAGAAAAGTGAGCCCGCCTTTCCGGACATCGGGCAGATAGTCGAGGGTCCCGCGCGGTCCGGGCATGGTCAGGAAATTTTCGCGGGCCGGTGGTGGGGCCATGGCCAGGAGCTCATTGCCAGAGGGTGGAGTGCGCTGGGCTTCTTCCTCATCTTCCGCATCGCCGTCTGTTGACAGCCAGCCTTTTGCCAGGACGTCATCCGGTCGGGCAAAGAGTTGGGGCTTGGCTTTCCGCGCTTTGGGATCACCTTGCAGCGGCGAGCGCTTGTGTTTGGTGTCCTTCAGCGCCTGGTCCAAGGGATTGTCAACTGGCGGTTTCCGACTGCGTCCTGGCGTATTGAGAGCGAGCTGGGTCGGCTCTTGCTGCGGGACTTTGTCGGCCTTGTCCGGCGTCGGTTGTTTTTTTTCTTCAGGCGGCCTGGTCAGCGGTGTCCCGACTGCGACGGTCTGCTCTTTGACCGCAGTATTCCGGTCGCTGAGAAAACGGGTCTCGTCCGGAATTTGATCATTGACCTCATCCGGCACACTGACGATCTGTTGCTCCGGCACTGCCGGAGGTGGCTGTTGCTCCTTAGGCTGCTCTTCAACTGGCTCCGGTTCCTGGACTGGGGGGGGCACCTGCGCGACTTGGGGTGGGGCAAGCGCTTCCGGAGGCAATAACTCAACGGCTGTCAATTGTTCTTCCGGCGGCGCTTGGGCGCGTTTGAATTGGGGCCATAACAGGAGCAGGATCAGATGCAGGAGGAGGGAGAACAGGAGGAAGAGCACGAGCGGGTCACGCTGTGCGGGAGGGGATGGTGTGAGGACTGCGACCGACATTTGAGGCATTCTAGCTGTCTCGAACACGGGCCGCAAGGAAACGCGTACGCCTTGCCCGGCGACGCAGGCCGGCTTATAGTGGATGCACCATGTTTGGTCTCGGCGTTGGCGAACTTGTGATTATTCTCGTCATTGTCCTCATCATCTTTGGGGCGGGGAAACTGCCGGAGATCGGTGAGGGACTCGGCAAGGGTATACGCAGCTTTCGAAAAGCCGTGAAATCTCCTGACGAGATAGACGTCACGCCCGAGCAGGGATCAGGCAAAGGCCCTGACGAACAGTCTTAGGAAGACCGCCCGAACTGGGCCGCGACGACACGGCTGCTGAATTCGACAACCCGGTCGGGCGGGTCGGTAAAAGCAATCAGAAAATCGACTCCTTCTCCTGCCGCAACCCAAAACTGCTTGGGCGGCATGAGACTCTGCAAGATATGCACCTGCCGGCGGGTGAGACTTTCGAGCACTTCTGGTGCGGTCTCAGTTCCACAGAAGATGAGCCGCTGGCTGAGCACCTGACCGCTGTCGCCGAGCAGTGTCCCTTCGATTTGAATGCGCTGTGCAGGGGCCGTGGCCTGGTTCTCCGCCCTGCCTGCAATAGCAAAGACCTGGTGTCCGTCTTTTGTGTGCCAAAAGCCTCCCCGCATTTGTGTCAGGGCAATATGTCGCGCGGATGGGCGTTCGGCGTCGAGTAAGGAGCCGAGCACCGGGAGGTGGGAGAGTACGCCTGCGGTCTGCTCTATGTAGGAGGAAGCGATAAGGGTCAAGCCGGCATAGCCGGCGACGATCAGGCCGAGGAGCAAGATGAGTAACCGGGATGAAAGAACCGTCCCATGTGCGGTCGGGGTGGGATGGGGCAGCCGCTCAACCCGGTCTCCGGCAGGGTGGTCCTTGTTGGAGAAAGCGGCTGTGGCTGACGCAAGAATATCAGGCACTCGCGGCGCGGCCGGGGTGAACTGAGCTGGTGCGACGTGGTCCGTTCTCGGTTTTGCAGACCTTCCGAAGTCGGTTGTATCTGCGGTTTCCAATTCTCCATCCGGGGTCAAGTCAGGGGATAAGCTATCCGACCAGTCTTGATCTGTGGGCAAATCAGAAGCAGATAGTTGCGTCGAAAGAGTGTCGGAAGAGGAGAAGTCGCCGGAAGACGTAAAGGCCGGGTCGTCGGCAGGAGTCTCGGATGGTGCGACTTCCGGATCAACGTCTTGTTCTGGAAGGTGGTCTATTTGGACAAGCGGCGGGGCAAATTGGAAAACATGTCCGCAGTCTGGCCGCGAACATTCAAAAAACGTTGTCTCATCAACCACCCCTGCCACGTCGGTCCGATAACGAGTATGGCAGGAGGGGCATTCCACAATCACACGCCACCTCCTACGAGCCACTGCGATTGTATGCCCAGGTGGAGAAAAATCAACTGCGTTGACGGCCAGTTGGAGAAGAAACTATAATAAGAACACGACGAGGGAGCGGGTAAAGAGGAGCGGTCTTTGGTCATTCTTGCCACACTACGCATGGCATTCATCGTCCTGCATACCGTGTTCTGGGGTGGCCCAGTCTATCTCCTCTCTTTTTTCGATCCGTACGCCGAGCGCGCGGCCCGTCTCATCCGGTTCTGGGCAAGAGGCAATCTGTGGGCGTGCGGCGTGTCGATCCGTGTCCAGGGTCTGGACCGGCTAAATCCCCACTCGGCCTATCTTTTTATGTCTAACCATCAGAGCCAGTTCGACATTTTGGCTCTGATGGTCGCCCTCGAAGATTTCCCCTTACGTTGGGTGGCGAAACACGAGCTGCGTAAAGTGCCCATTTTGGGCGCGTGTATGCATCGGACCCATCAAATACTAGTTGACCGGGGCAGTCGGACCCAGGCCGTTGCCACCTTGCGTAAAGTCAAGGAGCTGCTTGGCGCTCATATCTCCGTCCTGTTTTTCCCTGAGGGGACACGGGGAGAGAACGGTCGTCTCTTGCCGTTTAAGCCCGGCGGTTTTATGGCCGCGGTGGAAGCGGGTGTGCCGGTCGTCCCTATCACGATTAACGATAGTCGGTTGATTCTCCCTCCTGGAGACTGGAAAGTCCGCTCTGGAGAAATTGAGATTCTCTTTGGGACGCCGATTCCCATTCGTCGAGACGGCACGCGAAAGGCGATCCGCAGCGCCCTGCTGACGCAGGTTGAGACGGCGATTGCCGCTCGGTTGAAAACCGCCCAATCTCCGCCGATGTCTGTCGAGCAGATATCACCTCCGTCGCAAGCCGGACACCCGGAACGCCGGCGTGAACAAGACGGCCGTGAGGCCGAATATAGGGCCACGCCATGAGTGACGGTCGCCTGCGTATCGTGCCATTGGGCGGCCTGGGCGAGATTGGGCTCAATCTGATGTTGATTGAGTACAGCCCGGCCAGCTCTGCGGAAACCGTCGCGATCGCCATAGACTGCGGGTTGATGTTTCCTGAACGGGAGATGTTAGGGATAGATATCGTCATCCCCGACCTGAGCTATCTGCGCGAGCAGCACCATTTGCAGGCTGTGGTGCTGACACACGGACACGAGGATCATATTGGCGCTCTGCCGCATCTGCTCAAAGAATTTCAGGTGCCGGTCTATGGAACGCCGTTCACCCTTGGCCTGGTGCGTGACAAACTTCAGGAACATCACCTTGACGATGAGGTGCCACTGCACGAGTTCCGACCTCGGGAAACCTGGGAGATCGGTCCTTTTTGTCTTGAAGGGATTCATGTCACGCACAGTATTGTCGATGCCTCGGCGCTGGCCATTACCACACCACTTGGGACCATCATTCATACTGGAGATTTTCGGTTCGATCAGACGCCGATAGACGGGCGCCGGTCCGACCTGAGTCGTTTTGCCGAATGGGGGGAGCAAGGGGTACTACTCTTGATGTCCGACTCGACCAATGTTGAGCGCGCCGGCTCTATCCCGTCCGAACGCACGATCACCCGACCGCTTGAGGATATTATTGCCCACGCGCAGGGCAAAGTTCTGGTGGCAACCTTTGCCTCGCATATTCACCGTATACGCCAAGTTGTCGATCTATCGGTCAAACAGGGCCGCCAGGTTGGCGTTGTGGGCAAACGGCTGGTGAGCAATATCGGCATCGCTGAAGAGACCGGGCACCTCCCGCTGCCCCAGGAGGCGCTGATCGATATCGCGAGCGTACCGGACCTCGCTCCGCACACCGTGACCTTGCTCACCACCGGATCACAAGGCGAGCCTCTGTCGGCCCTGTCTCAGATTGCGGTCGGAGATCACAAGCGAATACAGCTAGAGGCTAAGGATACCGTTATCCTCTCGTCACGAGTGATTCCCGGCAACGAGCGGACCATTGCGCGGCTGATTGATCACCTCTCCCGACGGGGAGCCGAAGTGTATTATGAGGCCATTGCCTGTGTGCATGTGTCCGGTCATGCGGCCCAGGACGAATTGCGCTTGATGCTCAACCTGGTGCGCCCTCAATACTTTGTTCCCATACACGGGGAATATCGTTTCCTGGCGCGTCATTGTGAGCTGGCCCGAGAGGTGGGCGTTGATCCCAATAATGTCTTTCTGCTCGAAGATGGACAAGTACTAGAGATACAGGCCCAGGAAGCTTATCTGACCGGATCGGTTCCCGCTGGCCGGGTGTTTGTTGATGGGTTGGCCGGAATCGAAGAAGAAGTCCTGCGTGACCGGCGCCACGTGGCGGAGGACGGCCTGGTGGTCGCCATCGTCGGCCTGGAACAACAGACCGGAGAACTCTTGAGCGGACCCGACCTGCTCTCGCGCGGCTTTCTGCCGTCAACGAACGGAGACGGCTATGCCGCCGCCAAAGAGGCGGTCCGCGCCATGCTGGATGAGCTACCGGCCGAGTCTCGGACTGATAGCGGGGTCGTGAAGGAGCAGGTCCGGCTGACCTTGCGGCGTTATTTTCGTAAGACACTCGGGCGCCGGCCTGTGGTCTTGCCGTTTGTCATGGAGATGTAGATGTGGGGAGGGTGGAATGGCAGTCAGGAAAAACTTACGCCGGCAAGATAAAGATGCCGAGCAAGAACGCCTCACTGTTCAAGAACGCTCCGCCTTGGGCGAGGGGATGGGGGTGCTGTGCGTGACACTCACCATCTTTTTGGGGCTCGCCTTTTTTTCGTACCAGCCTGACGCGGCGGACGGTAATCAGGTCGGCCGGGCCGGATATCTGGTTGCCCACGTTTTGTGCCGGGCGTTCGGCCTGACGGCGTATCTATTCCCGGTCATCTTGCTGTACGCTATGGCGCTTCGCTTTCACTGGCTGCGGTGCGCCGCCCCACTCGTCCAGGGTAGCTCGTTTGTGGTCTTTACCCTGGCGGCTTCAGCCCTTCTGGCCCTCTGGTTCGACGGCCGGCCGGTCTTTCAGGCTGGAGGCTGGATTGGGAGCTTCCTGGCTCTCCATCTGCGTCAAGCCGGGAATCTTGTTGGTGCCTACTTGCTCCTGTCTCCCGTTTTACTGGTCTCGTTTATGGGCACAACGCAGCTCTCCCTGGTAAAATTGGGGAGCGGGTTGGTTGCAGTCGGCTGCATGAGCGGGCGGTTCGGTTGGTCTCGACTGCGAACCCTATCAGGTCAGGTTGCGAGTCGGACCTCAGGCTGGCTCGAACAGATCGCAGCGCGCTGGACGGTCCGACGGACAGAGCGACAAGCCCCGCTATCCGAACCGCTCTTCTGTGAAGAGGACGACGCCGAAGTCTATACGCCCAAAAAAGAGTCGCCGCCCCGTCCGCTGTCAAAGAAGAAAACGCGCCAACCGGTACCTGAATCTGAGCCGCCAGACACCCTCGATGAACCGGAGGAGAGTAAGCCGCCTATCATTATCAGTCGGCCCCCCGTAGCGACGGACGAGGACAAGTCCGCCCCTCCGGCTCAGCCTCCAAGTCCGACTGGCGGCGCGGACAATAGACCGTATGCCTTACCCACCCTGGCCCTGCTTGATCCACCTGTCCGTTTAGCGGTGAGAGTCGATGAAGAAGCGCTGCACGCCAGCTCTCAGATATTAGAAAATAAGCTGAGCGATTTCGGTGTTTCCGGCAGCGTGGTTGCCGTGCGGCCCGGCCCGGTCATTACGACCTATGAGTTCGAGCCGGCGCCGGGGGTCAAGGTCAATCGTGTCGTGTCATTAGCCGATGATCTGCAAATGGCCTTACGCGCCGTGTCCGATCGCATCCTGGCCTCCATTCCGGGCAAAGCTGTCGTCGGGATCGAGGTCTCTAATGCCAAGCGCGAGAAGGTCTGTTTGCGGGAGATTCTGGACAGTAGTGCCTGCCATCAAACCGAGTCGCCTCTGGCCCTGGCCTTAGGTAAGGATACGGTGGGCAATCCCGTGGTGACGGACCTGGCGCGGATGCCCCATCTGCTGGTGGCAGGGGCAACCGGGACCGGTAAGTCCGTCTCCCTCAATGTCATGATTATGAGTATTCTGGCCAGGGCGACGCCGCGCGACGTGCGCTTTATTATGATTGATCCGAAAATGCTGGAACTCTCCCTATACGAGGGCCTGCCGCACCAACTGTCGCACGTCATTACCAATCCCAAGGAGGCTGGTATCGCCCTGCAGGAAGTCGTGCGACGCATGGAGTACCGCTATAAGCTGCTCAAGGATAAAGGCGTGCGGAATATCGGGGCCTACAACCGGGCCCTCGAAACCGGGGAAACGGACACCAGCGGCATTATCAAGCTGACGGAGGTCGTCCACGACGATGAGGACGAGCTGACTGCCGCGCAACCGCAGTCCAAGACCCAACTGGAACTCAACCATCAACGTTTACCCTATTTGATTGTCCTGGTGGATGAACTCGCCGATCTCATGCTGACAGTCGGTCGGGAAATCGAGGAGCCGATTACCCGGCTGGCCCAGATGGGGCGCGCTGCCGGGATTCATCTGATTCTGGCAACCCAGCGACCGTCGGTTGATGTGATCACGGGATTGATTAAAGCGAACTTTCCAGCCCGTGTTTCCTTTCAGGTCTCCTCTCGCATCGACTCCCGGACGATCCTGGACGCCGTTGGTGCCGAGCGTCTATTGGGCGATGGCGATATGCTGTTCCTCCCGCCGGGTAGCGCCAAACCCCAGCGTATCCATGGCGCCTTTGTCTCAGAACCCGAGATCAGAAAGTTCGCCGCGGCGATTAAGAAGCAGGGCAAGCCGGTTTTCGATGAGGAGTTGGTCGCTGCGCTCGAATCGGCGCAAACGCAGAAGGGGGCCGGTTCGCACGAGGAAGAGGATTATGACGAGATGTACGAGCAGGCACGTGACCTGGTGATGGAAAGTCGTCAGGCCTCCATCTCCTGGCTGCAACGTCGCTTGCGCGTTGGCTATAACCGGGCAGCGCGCATGATTGAACGCATGGAGCGCGAAGGTCTTATCGCGCCCGCCGGCGAAGCCGGGAAGCCGCGTGAGGTTCTGGTGCAGGCCCAAGCCGAGGCCGAGTAGGCTGGAAGTTGTCGCTCTGACTGTTGGTTTTCCTGCTGACCAGTACCGTGTTTTATAGACTGTGCGAAGACGGCCTATGCGCTTTTTTAGGATCAGCCTGCTATTCCTCCTGTTCGTCTTGCCTGAAGGTCATTTCTTCGTCGCTTCTCCAGCTGAGGACTTCCGGGGTCGGTCTGCTGGTACGCAAGCGTCGAACGAGACATCTGCGCGGGAAACGGTTGTGGCCCGTCTCCAGGCGCGTTACGACGAAACCGATGGTTTCCGGGCCGACTTTGTCCAGGAGGTCACCTCGGCCACGCTGGGACAGACTCTCAGGTCTCGCGGGCAGGTGTTCTTCAAGAAACCGGGCCGGATGCGTTGGGAATTTACGGAACCACAGCAACTTCTGATCGCCGATGGCAGCGCCCTCTGGCTGTATCAACCCTCAGAACGGCAAGCGGTGAAGACGCCTTTCCAACACGCCTTCAACTCGCAGACGCCGATCTCATTTCTCACCGGAGTCGGCCGCCTGGAGGAAGATTTCTCCGTCCTGCCTCAAGGGGAGACCAGCGGCGTGTATCAACTCCGTCTCACGCCCAAGCAGGCGGCTGAGGCTATCGGCCGGTTGGATATCGAAGTGAGTAAAGAGACGTTCGATATCCTCCAAGCTCTGATTACTGACCCGCTGGGCAATACCACGCGGGTCTCCTTTACGAATATCGAACGTGAAACGGCGCTGGGGGACGATCTCTTCAGGTTCGAGTTGCCGCCTGGGACTGATCTGGTTGAACCTCTACCCGGCTCGTAAACACAAGGTACCGGCCCAGCAGTCTGCCCAGTGTCTTGTTTGCGGGTCGAGATAATGCCAAGTAAAGAGAACGACGAAAACAGACGCATACGGAGGAGAGCTATGGAATCGCTCCGAGGAAAAGTCGCCATTGTGGGGGCGGCCGATACCGAGGTTGGTGTCGTCCCACATATGAGCGCCACTCAACTCTACGTCAAGGCGGCCAGGTCTGCACTGGAAGACGCGGGCATCACAAAGGATGAGGTCGATGGGTTGATTACCTGCAATTCGTTTGTCGAGCCGTATATGTATCACGCGGAAATGATCGCCGAGTATATGCAGATCTTCCCGCGCTACTGTCTCAATGTTGCCACGGGAGGTGGGACGACCCTGGCGATTCTGCATCACGCCGCCGCGGCCATTACCAGCGGCATGTGTCACACGGTCCTTGTCACTATGGCGGACAATATGCTGTCCGGCCTCTCCCGGGACCGGGCGATTGAAGCCATGTCAACGGCTGGACACGCTCAGTTTGAACGGCCCTACGGGCCTCCCATCCCGGCGTTTTACGCGCTGATCGCCCAGGCGCATATGCACGCCTATGGCACCACCAGCGAGCAATTGGCCGCGGTGGCGGTGGCCTGTCGGAGACACGCCTCGATGAACCCGGCCGCGCAGATGCGCGACCCGATTACGATTGACGATGTTGTCAACTCAAAGATGATTGCCTCGCCATTACACCTGTTGGACTGTTCGCTGGTGTCCGACGGTGGCGCAGCCCTTATTCTTACCTCAGCCGAACGCGCCGGAGATTTCCCCTATCCTCCTGTCTATATGCTGGGGGTCGGGGAGGGGCATTCGCACGAACATATCAGTCAAGCCCGCAACCTCACCACCTCGGCGGCAAAAGAGGCGGGCGAGCGCGCCTATGCCATGGCCGGACTGGGACCTGAAGATATTGACGTGGCTGAGCTGTACGACTGCTTTACCCCGGTCGTGGTCATTGAGCTAGAAGACTTGGGCTTTTGTCCTAAGGGGGAAGGGGGACGGTTTGTTGAGGGGGGCCGGATTGAGCTCGGGGGTGAGCTTCCGGTGAATACGCATGGTGGGTTGATGTCGCACTGCCACCCTGGGCATCCGGGCTCGATGTTTTCGGTGACGGAAGCGGTCTTTCAACTGCGCGGTGCGTGCGGATCGCGTCAGGTCAAAGATGCCAATATCGCCTTTGTCCACGCACAGGGGGGGATCATGTCCACGCACTGCTCTATGATTCTGGGGAAGGAGGTTGGATGATGACAGCGCCACTAGCAAAGGCTCTGCCCGTTCCAACTGGCGAAACGCAACCGTTCTGGGAGGGCTGTCGGAATCATGCATTGCGCATCCAGCAGTGTAGCGCCTGTGGCCACTACCAGTTCTACCCGCGTCTCTATTGCACGGCCTGTATGAGCGAGCAGGTCGAGTGGGTAAGGGCGTCCGGCCGCGGAACGGTCTTGTCGTTTACCGTTGTCTATCGCCCGGTAACCAAAGCGTTTGCCGAGGATGTCCCCTATGTGGTGGCGCTTGTCACCCTGGAGGAAGGGCCGCAGCTGATGAGTAATATCGTCGAGTGCGATCCTGAGCAGGTGGCGATTGGGATGCCGGTTGAGAGTGTTTTTGAAGACTGGTCCGAAGACATAGCGGTGCTGAAGTTCCGACCGGCCCTGGCATAAGTGTAGAGGTTACGCATGCGCTACGACATCGTTATTCGGAACGGAACGATTATCGATGGCACTGGTCAACCCAGTGTGCAGGCAGACATAGGGGTCCGGGGCGATCGAATCGTCGCTGTTGGCAACCTGGGGGGTAATGCCGGCCAGGTAATTGACGCAACGGGCCATGTGGTTGCCCCTGGCTTTATCGATGTCCACTCCCACGATGATTTTGCTCTACTCGATCGTCCGCTGTGCGATTTCAAGATTCTGCAGGGCGTCACGACTGAGGTCATAGGCAACTGCGGCTTTGGGGCCGCCCCGGCAAATGATGCCTATCGAAACTTTTTACGGGGCTTTGGGCCGCTCTTGTTCGGTCCGATGGGCGATTTTTCGTGGGAGACAACGGCTGAATTTTACCATGTGCTCGAATCTCGACCAGCCGCCGTCAATGTGGCCTGTCTCGTTCCTCACGCAGCCGTTCGGTACGGAGTGCTGTCTGATGAAAAGCGGGAGCCTGCCGCTCAGGATATTGAGCGCATGCAGGCCCTTGTCCGAGAGGGGATGGACGCCGGGGCGGCTGGCATGTCAACCGGCCTCTTCTACGCACCTGGTCGTTATGCTCAGACAGAAGAAGTGATTGCTTTGGCAAAAGTCGTGGCTGAATACAATGGTGTCTATGCGACGCATATGCGTGATGAAGCTGATCACCTGCTCGACTCCATTCAGGAAACGATCCGCATTGGTGAAGAGTCAGGCGTGGGAGTCCAGATCTCTCATCACAAAGCGATGGGCCGAACGAATTGGGGCAAAGTGCGAGACTCTTTGGACCTGGTGGAGCAAGCGCGGGCGCGTGGTCTCGATATTTCCTCTGACGCCTATCCGTATACCGCAGGCAGTACTACGCTGGCGGCGCTCGTCCAGGGGGGTGTGATTGAACGCGCTGCTCCGAGCGATGTCTTGATTGCCTCAACGCCCGTCAAGCATGAGTATGAAGGCAAGACCTTAGAAGACATTTACCAACTGACTGGAAAGTCCCTCCAGCAAACTGTGGCCGAGCTTATTGCCGGAGAAGGAGAAAGTACGGTCGCAGTTATTTTTGGGATGGATGAGACAGACGTCCGGCGCATTTTAGCGCACCCCACAACCATGATCGGATCTGATGGTATTCCGTCTGTTGCGGGTAAGCCACATCCTCGTCTGTACGGCACGTTTGCTTGTGTCCTGGGGAAATACGTCCGGGACACACAACTGCTGACGCTAGAAGAAGCGGTTCATCGGATGACTGGCTTGCCCGCACAAAAGTTTCGTCTTCGAGACCGTGGTCTCATTTGTGAAGGTTCCTATGCGGACCTTGTCACCTTTGATCCCCAGACGGTTGCCGATGTTGGAACCTATCAAGAACCGCGCCGTCATCCTCCCGGTATTCACTCGGTTATTGTAAACGGGAGCGTCACTATAGAGCAGGGTCGCCACCGCGGGACCCGCACCGGACGCCTCCTCCGGCATGATGCTACCGGAGTTTGAAAACCATAGTGTAGAACCAGAGTGTCTTTAGATCATGTCCTCTGACACCGGCCGAAAACCTTCAAGTTCTGATAGGTCGCCCTGTCGCAAGACGTGCACAACCCACTGATGCCCTTCCTGTGCCTCTTGGTGTTCCCGCCATTGCAGCCCGTATACGGCCTGGGCTTCCTCGGCCACTTCCTGGTCCGCCGCATGCACGGCATACACGGCCGTTCCAAACTGCATACCGCCCTGCCTCTTCGCCTGGCGAACGAGATAGGGTGGGTAGCGCTGCGTTGACACCACATAATGACGGTCGTCGTGGGTGACCTGTTCTTCCCATCCGGATGGGTGCCACATTGGACTAAAACCGTAATACCAGCCTAACAGGCCACTGACGAACAGGAGCACGAGGCTGCCGAGAACCATGACCGCCCCGAACGGAGAATTATACACCCAGGCAAGACTGCCAAAAAATAAGCCTGCCAGTCCGGTGACAACACCGGTATGAGCAAGGATGGTAATGAGTCGCACTCGGAACGTCCTTTCCCCAAGGGGAGCAAGTTTGCGCGAGGCTCGGGTGTATCGTGTTTTTTCGTCCCCGGCCACTCCCCTCATTGAGTCCGGCTACACTGGGAAGGGCTGAAAGTCTAGTTATTGCAGGGCTTTACTGTATCAGAGCGGATATATGAATAGAGTGTCCGTGCGTTTACTCTCCTCCAGAAGTATGTTACCCATAATCGCAAGTCTGACGCCGGGAGGAGACGATCATGTCCGGCCATTCCAAATGGAGCACCATTAAGCATAAGAAGGCAGTCAAGGATGTCCGTCGGGGCAAGATGTTTACAAAATTGATTAAAGACCTCTCGATTGCGGCCCGGATGGGTGGGAGCGACCCCTCCGCAAATCCGCGTTTACGTACGGCCATAGCCGCGGCAAAAGCGGCCAGTATGCCGGGCGATACCATAGACCGAGCGGTGAAAAAAGGCGCGGGAGAGCTTGAGGGCGTCAGCTATGAAGAGGTGACCTATGAGGGGCATGCGCCAGGCGGGGCAGCCATTATGCTGCAGACGCTGACAGACAATAAAAATCGAACGGTCTCTGAAGTGCGTCATCTGTTCACCAAAAGTGGAGGGAGCTTAGGCCAGCCTAACTCCGTTGCGTGGATGTTTACCCACAAGGGCATTATCACCATAGAAAAAGACCAGGCTGAGGAAGATCAACTCATGGAGATTGCCCTTGACGCCGGGGCGGAAGATGTCACAACGGGCGATGATATGTTTGAGATTGTGACCGCTCCCGATGCCCTCGAAGACATACGGCAGGCGCTTGAAAACGCCAATATTGGGACGGTGTCCGTTGAGGCGACGATGGTGCCCCAAAACACGATCAGTCTCTCCGGCAAGGAAGCCGAACAAACCCTACGTTTGCTCGACGCCCTCCAGGAGCTTGACGACGTCCAAACCGTTTCCGCGAATGTAGAAATTGCGGAAGAGGAGATGGAACGACTCAGTGCGGCCTAAGGAAGGGAAAGACCATCGACTCTCGCAAGGCTCAGACTCCACTGCGCGTGTTGGGCATAGACCCCGGCACGCTGCGGACCGGATGGGGTGTCATTGAGAAGACGCGCCGGACGTTGACCTTTTGTGCCGGAGATGTCGTCTCCGTCAAGGGCTTCCGCTCCCTGCCTGAACGCCTGCGTCTCATCTACGAGGAGCTTGTCACGGTGATCGATTGCTGGGCTCCTCACGTCTTGAGTCTTGAAAAAGCCTTTGTGGCGCATAACGTCCAGAGCGCCTTGCGCCTCGGCGAGGCGCGGGGCGTCGTGCTCCTGGCTGCGGCCCAAGCCGGTCTGCGGATTGCCGAGTATAATCCCACGGAAATTAAGACGGCGGTGACCGGGTATGGCCGGGCCGGGAAAATGCAGGTCCAAAAAGCGGTCTTTTCCCAACTGCACCATCCAGACGGAGAGGCGGGGGTCTTTCCGTCAAGCCAGGATGCGACGGATGCGCTGGCGGCAGCCATTTGTCACTGTAGCGCTGCCCGCCTGCCCGACCTGCTCCACCAAGTCGGCGCTCAGCCGCGGCGTGCTGGGGGCAGGAAGGCTCGCTCTTTGCGCGATGTCTTTACGGAACAGACGGTCGCCCAGATGCTCGCCGCAGACCAGAAAAAGCACAACTAACACGCTTGTACGGCAACTCCTATGATCGCGCGCCTCCACGGAGTGCTCCACGAAAAGGCCCCTGAGCAGCTCATTGTCGACGTTGGCGGCGTCGGCTATCAGGTATTGGTGTCGTTGCAAACCTTCTATCATCTGCCAGGAGTCGGGGAACCGGTCAGCTTGCTCATCCATACCCATGCGCGAGAAGACGCCCTCCAACTGTTCGGCTTTCTGGAAGAAAAGGAGAAGTCGTATTTTCTGCTGCTTCGCGGCGTGAACGGCATCGGCCCGCGCCTGGCCTTGAATATTCTGTCGGGTATTCCGGTTGATGAGCTGGAGAATGCGCTGCATACGCGCGATGTGACACGCTTGGTTGCGACTCCAGGCGTTGGAAAAAAGACGGCCGAACGTTTGGTTGTCGAACTCCAGGAGAAAGTTGGCGCAAGTGAAGTACAGAATGGGACTCCGACGGCAGCGCCCAGTCCACTCTCGACTGAAGCGACCTCCGCGCTGGTGAATCTGGGCTATCGGCAGCCGCAGGCCGAGAAGACGGTACGGACGGTTGTCCGGGATGGACATACGACTATTGCCGGTGTGATACGAGAATCGCTACGGAGGCTCAGCGCATGAGCCCCGCCGCGAAAGACATATCAAAAGAGACGTACGAGAATGCGGACAGTCCGGGGCGCGACATGCTGAATCCTCATATGTCGCCGCCGGACGCTCTGTCGGACGATGAGACTACTTGGCCTGGCGAGCCACGTGTCGAGGGTTCGCTCCGTCCGCGCAGTCTTGAAGAATACATCGGACAGGCAGGCACGAAGCAGAATCTTGCAATCGCCATTGAAGCGGCCAAGCAACGGGCTGACGTTCTTGACCACCTGCTCTTCTGTGGTCCGCCCGGATTGGGAAAAACGTCCCTGGCGCATATTATTGCGCGTGAAATGGATGTCACGATTCGGGCCACTACCGGCCCGGTGATCGAGCGACCCGGCGACTTGGCCGCTATTCTGACTAACCTGGAAGAAGGCGACGTGCTCTTCATTGACGAGATCCATCGACTCAACCACGTGGTTGAGGAGTTCTTGTATCCGGCAATGGAGGACTTTGAACTGGACCTCGTTGTTGGCCAGGGACCGTCAGCCCGAACGGTCAAGTTGCCCCTGAAGCATTTCACCTTAGTTGGTGCCACCACCCGTGCCGGGCTCTTGACCTCACCGCTCCGAGACCGTTTTGGGTCAACGTTTCGCCTGGATTTTTATCAGGTGGTCGAGTTGGAACAGATCATTCGTCGGTCGGCCTCAATTCTTGAGATGGAGATTGATACGGGCGGAACCGCAGAAATCGCGCGTCGCTCACGGGGAACCCCTCGCATCGCCAATCGCTTACTCCGACGGGTACGCGACTATGCTCAAGTGAAGAAAGAGCCGGTTGTGACGCAAGCAGTGGCCCATGCCGCCCTGACGCTGGTTGAAGTGGATGAGGCCGGATTTGACAAAATGGACCTGGCGATTCTGCGGACGATAATCGAGAAATTTAACGGGGGACCGGTCGGTGTCGAGACCATAGCCGCGGCCGTTGGCGAAGAGAAGAGCACCATTGAAGACGTGTACGAGCCCTATCTCTTGCAGGAGGGATTTTTGCAGCGCACCCCGCGGGGGCGGCTGGCCACCCTCAAGGCCTACCAGCATCTGCATATTGACCACCCTGGAAAAAAAGAGCAGGGCGATTTGTTCTAGCGCAAGCAATACTCATGGAGCGTGGTGGAACTCTGAGTATGATGGTATATCTGCATTGTTCTTGCTGCTGATATGAGTAGGGCGAGAGAGTATGGAAGCCCCGGCCCACGAAAATCGCTTGGAGGAGCCCAAACGTCGCCAGTTCTGGGAGATTGCTGTCATCATCGCGGCAGCCCTGGGCGTCTTTTTGTTTGCCTTTCTCCAGAGCCGCTCGCCCCAACTCAGCGACGGCGAAAGTCTGATCAGCAACATTATTTTTATTCTGCTGATCAATCTCAATATCATTCTGCTTGTTTTGCTGGTGTTCCTGGTTGGTCGGAACCTGCTGAAGCTGTTTTACGAGCGTCGCCGGAAGCTGCCCGGTGCATACCTCCGCTCTCGTCTCGTCTTCGCTTTTTTAGGGA
>JAJDZM010000076.1 GCA_022824615.1 Candidatus Binatia bacterium | reverse complement strand
AGATGCCGTAAGGCGTTGAGCACGAAACTGTGTTGTCTGTCTGTGTACGGAATATGACGTGACGAACTATCAGATGCCGTAAGGCGTTGAGCACCGACCTGGAGCCAGCATGCTACGTCCTGTGGCAGGTGTGACGAACTATTAGATGCCGTAAGGCGTTGAGCATGAGGGATGAGGAAAGCACCGGCCTGAGCGGGCCGGTGAGGATTGAAACGTGTGACTTGAGGCTGTTACAAGGAAGAAAATGCTTGAGACGACCATCCAAATACAGATGACGAAGCACCGGCCTGAACGAGTCGGTGAGGATTGAAACAAACAAACGGGGGGAAGCCAATGGGCAAATACATGTTTCGCGCAACGTATACGCAGTCGGGATTGACCGGTTTGTTGAAGGAAGGCGGCACGCGACGGCGGGAGGCATTAACCCAGACCATTGAGGGCATGGGTGGGAGCGTGGAGGTGCTGTACTACGCCTTCGGAGAGCCCGACCTGTACATCATTGCCGATCTTCCCGACGACGCCACGGCATCGGCCGTGTCCTTGACGATCGGCGCCGCCGGCGCCCTCAACATCGGCATCACCGTGCTCGTGACACCAGAAACCGTGGACGAGGCCATAGGCAAAAGCGTGCCCTACCGGCCCCCAGGAGCCTGATGCGCAGGCGGCCTGGATGGGCGACTGTCCGGCCGCCGTTTATATGCTCCTCTGTCCTGGGCGTACTTCGACTTCGTCCCTCCGGGACTACCCCCTTCGACAGACTCAGGACCGGCTCAGCACGAACGGAGGGGCGGAGTCAAAGAGGATATGCTCAGCATTCTCACGGCTCCCCCGTACCCGCGAGGATAGCCCGCATAACGAAAGCAGGAAGAGAAGACGCTATGAACGAGTTTGAAGCCGCCACCATTGCCTATCAGCAAGCCGCCCTGACCATCACCTACTGGCAGACCAGCCTCAGCGCCCTGACGCTGCTCGTGTCAAGTGGGCTGGTGCTGTACGGATTCCGCCTGATGCGCCTCGGCACTGAACAACGCCGAGAGGAAGCCCACCAGCAGCATGAGGAACGCCGAGAGGAAGCCCGCCAACAGCATGAGGAACGCCGAGAGGAAGCCTGCCAACAGCATGAAGAAGCAATGACCGCGCTCAAAGCGCTCATCAGCGGCATGGAGACGGCCATTGCCCGGACTGCCAAGGACTCAAGCTGAGCCCGTTGCTTCTGTCCCTCCCACGCGGGGGACAGGCTGGAACGAGACTCTGCGAGAGAAAGAGGAACGACAAGAGCCAGGAACCTCGGTTCCCCTGTACCCACAGGGATAGACCGGCGGGATGCTACTCGACCACCGGTGGTTCAATGCCCACAGCTTGCGCGGCGTTACGGAGCGCGCGGTCCAGCGTAGCGAGCGGTAATTGCAGCCGCATGGCGAGTTCCAGATACATTGCGTCGTAGACGGGAAGCTGGTGCGTCTGTGCCAGTTCCAGCGACACACCCCACACACGAGATGTCGTCACCGGATCGATTTCGATGGGCAACGCCTCAAGGTCCGCGCGAATCTCCGGCCACTCGTCAATACGGATTCGACCCCGCCGAGTGGCAGTCAGCAACACGTTGCCGACCTCCACCGGCCAGAGGGATGGGACGAACGCCCGGCCTTCCACAAGTGAATCTCGCAACCAGCCGGTGGCGTCCGTCGCTTCATCGGGGAAGACCCAAGCCATGGTGACCGAGCAATCGAGAACGAATGCCATCAGTACTTGCGTCCTTCCTCGATCATCTGGCGAACCGACAGCCCTTCCAGACTGTGCGCTTCCTGAAACGCCTTCAGCCTGGCAATCGCTGCGCGTACCTTGTCGGAATCGTGCGTCTGAAAAGGAATCAGCTCGGCCACGGGCCGATTATGTTTGGTAATAATGAATCGCTCCCCCGCCTGAACGCGCCGTAGCAACTGCGGCAGGTGGATTTTTGCCTCGAAAGCACCGATTCTAGGCATGGAATAAACCTTCAGAATTTCAGACTGTTGGTAGACTAGTCGGAATTTGTAACAAGGTCGAGCCATTTATCGGTAGGGTAGTATCCCAGTTCGAAGTTCCCCCTCACCCGCTCCCGCTCCCTCTAGGGGAGAGGGAGCGGATATTCCCTCCCCTCAAGGGGGAGGGCCAGGGAGGAATTGCTCAGCAGACAGAGGAACGGAGTGAAAGTGAGACACTGCCATCGGTAGCTGCCGTCCTAGCCCTCTTGTGTGACTGACTCTCGTCAGAGAGCCGACTCCCTGCTATGTGACCGGTCATGCAAGCCACCCGCGCTCAGCCCCGCAGGACATTGGCCGCTTGGGCGATGTTCGACTGGGCCAACTCGGCGTTTGCCACCTTGGTGGTGACTTTTGTTTATTCCACCTATTTCACGACCGCCATTGCCGCGGACGAAGTGTCCGGTACGGCGCAGTGGTCGCGCGCGGTCGGCCTGAGCGGCATACTGGTGGCAGTGCTGGCCCCGCCGCTCGGCGCACTGGCCGACCGTAGCGGCCGGCGGATGGCCTGTCTGGGGGTGTGCACCCTGGTGTGCTGCGTGGCCAGTGCGGGGCTGACCGGCGTGCATCCGGACTGGGTCTGGGCCGGGCTGATAGCGCTATCTCTATTCGTGGTCGCCAATGTCGCATTCGAGTTGAGCACTGTATTCTATAACGCCTTTCTGCCCGAGTTGGTCCCGGCCGAGCGGGTCGGCCGGCTGTCGGGCTGGGCCTGGGGGTTGGGCTATGCCGGCGGCCTGCTGAGCCTCGTCCTGGCCCTGGCCGTGCTGGCGCGCGAGCAGCCCCTGTTCGGCATCAGTACCGAGGCCGGTTTCAACTACCGGGCAGTCTGCCTGCTGGCGGCCGGCTGGTTTGCGCTGTTCAGCCTGCCGCTGTTCGTGTTCGCCCCGCGCCAGCCGGCCGAGAGCCGTTCAGCCCCTCCCCGTACCGGAGCCTACCGTGAGCTGAGTCGCACGTTCAGGCGGCTGCGTCATTATCCGGACATTACCCGCCTATTGGCTGCCCGGCTCTTGTATAACGACGGGCTGATCACCATTTTCGCCTTCGGCGGTATTTACGCGGCCGGCACATTCGGGATGAGCCTGCCGGAGGTCATTCAGTTTGGTATCGCCCTCAACGTGACGGCCGGCATCGGCGCTTGCGTGTTCGGCGTTATGGATGACCGGCTGGGCGGTAAGCGCACCATCCTGGTGACGCTGGTAGCGCTGACAGTGTTCAGCCTGCTGGCGGTATGGGCGCCCAGCGTCGGCTGGCTGTGGCTGGCCGGCCTGAGCCTGGGGCTGTTTGTGGGGCCGAATCAGTCGGCTAGCCGCACGCTGATGTCCCGCTTTGTACCGGAGCAGCACTCAGCCGCCTTTTTCGGCCTGTTCGCCTTTTCCGGTAAAATTACGACCTTTGCCGGCCCCCTGCTGCTGGGCATCGTAACCGAGGCGACGGGCAGTCAACGCCTGGGCATGGTCACGGTGGTCGGATTTTTCGTTCTTGGCGGCTTGCTGCTGCTGACGGTGGACGAACGACGCGGCATCAGAACAGGTCGGCAGACGGACCCACCCGGCGACACCTCAGCGGGGTAGTGTCTCAGTTTCACATCTCCGCTCTCCACTGCTCGCCCAGCGCCCCCCTCCCTGCCCCTCCCCCTCAGCGGGGGGAGGGAAAAGGTGCTCCCTCTCCCCTGGAGGGAGAGGGCTAGGGTGAGGGGGAATATGCAAAGTGAGACACTACCCTCAGCGGACCGAACTTGACACTACTCGCTCGAATACGTCAGGATACCTGCCAGTTAGAAGGGACGGGTCGTCCGTATCCGCAGGCCCGGACAGCCGCACAAGATCAATATGGCTTCAACCCATAATGCCCACGTCGAATTCGAGCGCGTGTGTAAGAGCTACGACGGCCGGGTTCAAGTCGTGCGCGACCTGGACCTGACCGTGCACGAAGGGGAGTTTCTGACCTTGCTGGGGGCCTCCGGCTCGGGCAAGACCACCTGCCTGATGATGCTGGCCGGCTTTGAAGCACCTACCTCGGGTATCATCCGTATCCGTGGGCGTTCGGTGCACGATCTGCCGCCGCGCAAGCGCGGTATTGGCGTGGTCTTTCAGAACTACGCGCTCTTTCCGCATATGACGGTTGGCGGCAATCTGGCGTTTCCGCTCGAAGTGCGCGGGACTGACCCACAGCAACGCCGGGAGCGTGTCCGGCGGGCGCTGCAACTCGTGCGCCTGGCGGGCCTTGAGGATCGCCGGCCCGCCGAGTTGTCCGGTGGCCAGCAACAGCGGGTGGCCATTGCCCGGGCGCTGGTGTTTGAACCCAGCCTGGTACTGATGGATGAGCCGCTCGGCGCGCTTGACCGCCGTTTGCGCGAAGAAATGCAGTATGAGATTCGGCGCATACAGCGCAGCCTGGGGGTCACGGTCGTCTACGTCACCCATGACCAGCAGGAGGCCATGGTGCTGTCGGATCGGGTTGCCGTCTTTCGCCGCGGCCGTATTGAGCAGGTCGCCCTGCCGGAAACGCTGTACGAAGAGCCGGAACGCCCGTTCGTTGCCAGCTTTATTGGCGAAAACAACCTGCTGCACGGACGGGTGCTCAGCGTTGAGCACGAGATCTCGCGGGTCGAGGCCGGCGGCCAGATCGTCCAGGCATTCCAGGTCGGGCCGTGCCAACCGGGGGACCCGGTCACCCTGGCCATCCGCCCGGAACGGGTCTGCCTCGCGCCCAAGCCGGAACTGTACAGCAATCGGTTTGAGGCCGATATTCAGGACATTACCTTTCTGGGCGATCACCTGCGCCTGCGGGTGGCCGTGTGTGGCAGTACGGATTTCATTATCAAGATCCCGAATATCGTCGGTCACGGCGCTGTGCTGGCGGGAGACCGGGTCCAGATCGGCTGGACGCCGATCGATTGCCGTGCCTTGACACCGGACGAGAAAGAGTGAACGTGTCCGGCATCTCATGTCTATTGGAGGACATGTGTATTCTTTGAGGAGGAGTAGATGACATCCCGCCCATATCGCAGCCGAATCCGCCAAGTGGTTCATGCCACGGCGTTCGTTTTGCTGGCCAGCCTGAGTTGGAGCCGCCCGGCTGCTGGTAATGAATCGCTCACTTTGGTCTCTTGGGGAGGCTCCTACGCCCGCGCCTGCCAGAAGGCGTTTAACGAGCCCTTCACCGCGGAAACGGGGATTGAGGTCCGCCTGGAATCCTATAACGGTGGCCTGGCTCAAATTCGTGCTCAGGTAGAGACCGGTAAGGTCTACTGGGACCTGGTTGATCTGGAGATGGCCGATGCGGCGCGGGGCTGTGACGAGGGACTGCTCGAACCCATCGTTGCCGCCGACCTGCCCCCGGCGCCGGACGGGACCCCTGCGGTGGACGATTTCTTCCCCGATATGATCACCGAATGCGGTGTCGGCATGCTGTTCTACTCTACGGTGTATGCCTATAACCCGACCCACCTGCCCGGTCCCAAACCGACAACGATCCAGGACTTCTTCGACCTGGAGAAATTCCCCGGCCGTCGCGGTATGCGCCGCAGTCCGCTGGTTAATCTGGAGTTCGCGCTGATGGCCGACGGCGTGCCCGTGGACCAGGTGTATGCGACGCTGGACACGCCGGAGGGCGTGGGCCGGGCCTTTCGCAAGCTCGACACGATCAAGGAATATATCGTCTGGTGGGAAGCCGGGGCGCAGCCGCCACAGATGCTGGCCGACGGCGAGGTTGTGATGAGCACGGCCTATAACGGCCGCATCTTTAACGCCCAGGTCCTGGAGAACCAGCCCTTTGTGATTGTCTGGGACGGCCAAGTGCTGGACCACGGCATCCTCGGTATTGTCGCCGGTACGCCGAATTTGGAAGCGGCCCGGAAGTTCCTCACCTTCGCCATGCGGACCGAGTCCCTGGCCGCGGTCGGGCGTTATATTGCCTATAGCCCGGCCCGGAAGTCGGGAGCGGCCCTGATGAGCACCCATCTCGAAACCGGGGTGGACATGCAGCCGCATATGCCGAACAGCCCGGCAAACGTCGCCCGCGCTCTGAGCCACGACTGGCGCTGGTGGAGAGATCACGGAGACGAGATGAACGAACGCTTCAGCGCATGGCTGGCTCGCTGAAAAAGAGTACACGTGTCCTCCAATAGACAGGCAGAGGCTGACACGTTTTTTCTTTCCGGCCCACAGCTTCGTGCCGTGGGGCTGGTGCTGCCGCTGGTCGCCTTTATCGGGCTGACCTTTATTGCCCCGCTGGCGACCATGCTGTCACGCAGCGTGTATGATCCGGTAGTGGCTGATGCGCTGCCCGCAACCCTGGACCTGTTACAGGATTGGGACGGTGTACACATTCCGCCCGAACCGGCGTTCGAAGCGATCGCCCGCGAACTGCGCAGAGCACGTCAGGAGCGTACCCTGGGACGGGTCGCCACCCGCATCAACCGCGTGCACGGCGGGCTGCGGAGCGTTATCACCCGCACGGCGCGGCGGGTGCGCGAAGCGGAAGGACTTTCGTGGCGTGACACGCTGGTCGGCGTCCACGCGGCCTGGGACGATGTGCAAACCTGGCACGCGATTCGCCATGCTGGCGAGCGCTTCACCGCGCGTCATTATTTGCACGCTCTGGACCTGGAACGCCGCAGCGACGGCCGTATCGCTCCGCGTCCGGACGAGTATCGCGTCTATGTGTCACTGCTGTGGCGCACCCTGGTCGTGAGCCTGAGTCTGACCGGGCTGTGCCTGCTGCTCGGTTATCCGGTCGCCTATCTGATCGCCCATGCCCCGCCGCAGCGGGCGAGTCTCTTGTTGCTGCTGGTGCTGGTCCCGTTCTGGACCTCTTTGCTGGTACGCACGACTGCCTGGATCGTCCTGCTCCAGACCCAGGGCGTGATCAACAGCACGCTCGTCGCGCTTGGCCTGATCGCCGACGAGAGCCGCCTCGCCATGATCTACAATATGACCGGCACCATGGTCGCCATGACCCACGTCCTGCTGCCTTTCATGGTCCTGCCGCTGTACGCGGTCATGCGTACCATCCCGCGGCTGCATATGAGCGCGGCAGCCTCGCTAGGCGCGAGCACGGTCCAGGCGTTTTGGCGGGTTTACTGGCCGCAGACTCTGCCCGGTGTTGGCGCCGGCTCGCTGCTGGTCTTTATCCTGGCGATCGGCTATTACATCACGCCCGCCCTGGTCGGCGGCCAGAGCGGTCAGCTCATTTCCAATATGATCGCCTACCATATGCAGAGTTCGCTGAACTGGGGGCTGGCCGCGGCAATCGGCGGTCTGCTGCTGGCCTTCGTACTCGTGCTGTATCTGGTGTACGACCGCCTGGTGGGCATCGAACGCATGAGGTTGGGTTGAGATGCCACCGAGAGGACTTTGGGAGATCGTCGGCCGGACTGCCTATCTGGTCTTCTGCACCGCGGTGTTCGTGTTTCTGATTGCGCCGATTGTGGTCATCGTCCCGCTCAGTTTTAATGCCGAACCCTATTTTACCTTTACCGAAGGGATGCTGCGTCTGGAGCCCGCGGCCTATTCACTCCGCTGGTACCAGAATGTGATGGGCGACCCGGAGTGGCGGCACGCGTTGCTCAACAGCTTGTTCATCGGCCTGGCGGCCACCGTGCTGGCGACCACGCTTGGTACGCTGGCGGCCCTGGGGCTGACGCATCCCGCCCTGCCGGGTCGCTCGGCGATCATGGGCCTGTTGATCTCGCCGATGATCACCCCGGTGATTATCTCGGCCGCAGGCATGTTCTTCTTCTACTCGAACCTGGGTCTGACCCAAACCCACCTGGGGCTCATCCTGGCCCACGCCACGCTGGGCACGCCGTTTGTCGTTATCACGGTGGCCGCGACGCTGTCCGGTTTCGATCCCAACCTGTACCGTGCGGCGGCCAGTCTGGGCGCCGGACCGCTGCGGACGTTCCGGCGCGTCGTGCTGCCGCTGATCGCCCCAGGTGTGATTTCCGGGGCCTTGTTTGCGTTTGCCACCTCGTTCGACGAAGTGGTAACGGTGCTGTTCATGGGCGGCCTGGAACAGCGCACCGTGCCGCGCCAGATGTGGACCGGTATCCGTGAGCAGATCAGTCCGGCGATTCTGGCCGTGGCGACTCTGCTGATCGCCTTCTCCCTGTTGTTCATGCTGAGCGTGGAATGGCTGCGCCGACGGGCGGGGGGGCGCTAACCGGCCTCCCCGTCACCCGAGAAACAGAGGACTCAGACAGTCGAACGCAGCCTTCGTTTTATAGTCAATCGCGCTTGTAGACGGTACGCAGATCAGGAACAATAGAGACATCATGCGTAATAACAGGCGGCAGCGGGGGAGAGGCGGGAGAGCGCAGCCCAGAGGACGGAATCAGCGGGCTCACAAGGAACAGCGGAGACAGCGGAACGGACCGCCCAGGCCGTCCGCCGCGCTGCAAGAATTTCAGAGGCGGGTCCCCATAGCGCCCAACCGGAAAATTCAGTTGGTTGGGCCGGATACGCCCCTGACGATTCGGATTCTGGATGTGTTCTGCCCGATTGGATTTGGCCAACGTGCCATTATCCTCGCGCCGCCCAAAACCGGTAAAACGACCTTCCTGAAAGACTTCTGCGTAGCGGCTGCGGCCGGGGCTCCGCAAGCCATCTTGTATAGCCTGCTGATTGACGAGCGGCCCGAGGAGGTGACCGACTTTCGCCGGGCCGTCCCGGCTGAGGTGTTTGCGTCTTCAAATGATCGTTCGCTGGAAGAGCATCTGGAGACCGCCGCGACGTGTCTGGAGCAGGCGGTTGAAAATGCCTTGCAGGATAAGGATGTGATCCTTGTCCTGGACTCGCTGACCCGTCTGGGCCGGGCCCACAATCTCAATACGGCCACCGGGCGGACGATGAGCGGTGGGATTGATGCCAATGCGCTGGAAATCCCCAAACGGTTGTTTGGCGCCGCCCGGCAGCTTGAAGAAGGCGGCTCGCTGACCATCGTCGCGACCTGCCTGGTCGACACGGGCAGTCGCATGGATGAGGTCATTGCCCAGGAATTCAAGGGGACGGGCAATATGGAGTTGCTGCTTGACCGGCGCCTGGCCGACCGGCGGCTGTTCCCGGCTATTGATATTGCGGCCTCAGGCACCCGCAAAGAGGAACATCTGCTCGACCCCGATACACTCAAAATGGCCCGCTTGCTGCGCCGGCAGGTGGCTGCGCTACCAACCGTGGAGGCAACCCAGGCGGTGTTGGCCGCCTTTGAGAAAGCGGAATCCAACGCTGCGCTGGTGGCCCAGTTTGCAGCGGTCTGATCCCGTGTCAAAAGGTACGCGCAGGTCTCCGCGTTAGTCCTCGACTTCCACAACCATCTCAATCTCAACGGCGATGCCGAACGGAAGCTGGTTCATGCCCACGGCCGAGCGGGCGTGACGGCCGCGCTCGCCAAAGAGGGCGACGAGCAGGTCGGATGCGCCGTTGATCACTTTGGGTTGGTCGGGGAAGTCGGGCGTGCAGTTGACGAAGCCGAGCAGCTTGACCACTTTGCGGACCTTGTCCAAATCTCCCAGTTCCTGCTTCAGGGATTGCAGGATATTGAGCATGACCTGTTTGGCGGCATCATAGCCCTGCTCCACGTCCAGGTCTTTGCCGAGCTTACCCTGGATGAACGACACGCTGCCGTCCTTGAGAATGCCGGGGCCGTGGCCGGAGACAAACAGGAGGTTGCCGGTTCGCACCAGGGGCAGATAGTTGGCCACTGGAGTGGGAATAGGGGGCAGGGTCAGCCCGATTTCTTCGAGTTTCTTTTCCGCTTCCATTAGCATCTCCTCTCGCGCTTCAGTCTTGAGGAACAACATACTCGCTCGGCGTAAGTTCTGGAAACGGATACTCGACATAGCGCGTCAGCAACTGCGGCAAAACCACTATCAGAAAGAAGAGCAGGACAATTACCAGGAACAGTAAGCGGAGCACTTTGCTGAGCGCAACGAGCAGGGCGATACCGCCGCCCAGAAGAATCAATTGGACCTTGGACAGGTCGAGGAGCCAGTTCCAGGTCGCGGTAAACATCTCTGGGAGCATGGTGTGAATACCCTAGAGGGTCATCAGAATCCCGCCAAATATATTCGGGTGAAAGGTCCGCACCAGGTAGAATACAACTACGCCAAGGATGATCGCCCCCCAGCGTAGCTCTCCAAGGGGAAACGGCTGTCGCTGGCTGACAATCGCCCCGAAGGGCAAGAAGGAGGTAGATAGCCGAAATTCTGTATAGCCGGGCAACTCGGCTGCTTTGCGCTGGTCCTGACGCCACGCGCCAAGCCAGGAGTAGACAACAAAACCGCCGAAGAAGACGATATCGCTCAGGGCGCCATTCATCAGGCAATGCGCCACACCAAACAAAAAGAACGAGGCAAACACCGGGTGGCGGGTAATCCGGGTGATGCCATACGCCTGGGGCGCTTCGCTGGCCAGTATGGAGCTGGGCGTCAGGGCCGCCAGACCACTGACGAAGAGGACAAAGGCCAGCCCCATGAGCAGGACATTCACATCACGGGCTATCAGGTAGGGGAGCAGCGTAACCCAGAGCTGTGGGCCGGTGTGCTTGTGTGCGCCGTAGTACATGCACAGGGGTACGACGGTGACGATGGCAATCAGAGAATAGACTCCGAAGAAACCCCACTCACCAAGCCGGGCAACCAGTTTCGGCCGCCAGCCAGGCGCAGACATGAGCATGTGTGAGCCACCGAACAGCACCCACCACAGCAGGAGGATAAACGATTCTTTCATCCCGTCTCCACTAGCGTGCTGTCTATCTCCCGTCAATAATGAAGGGCGGAGAATCCGTTATAGACCGGCTCTCCGCCGTCGCCGGGGTGAGGGCTGAGGATTGGGAGCGTCTGTGGTGCGGCCTTCAGGCGTGCAGATGTTTGAGTATCTCTTCGGCTTCGGATACGACGTCGCGCACGATTTGACCGGCCGGCTTGATGTCATGAATCAACCGACACGATTCGCCCGCGTACAGGGCAGTTTGTTCCAGGTCACCCTCAAAGCCGGGCATGGGCGGGAAGATGCCGTATTTGGGCAGCTCTACGGACGTGCCGGCCATGGGCATCGTCCCGATGACGTGGCCTTCTCCGGGTCGCTGACCGCTGGCCGGACGACCCGCGGCTTCCCATTCGTCCATCGCCGTGGTGCGCAACACTCGGTGGGCGGCGTCTGGCCAGCCCACATCAAAGAGTTTGGTGTAGACCGTGTCTTCCGCCGTGCTGTCAACAATGCGCTGTTTATATGCCTGCATGACCTGGATTTCTTCGCTGGCCACAAAGCGTGTGCCCATGGACACGGCCTGCGCACCCAGGGTTAAGGCCGCCGCAACCCCGCGTCCGGTGGCAATACCGCCCGCGGCAATAACCGGTACGGGTCCGACAGCTTCAACCACGGCCGGGACGATGGTTGACAGCGAGGTGGTGCTTTTGACATGCCCACCCGCTTCAACACCTTGGGCGATAATACCGTCAACTCC
>JAJDZM010000046.1 GCA_022824615.1 Candidatus Binatia bacterium | reverse complement strand
TGCCGGAGTCTTTCATCTTTACGTTGGGGTTGAGGCCCTGGGTGGCGGCATGGCTGATGAGGGCGGTGCGTTTTTCTTGAAGCAGTTCGATTTGCTTTTGCTTCTTTTCGATTAGGGCGTCAATGCGTGAGGTCTCGCGGTCGAGGTAGGCGGCGATGGTGCGTTGTTCTTCGGGTGGAGGCAGAACAATAAGAAACTCACCGAATTTTTCACCGGTAAAGTGAGCAATTGTCGCCTTGTTGCAAAGAATGTCGAACCATTCGCCGGAAGCTGCAACCTCTAGCAAGTACATCAAGTATCGGACATCATTGCTCGCTTTAGCCCTGACCCTGTGCAATGCGTTTTGGATGATACAGGTGTCCGGCGTATCCTCAAGCATTCCCGCCCTTCCAACCTCTCCGCCTTCGCAGACGAGCAAGTCTCCATTCCTGACGGAAAACTTTTCAATATCGTACTGAGACGCCCACATCTCCGGCAGAGATGAAGTATCGGTTGTCTCCCATTGAACATGCAGGGCCTTCAAGTACGGAACTTTCACGTCGGCGACAGACTGTGGATCGTTCTGCAACATTTTGCCGAGTTGGATGGAGTACGCGAACTTGCAACGTAGAACATTCCATCTTGCTGGAACGTCACTCAACCATTCAATGTCGGAAGGTTGGTAAGCGGGATAGCTGCACCGATTCATTCGTGGTTCTCTCCGTCCCTAATGGTATACCAGGATATGGTACGGCCGTCCCGACCACCACCCCGCCCAGGGCAACCACAGGGGGTTGCCCCTACAGGGGAATTGCGCTGCACGGCGCAGACTGTCATTGAGGGTGTCGCTGTAGGGGCAGGCCCCTGTGCCTGCCCTGACGGGACCCGGCCGCAAACCAAACCGCCCTCCCATCGGGCCACCGCCACCTGGGGCAACCCCTTGTGGTTGCTCCTACAATGGGATGGGGGCGGTGAATCGGTGATTTATACCATCCATTCTTCTATGGCATATTCCGCCGTTTGCTCCCGGACCTTATTGGCCGATTCCGACGGTGGCCGGTACAGGCGGTCCAATTCCCATTTTGCCGGATTCGTGCTGATGTATTCACGAATGCGGTGCAATTCCCGTTCGTTGCGGACAACGTGTTCCCAATAGTTGCGCTGCCACAATCTGCCAGGAAACGGTTTCCACCCGTGGTGTTTGACGCCATCCGCATATCGCTTCGTGGTCAATGTTTTGAACCGATGCACCACCTCCGCCAACGCCATTGTCTTTGTAGGGGCAACCCCCTGTGGTTGCCCGGTGGGGGGCGAGGGGTGTCCCGTCGCGGAGGCGTTAGCAGGACGGGCGGGTACGTCAGCAGGGCAGGCACAGGGGCCTGCCCCTACGGTGGGCGGGGGCGGTTCCGTATCAGGTGGCTGGATGGTGATGATGCCGTGGATGTGATTGGGCATGATGACAAACATATCAATACCGATGCCGGGGTAATGCCGGGGGAGGGCATCCCAGACCGCCTGCACCATCTGCCCTGCATCGTTTAATACCATTTCACCCTCCACAATATCGCCAAACAGACATTCGTGGTTTTGAGTGCAAATAGTGACAAAATACGACCCCGGTTGCGAATAATCGTAGCCCTGTAAACGGATGGAACGGCGGTGATGTTTGGCCTGACCGTGTGTCATTCAATCCCTTGCTCGATATTGTCAGCTACACGTCTCAGCCGCTTGTGTCAGTTTCTTGGAAATGGTCATCCCTCCTCCTTGTTCATTTGCCGAAACTGCTCAACCAACCATTTCCAATCGTTCGCGTTATCGATGTTCAATGTTCGCTCGGCCACTTCATTCGTCTCCATATCGAGCACATGCCACTCGCCGGAATGACTCCTGAGTTCGATTTCCAGTGAAACTTCTTTCGGACCGAGAGATCATTCCGCCTGAACGCCTCCCTCCTCTGTCGGATACAGGTACGGGGGTGGCAGGTTTTCGGGATAGTATCGTTCGAAGGTTCGTGAGAGCCAATCCAGCCCTTCGTGCGGTGGAGCTAGTCCTCCGCCCTCAAGCCAGCCGTCTTTCAACGACCGCAACTCGTCTAGTTGTGTGGAGATGTCCATCAGCCGCCCCGTACTATTTTCAAGCGAGCCCCGGTTAGACGTAGACGCAGAAATGATTCTGCACTCATTGTGTCACTTCCGCCAACATCACAGCGATTTCGGCTTCGATCTTTTTCAGGTCGCCTTCAATCTCATCCAGCGGGCGCGGCGGCTGGTATTTGTAGAAGTAACGGTTGAAGTTGATCTCGTAGCCGACCTTGGTTTTGGACTCGTCCATCCAAGCATCGGGGACGTGCGGCAGGACTTCCCGCTGTATGTACGCTGTCACGTCTTCTTTGAGCGGTACGTTTTCGTAGTCGCGCAGTTCTGGATCGGGTTCCGGGCTGCCTTTGGGGTCGAGGCATACGTCCGCGGTCTCGTCTCGCTCGGCTAGCGCGCCGAGGATTGCCTTGGTGAGCGCGGTCGGGATTTTCAACCTGGCAGTCTTGAAGCAGGCTTTCATCAGGTCGGTGAACTCGTTTCGACTCTTGAACACACCTTTCGATGTCAAGCCGTCTAGCGCGGACAGGATCGACTTCTGAAGTTTCAGGCCCTCTTCAATCTCGGCCTGAGCGGCCTTGGTATCTTTGCGTTTTTTGCTGGTCGCCAGTTTTTGGAAGGCTGGTGTCTGCTTCAGCCGTTCGAGGCGCTCTTCGTTTACGGTAAAATTCAGCCTCAATGGCCGCTCGACAGTGATACGTCGATAACCGAAGTCTACATTGTCAAATACTCGAACATGCTCCCCTTCGGTCAGCGCGCCGTACAGCCGCGTAATGGCATCGCGCTGTTCGGCGGAGATTTCGTTGCGCTTGTTGCCCAGGGACTTCCGCATTTTATTGAAAAAACCCGTCGCATTTACAAGTTGCACCTTGCCCTTGCGCCCGGCAGCTTTGCGGTTCGTCACGATCCACAGATAGGTGTAAATACCGGTGTTGTAGAAGAGCTGGTCGGGCAGGGCGACGATGGCTTCGAGCCAGTCGTTCTCAATGATCCAGCGCCGGATTTCGCTCTCACCCGAACCGGCACTGCCGGTAAAGAGCGGCGAGCCGTTGAAGACAATGGCCAGGCGCGTCCCACCGTTTTCAGGCGACTTCATCTTGCTGAGCATGTGTTGCAGGAACAGCAGCGAGCCATCGTTGATGCGTGGGAGGCCCGCGCCGAAACGCCCGCCGAATCCCTGTTCCTCGTGTTCGATTTTGATGTAGTCGGCTTCGGGCTTCCACTCCACGCCGAAGGGTGGATTGGCGAGCATGTAGTCGAACTGCTTTCCGGCAAAGTGGTCATTGGTAAAGCTGTCGCCAAGGGCGAGATGGTCAATGTCCTGGCCTTTGATCATCATGTCCGACCCGCATACGGCAAAGGACTGGTCGTTGTAGTCCTGACCGAAGGCTTCAAGACGGGCGTCCGGGTTGAGTTCCCGCAGGTACTCCTCGGAGACGGATAACATACCGCCGGTGCCGCAGGCCGGGTCGAGTAATGTTTTCACGATGCCCCTGGTCGTCAGCACATCGCCGTCGGGCAGAAAGAGCAGATTCACCATGAGACGGATTACTTCACGCGGCGTAAAATGGTCGCCGGCTTCCTCGTTGGACGCTTCGTTGAACTTGCGGATCAACTCTTCGAAGATGTAGCCCATCTCGATGTTGGAGACGGTATCTGGATGCAGGTCGATTTCGCAGAACTTGGAGACGATCAAATAGAGACGGTCGGCTTTGTCGAGCTTTGCGACCTCCTCCTCAAAACCGAAATGTTCGATAACGTCGAGGGCGCGCGTGGAAAAACCCTTGATGTAATCGGTCAGGTTGGCGGCGATATTATTTGGGTCACCTTTAAGTTTTTCAAAAGTGTAGCGACTGGTGTTGTAGAACGGGACACCCGTGATGTGAGTCAGCTTTGCTTCGAGGATACCTTTTCCTTTGTCAGCCCATTGTTCTTTTGCTTCAAGCACACTGTCCTTAGTCGGTTCCAGCACGCAGTCGAGCCGCCGCAGGACGGTCAGCGGCAGCATGACATCCTTATATTTGTTCGGTCGGTATGGGCCGCGCAGAAGATCGGCAACCGACCAGATAAAGCTGGTTTTTTCGCTAAAGTTATCGACCACGGTTGTCCTCCTTCGATTGTCATAATCGAAGGTTTGACGGCCTAGAGCAAAGAACGATGCTGTGTAGCCACTTGCCATTCCTGCGCAAACAGGAATCCAGGTCCCCGGCCCCCCCGGCTTCTGGATGCCGGATCAAGTCCGGCATGACGAGAGTGTCCCGGCACGGCTACAACTTATAGTGAAACACTCGAGTCTTAGCTACTCCCGAGAAAACGGTTTCCCCCAGGCATCCGCAAACGCCAACTCTTCTACTGGCCGTCGCGAGATCGGCCCATGCCCGCGCAGGACGGGATAGCCAATCGGCACGACCGCCGCCGTTCCCCACGGATCGGGAATCCCCAAGAGTTCGCGAACTGCCGGTTCTTCCATACACAGCAGCGTCGTCAGCACACACCCCAGACCCTCGGCCCGGCAGGCAAGCAGGAGGTTTTCTACTGCCGGGTAGATCGAGCCGCCGCCAACAACGGACTGTCTGTCAAGTTTCGCATCGGTGACGGCAAGTCCCTCCGGGTTAAAACACACGACCAGCAGCACCGGGGACTCGCCAAAATGTTCCGCCAGATAGGTGCTGGCGCGGATCGTCCGCTCGGCTTTTCTCCGTTCCTCCTCAGAGGCATCGGCCAACCGCTCCAGATACGATTTGGTATACGGCAGGGTGACCTGCTTGTATAATTCACCCAGACGTTGTTTGCGGGCCGGGTCTTTGACGACAATGATGCGCCAGGCCTGGCGGTTGCCGCCGGTCGGTGCCCAGGTGGCGGCTTCCAGAACCCGGTAAAGCACGTCTTCTGGAATCGGGTCCGGGCGGAGCCGCCGTACGGCCCGTAAGGTGCGCATCGCTTCGTAGAGATCAATTCCCGCCATTATATCCTCCTGGTTCTGGCAACACCCATTACTGTTTCAGCGAGGCATAAGTTGCCGCGATAATCCGCGCCGAGCGCTGATCGCCCAGCGTACTTTCGCCCATTTTGTTCATCACATAGGCGATTGAAGTGCGGGTATCGGGATCGACCACGGCAATGGACCCGCCCCAGCCGCCCCAGTAGAAGGCCCCGGGGCTTGGCGTGAACGGAATTCGCGGGTTCATCAAGCCAAAACCCATGCCGAACAGCATCCACACGCCGAGCACGAGGTCTTTGCCGTTGGTCTGCCGTTGCTGTGCCAGTGCCACGGTTTCGGGGGTCATCAGCCGAACGCCGTCAAGCGCACCGCCCGCAGCCAGCGCCCCATGCACGCGGGCAACGGCTCGCGCGTTGCCGATCCCGCCCGCGGCCGGAATCTCCGCTGCGCGCCAGGCGCGTGTTTGCGGCTCTCGACCTGTCAACGCGGCAGACCGAAACGTCCGCGTGGCAATCGAGTCCGGATCACCGGGCATCTGATCCATGGTCGCCGAAGGCGGAACCATCTCGCCCACGCGCCCATCATGTTGAGTGTCCAGCCCGATATGAAAATCGGCGTTCAGCGGGGTGGCGACCTCCTCGCGGAAAAACGTACCGAGACTGCGGCCGTCGACCCGACGCAGGATTTCTCCCTGCAGATAGCCTTGCGTGATGGCGTGGTATCCCGAGGCAGTCCCAGGCTCCCACCACGGCGCCTGGCGGGCCAGCCGGTCGCAGATGTCATCCCAGTTGTAGAGTTCCTCGATCTCGACGCGTGAGTCGAAACCCGACAACCCGGCCGAGTGGCTCATCACGTGGCGAACCAGGACACCCTGCTTGCCGTTCTGGGCGAACTCCGGCCAGTAGCGGGCAACCGGCGCGTCGAACTCGATCAGACCGCGGTCGGCGAGCATCAACATGCAGACCGCGGCCATGGTTTTGGTGGTGGAGTACACGTTGACGATGGTGTCCTGCTGCCAGGGCTCGCCGCTCGGCGCTGCGGAGCCGCCCCACAGATCAACGACCACTTCTCCGTCGTGGACGACACACGCGCTGGCGCCCAGCTCCTCGTCTGTCGCGAAGTTTTCCTGAAACGCCTCACGCACGGTCGCGAATGCGTCCGCACAGTATCCCTGGGGTTCCATCATGGCGCTCCTTATTGCAGCACAAAGCCCTCATAGCCATTGGCCGCGGCCTCGGCACACTTGGCCCGATAGGCCGGGGCTGGAAGGGGGTTGAGGAGGACCGCCCGGGGCTTCCCAGGGATATTCGTTCCCATAAACCATGCCGACCTGGCTTGCGTCATAATCGATCCTTCAGCCGCCTTATTGATATACGCGATCCACTCGTCTTCTACCTGCGGCTTAGGGGCAATACGCTGCAAGCCCTTCTCGCGCATATAGCGAATGCAATCGGTAATCCATTCGACGATTGACTCGGCGCAGACCGTGTAGTTGCAAAACGCGGAGTTGATGGCAATGAAGAAGTTCGGAAAGCCCGCGGTTTGTATCCCCAGGTAGTTGCGCGGTCCATTGGCCCACTTGTCCTTGATCGTTTGTCCGCCTTCGCCGCGAATATCGATCCGGGTCAACGACCCAGTCACGGCATCAAAGCCCGTGGCATAGATGATGACGTCGAACTCGTACTCCCTCTCAGCGGTCTTGATCCCTTTGGGGGTGATGGACTCGATTGGAGCCTCGCGGACGTCAACCAGCAGGACATTGGCCCGATTGTACGCCTCATAATAGTGAGTCTCCAAAGGAATGCGCTTGGAGCCGAAGGGATGGTCCTTGGGCACGAGCTTTTCCGCGACCACCGGATCATTGACGCGGGCACGGATCTTATTGCGGACGAACTCGGCGAAGTCTTCGTTGGCTTCCGCGTCAGTCATGATGTCGTGAAAATTGCTCAACCACTTGGTGAAGCCGGGCTTCGCCCATAACTCTTCATAGAACGCGAGCCGCTCTTCCTCCGGGACGGCGAGCGCCTTGCGCCGGTCGAACTCGTGCCGCATGCCGACTGTCGTTTCGCGACACCTTTTGTGAATATCCGGGTAGGTCGCCTTCCACTGGCGCTGGGTCTCTGGGGCCACCTCCGAGTTTCGACACGGCGCACAGTAGTTGGGAGTGCGCTGGAAGACGGTGAGATGACCGACTTCCGGGGCGATTTCGGGGATGAGCTGCACCGCGGTGGCACCGGTTCCAATCACTGCGACGCGCTTACCCGCAAAGTCGACTTTTTCCTTTGGCCAGCGAGAGGTATGAAACGATTCCCCCGTAAAGCTCTCTACGCCCTCAAACGGTGGGGTATATCGAGCCGACAAGAGGCCGACGGCCGCGATGAGAAACTGCGTCTGGGCGCGCTGGCCGCTTCCCAATTTAATCTCCCAGCGATTTGTTTTCTCGTCGTAGAGCGCCGACTCGACCCGCGCATTGAACTGGATGTCTTTGCGCAGGTCGAATTTGTCCGCCACATGGTTGAGATATTTTTCGTTCTCCGGCTGGCCGGAATAATGCTCCTTCCAATCCCACTCTTGCAGCAGTTCCTCCGACCACGAATAGCCGTAGGTCTCGCTCTCGGAATCGAAGCGACAACCGGGGTAACGATTCCAGTACCACGTACCGCCCACACCGTCTCCATCCTCATAGCAGCGTACCGAGAGCCCAAGCTCCCGCAAGCGGTATAGCTGGTACAAGCCGGACACCCCGGCGCCAATGACAATCGCGTCATAGTGCCCAACCGGCTCAGTCCCGTTTGTTGGCGTTGGCTGTTGAGAACTTGTCATTCCGTCCCTCCTTAAAATGCTGAAAGGCAGCAGTGCTACGAAACACACGCCGCCTCCCCTCCATGCTCAGTCCATAATGTTCGTCCCCGCGCAAGGGCTCATCCGCACGAATCCGTGGAGACCGCCTTTCTTGGAATGGCCGTCACTGTGTTAATGCACTCAGTTTTGTCTTCAGGGCTCTGAGCGCTTTTTTGTTCGCGCTCCTGATCGCCTCCATGGTCGGCGGCTCGCCGCTGATATCGCCGAGCTCTGCCAGCACGACATGCACGTCGTCGTGCCCGTCAACGTGTTTCATTTCGTCCAACCAGCGCCGCACATTGGGGAAGGGCTCGAAATCGTAGACGTTG
>JAJDZM010000020.1 GCA_022824615.1 Candidatus Binatia bacterium | reverse complement strand
TATCCAACACTCACCACACTACACTCCAGCAATCATCATTTATAGGTCCTGAGCCTAGAGCCTGTCAAGTTCTTATAAGGCTAGCAGAGGCCGTCTGAGACGCGACCGAGTTCCGATGCGTACCCCTACCGCCTGGACCTTGAGTTGCAAGCCTTCGTGTGCCTGAAGGCAGCTGATAATCTCGAACAGGTTCCGGGCTTGCGGATTGCCATGCGGACCGAACATACGCCTCAGGCTCCTGGGCGACTTTTCAGGCAATCTGCCAAGCTCCTCAAAACCGATAGTCGCATTGATGTAGTCGCGTAGTATCGCCTTACCTGTCTCCACATCATCCGATAGCAGGCACTCGACTCCCTCCTTGAGCAATTCCTCGCGGAAGTCCGTATCACGCTCAATACGGGCCTGAATCGTCTCCTTGAAGTGTCGTGTCAGGGACATGACGAAGTCTCCTGTCGCTTGCGTTGTTTATATTCCCGCCAGAGGGCGCGGGCACTTTCGATATCCTGTTGTTGATGCTTCTTGGTCCCGCCACCTAAGAGAACGATCAGGGCCTCGCCGTCCTTGCCGAAATAGACCTAGTAGCCAGGACCGAAGTCTATCCGACATTCGAGGACCCCGGCGCCCGCACCCCTGACACTGGAGAGGTTTCCTTGCTCCATCCGGACCAGTGCTGTCGCCACCTTAGCCGCAGCTTGAGCAGGGAGCCGATTGAACCATCTGGCATACGGGCTACGTCCTTTGGCGTCAATGTATTCCCTGATCTCGACCACTAACATAAGGCAACTTATACGTTACCATCGAGCAAGCCCCAACAGCAGGAAAATTCTGATACCCCTATCGAACCCCGCCTGAATATGATTTGTAATGCATCTACCCGGCTGGCTGACGGCTGGGTGGCTATGTTTATTTTCTCGCCAGAGGAGGCAATGTTGTGAGGCTATTTATTGGGAATCTGTCATGGGACGCCACCCCGGCTGACCTCGAAGCGTTGTTCGGCGAAGTCGGGACGGTCGCCTCAGCGAACATTATCACGGATAGGGAAAGCGGGCGCTCTCGCGGGTTTGGCTTTGTTGAGATGGAAAACGACGATGAAGCCCGAACGGCGATTGAGCGTCTGCATGACTATGAATTTATGGGACGGCCCCTGACGGTCAACGAAGCCCGACCCAGGGAGCGCCGCGAACGCCGGTGGTAGAGGTATGCCAGGAAGAGCAAAACCAACCAGTTTTCTCAAGCGCCAACGGGAACAGTACCGCCAGCAAAAGCAAAAGGAGAAGGCGGAGCGCAGGCGCGAGGCCAAAGCCCGCAAAGCGGCCAATGTGCGCGCTGAGGGAGATGAGGATCCCGATATTGCCGGCATTCAACCCGGCCCGCAGCCTCTTCCCGAGCAGTGGAATGTGCTTGAGGAAGAAGAGGAGTAAGCCTGCCTGATTTCAGCGCCTCAGCCACATTGAGGCGCTGGTCGGTCCGGGGGCTTTCTTCCTATCCGCCCCATTTTTTCACCCTGCTACCAACCCGGCGGCGCTCTATTGTTGTCGGAGAGACGCAGCCCGCTCGGCCTGCTCTTTACAGGAAGGGTTCCAACTCGGCGGCTCGTGTTGGAACGGCGTTCCGCGCGTGGTCGAGGCGCTGTTGGCGCGCGGCCTGACGGACGAGGTCCATCCCCGGGACGGCCGTGGGATGCTGTTCGAGGAAGGTCCGGGCTTGCCGGTGCTGCTCAAGCCAGGCTTGACTGACGTACCAGACTTCCTGTTCGCCGACGGCAATGCGGGTGGCCTGGCCTTCCCACACCAGCCAGGACAGGGCGTAGGACCAGTCGGTCACGCTGGAGTCTTTCCAGTCCGAATCCGGCAAGGAGCGGATATCGAGACCGTCCCACTGGGTGGCGAGCCCCTGGGGGCTCCCGTATTTATTCACCACAGCCAGGCGCATGGGGGCGCGGTATTCCAGGTCGTAGAGTTCGGCATCGTCGGTCTCAATCGCATGCTGGACCGCTTCGGGTACCAACTCGATACCAAACGCGTACAGGCCGAAATCACGATCAATCCGAAAGGTGACGGTCCGCGTCTGCCAGGTGGCGTATAACACGATTTCAGGACCCGAGCGGATGGTGGCCGCGGCTTTCAGAGCGCCATCTGCTGCGCGTTCCAGGCCGGGCAGTTGCTCTACTTGCGGCAGCGTTGACTGCCACTCCACACCGAGCGGCAGGGGCGCTGTCGGTTGGGCGTACGCAAACGAGAAGATACTCCCCAGCAGGAGAAGCAGCACGGTGAGCGAGCGAAGCGGCATGAAAAAAGTCTCCATTCGTGGCAGGTTTCGCCCTTCACTAATCCCTAACCCCTCACTATCAATAGCCATCAAATCGCGCGACCCGCTCGCGGTGATAGGCGGCCGCACCAAAGGCGAACTCATTCCACTTGGCCCGTTTGAACCAGAAGTGCATATCGTGCTCCCAGGTGAAACCGATCCCGCCGTGCATCTGCACGGCCTTGTTGGTCGTGCGCGTATAGACCGCGGACAGGCGGGCCTTGGCAATAGACGCCGCGCGGGACGCATCTTTGGCGCGCGTGTCAAACGCGTAGGCCGCGTACCAGACCAGAGACCGGGCCGGTTCGACCTCGCTCACCATTTCGGCAGCCATGTGTTTGAGAGCCTGGAAGGAGGCAATCGGCCGGTTAAACTGCTCACGGACTTTGGTGTACTCGACCGCCATGTCGAGCGCCTGCTGTGCGCCCCCAAGACTGTCGGCGGAAAGGGCAACGCAGGCCAGGTCCTGAAGCTGGGCCAGCAGTTTCCAGCCTTTTCCGGCCTTGCCAAGAAAGCCGGAGACCGGCACCTGCTTGAACCGGACCTCGTACACCCGGCGCGTTCGATCAAACATGTCCAGCGGTCGGATGGTCAGGCCCGGAGCGTCCCGCTCGACCAGCACCAGACTGACGCCCTTTTCGCTCTTTCCACTGGTGCGGACGGCCACGACCAGGATATCGGCCACAGCGGCAAAGGGAACGAACATCTTGGTACCGCTCAGCGTATAGCCGTCACGTTTTTTCCTGGCCTTGAGGGTAATGCCGGCGGCGTCCAGGCGGTCGCTGGCTTCGAGAAAGGCCAGGGTGCCGATAGCGTCGCCTGAGGCGAGCCGGGGTAGCCAGGTCTTTTTCTGGGCGGAGCTGCCGCCACGCATCAGGGCGAAGGTAGCCAGGGCCGAAGAAAACAGAAACGGACCCGGCACCACGGCGCGGCCCATCTCTTCGAGCAGCAGAGCCATATCGAGCAGCCCGAGTCCGAGCCCCCCGAATTTTTCCGGAACAAGCAGACCGGGCCAACCCAGCTCTGCCATTTTCCGATGCAACTCAGGGGAAAATCCGTGCTCGTCGTCCAAGAGCGCCCGCACGAACTGGGGGGGGCATTCCTGGGTCAGAAACTCGCGGGCTGACTGCTGGAGCAGGTCTTGTTCTTCCGATAGGCCGAAGTCCATGATGAGTCCCTGGCGTGCGCGTCAGCGCGACTTGGGCATGCCGAGCCCACGTTCGCTAATGATATTTTTCTGAATCTGGGACGTTCCGCCTCCGATAATGAGACCCAGCGTGAACATAAACTCATACGGCCAGATGCCATTGTCGATCACGTGTGAAGCCCTCCGGTTGAGTGGGGCGTAGGAGTTCATGATTTCAAGGGCCAGCGCGCAAATATCGTGGTTCAGTTCGGTCCCGACCAGTTTGTTCACCATGGCGCCGATGCCGGGCTTGCGACCTTTGGTGGCGGCCGTGAGTTGCCGCAAGGAGTGATATTTCATGGCTTCGACCCGGGTTGTCAGGTCGGCCAACTGCTGACGAATGCTCGGGTCTTCCGCCACGGGCTGGCCATAGCGGCTGTGGCTGCGGGCCAGGCGGATGAGGTTTTGCATCATAAGCTGAGTACGGGTGGTCGAGCCCAGCATATTGCGTTCATGAAACAGGGTGGCGTTGGCCACCAGCCAGCCCTGGTTGAGTTCGCCGACCAGATTCTCGCGCGGGACGCGGACATCCTCGAAAAAGACCTCGTTAAAGCCGGCGTCGCCCGTCATTTGGACCAGGGGGCGGACCGTGACCCCCGGCGTCTTCATATCGATCAAAATATAGGAGATCCCGCGATGCTTGGGCGCGTCCGGGTCGGTCCGCACCAGACAGAACATCCGGTCCGAGAACTGGGCCCCGGAGGTCCAGACCTTTTGGCCGTTGACGATGAATGCGTCGCCCACGAGTTCGGCTCTGGTCCGCAGCGAAGCCAGGTCCGAGCCCGAACCGGGCTCGGAGTAGCCCTGGCACCAAATTTCTTCCGCGGTGAGGACTTTGGGCAAATAGCGCTGTTTTTGCTCCTCGGAGCCAACTTGCAGCAGCGTGGGGCCGAGCATGGTCAAACCGGACGCGCCGATCAGACCCGGCGCGCGCGCCAGGACCAGTTCTTCGTTCACAATGGTCTGGCGCATGATGTCGGAGTCACCCTGACCGCCGTAGGCTTTGGGCCAGCCTAAAGCGACATAGCCGGCCTCATACAGCCGGCGCTGCCAGTCCTTGGCGCGCTGGATACGGCGTGGATCGTTCGGCGGCAGGTCGCTCAGGGTTTTGTCTTTTTTCGGCACGTTGGCCTTGAGCCAGGTCCGTACCGTTTTCCGAAACGCCTCGTCCTCTTTGGAATATGCCAGGTCCACGCAGGCTCCTCCTTCAAGACCTAGAGATTATACAAACGCTTGGCGTTCTCGCCAATGATTTTTTGCTGGGCACGAGCCGAGAGTTTTGCGCAAGAGGCTTTGACTTCATCGACCACACCGGGAAAGGTGCAGTCGAAGTGAGGATAGTCCGACCCCCAAATGACACACTCCTCAAGCCCCAACTCGGCAATGCTGCTCAGCGTGCTCTCGTCCGGGTCCATGGAGATAAAGCACTGCTCGCGGAAATGTTCGCTCGGTCGCTTTGTGAGCCACGGGACATAATGGCCCATAGTGTCAAAATGGCTGTCCATGCGGTCCAGCCAATAGCCGAGCCAGCCGACCCCGGACTCCAGAAACGCGACTTTGAGGTTGGGAAACCGGGACAGTACGCCACCACAGATAAGGTCCATACAGGCCCCCTGCTGTTCCCAGGGGTGACAGACCATATGAAAAAAGAACGGGTCTTTATAGCGCTCCTGGCCCAGGGTCGGCATCTTGGTGCCGAAACTGCCGTGAATGGCAATCGGCACGTCGAGTTCCTGGGCTTCCTGCCAGAGGGGATGATAGGCCGGGTCGTTGAGCCGGCGGCCGTTAAACGGATTGGGGCGAATAAAGACAGCGCGCATCCCGAGCTCTTTCACAACGCGGCGCATTTCGGCAACGGACGCCTCGACATCCTGGAGGGGCAGCGGAGCCACGCCGTAAAAACGCTGCGGGTAGGCATGGCAGAAGTCGGCCAGCCAGTTGTTATAGGCCCGGCAGGCCGCGGCCGCGACCTGGGGGTCGGTGATGTCGCCGTAGATGAGCCACAGCGTCGGATAGAAAAAGGCGACCTCAATGCCCTCAAGGTCCATGTCTTTGATCCGTTCGTGCGGGTCGTAGCCGCCGGGGACAATCTCGTCCCAGGACATCGTGCGCGCCCGCTGGGCGTCTGACATGCCACCTGGTGTGCAGGCCGCGGCAATCGCCATATTGCGGTCGCGCCGCAGTTCGCCGTTAATTTTGAGACAGTCGACCCCCTCCGCATCCTTGGCAATCTGAATCACCTGTGCCCGGTAGGCCGGCTCGGTGTATTCTTGCCAGACGCTGGGTGGCTCAAGCAGGTGGCCGTCTGCGTCAATGATGGTTGCCATGACTCCCTCCTATGAGAAACGCGGCAAAGAGGAAACGTATCCTCCAATAGATACGAGATGCTGGATACGTTTCCTCTTGAAGCTATTGGGGCGGCTCCGGCGGCAGGACGCGCAAATGATTGCTGATCCGCTCGTATGTCCCCCCTTCTTCTACCAGTCCCTTTAAGGACACCACACAACACTCGTCCTTGTCGCTCAATTCCTGCCAGTCAACGGATTGGGGTGGAATGCCGATCTTCACGATGACGGTATCGACCGACAGGACAAATTCTTCGAGGGCGGCAAAAATTTTTACCTGCGGCTCCAGCGGAGAAACAACGATTTCCTTGTAGGCCAGAGGCAGGCGTTCCTCAGGGACGAGCTCATAGTCCAGGGTCACGCGCAGGACATCTTCAGCCGGACGGGTGAGTTCCGCATTCGAAATTTCGACGAGCGGTTTATACACCTCGGGCTCGGAGCAACCCCCCACGAGGACAAGGAGCGGCAAGAGACGGAGCATGAAAGATCTAGGCATGATATCTTTTCCACATCTTTTTTCGTGCTTGTGGCTTATCACGTGCAGAAAGGGAAGAAAAACCCGCAGATGGAACGGTTCGCCTCTCAGTTGTGGGCAGGAGCCGGGTTTGACTCTCCCTTCATGGCTTGATTGCGGTCGCGTAAAGTACGTTCGCTTCGACCACTGCCACGCCACCGGCACGGACAGCGGCGAGATTGGCCGTGCGAACCTGCTCACGCTCGGCCGGCTCCAACTGCTCAATCGTTCCCCTGTAGCCCGACCCGAGAACGGCGGCCCACCAGTCTTCTGGCGAACGAAGGGAATGGGTGCCTGTCTCGCTGGCAACCTGTACGTTGCGGACGCCGCCCTCCTCCAGCATGGTCCGCAGGGTGTCAGGGTCGGAGATGCGGTCCCAGGGGTTGAAGCCCTTGTGGAGCTCGGGGCGGACCGTAGCAATGGCATCCCAAAATGCCGTGTTGGCAGGCTCAAAGAAACGCGGCCCCCAAGTGGTGATAGCGAGCGTTCCCCCTGGAGCGACCATACGCCAGAGTTCCCTGACCGCCCCGGGCATATCGGGAATAAAGAATATGCCAAACACACAGACTACGGCATCGAAGTGGCCGCCGGGCAGACCGAGGTCCAACATATCACCGGCCCGGAACTCTATGTTCTCAATCCCCTGGCGCGCGGCCTTGGTGCGCGCCAGTTCCAATAGCCTCTCAGCAAGGTCAACCCCGAGCACGGAGCCATGGGGCGCCACTTTTTTCGCTGTGGGGATTGCCGACGCTCCACTGCCGCAGCAGACATCGAGACAGCGTGCGCCTGATGACGGGTTGAGCCGGTCGATCGTCCGACGGCCGAAGCGGTCCCAGAACAAGTTGGCGCTCAGGTCGTAGGCGTCAGCCGCCGCGTTATAGGTCTGGGCCGCTTTTGTCTTGGCCTCAATGGGGGTCGGCATAGCTGCGTATTCGTGCTTCTTGTGTGGAGCTATCGGGCAGACGCGCTCCGCCGAACTATACGAGCCGCACATCCTGGGCAAACTTTTCCATCATCTTCATCATGTCCGCATACGTCCGGGTGAAATTGAAGAAGGCCAGATACAGATAGCTTGCTCCGAGTTCCTGGTAGCGGGGAATATCGTCAAGGAGTTCGTCCGGCTTCTTGCCACGTGGGGAAACGCACAGGGTAATCTCGGACAGGTCGCGGCCAGCCTTTGCCGCTTTTTCTTTGAGTTTCTCCACCCGCTCGGCAAACTCTTGCGGACTGAACACCACAGCCGGCCAGCCGTCGCCGTATTCGACAACACGCCGCAACGCCGGGCCGGTATGACCCCCAATCCAAATGGGCGGATGGGGCTTTTGAACGGGACGCGGCTCACAGACGACCTCGCTGAACTGGTGAAAGCGACCCGTAAACGAGGGGTTTTCGTTGGTCCATAACTCTTTCATAACCGCTATGGTTTCCTCACTGAGCGGACCGCGGTCGGCAAAGGGTGCATTCAGAATGTTGAATTCTTCCTCCATCCAGCCGACACCAACGCCGCAGATGAGTCGCCCGGCCGATAGGACATCAAGGGTGGCCAGCGTCTTTGCCGTGACAACAGCATTGCGATGCGGCAGCACGAGCACGGCCGTACCCAACCGAACCTTGTGCGTGCAGGCGGCTATAAAACTCAGCACGCTCAGAGGTTCAAGCAGGGGTGCCTGCGGGTCGAGGGGAAAGGCGCCGTTCGGGCTATAGGGGTAGCGAGAGACGATCTGCTTCGGCGTAATAATATGATCGGCGACCCAGACAGAATCAAAGCCCAGCGCTTCGGCAGTTTGGGCCGTGGTCTTGAGGCGGTTGAGAACATCCCCCCGTGCCAGTGGTCCAAGATGGGGGAGAAACGCACCGTACTGCATAGCCATCCTCCGCGGGCAGAAAATCCACCCCCTGCTACCATACCCTCAGGTGAAATGCCAATCGTCTGCCGGGGACATTCCAGAGAGCATCGGGCGGGCGACTCGGGTCTTGTAGCCATCCCCGCAAGGACGTGCTACAGAGCGGTACCGAGGCCAGCCATGCCGAGTGACGTCAGGGATGCAAAGAGTAAACGTGTTTCTCAATACCATGAAGATGCTGAACACGTTTACTCTTCAGGGAAAGCTGAGGGAGTTCAGGTCCTCCTGGTCCGACATGGAGAGACCATCTGGAATCAGGAAAACCGCTGGCAGGGTCAAGCCGATACGCCACTCAGCCAAACGGGCTGTAACCAGGCGTGGCAGCTCGCCCGACACTTCCAGAGTGAAGAACGGTTTATTCAGGCGATTTACACCAGCGATCTCCGGCGGGCGCGTGACACGGCAGATATTCTGGGCCGGGCATTAGGCGTCACGCCGGTCGAGGCGACGGCGTGGCGCGAGATGGATATTGGCACCTGGAGTGGACTGACGACCGCCGAGGTAGCGAGCCGACACGCCGAGGAATGGGCGCGGCTGCGACAGGGCGAAGACCTGCCGCGCGGCGGAGGCGAAACATTTGCCCAGTTTCAAGGCCGCCTCGTGCAATCGAGTCAACAGTTTATCCGAGACCATAGGGGCGAACAGATTATCGTGGTGACCCACGGGGGCGCGGTGCGGGCTCTGCTGTTGCACTGTCGTGGTCTGAGCATGAGCCAATTCGGTCAGATTGAAAAAATTGGCAATACCGGCGTCAGCGAAGTCTCCCTCTTTCCAGGCGGAACGGCCAAGATTCACATGATTAACAGCACTGCTCATCTCAACGGGGCGGTGCTGTCTGGCGAGACGGTTGACGCCTAGCATGAGGGGGTTGGGAGTTGGGGATTGGGGGCTGGGCTGCCCCAACCCTTAACCCCTGGTCCCCAATCCCTAATTTGAGGATAGCTCGCTGTTACGTTTTTTGTCCTCGCGCTGGTTCAAAGTGAGCCTGAGTCTAGGGCTTTTGTTCATTCTTGTCTCCTCCGTAGATGTAGCCCATCTCATCCGACAATTGCGCGCCGCCCGCCTCGACTACGTCGGTCTCGCCTTCTGCGGCTATCTGCTGGGACAGGCCCTGAGTGCCTATCGGTGGCGTCTGCTGGCGCGCCCGCTCGGGTTTGGACAACCGCTGAAAACCTTTATCACCTACTATTTTGCCGGCATGTATCTGAATGTGTTTGCCCCGAGCGTCGTGGCCGGGGATGTGGGTCGGAGCTATCTGCTGGCGCGAGGCCGCGCTCGTTTGGGTACTGCGCTCCAGTCCGTCCTCGCCGACCGGGTGAGCGGCTTGGTAATGCTGGTCTGGGTGAGTGCGGGCGGTTTTCTGCTGTGGGGCCCAAGCGTGCTGCCGGTGGAGCTGTATTATGGCATGCTGGTTGCGGCCGGCGGGACTATCATCCTGTGGTGGGGTCTCCCCTGGCTGGTTGAACGCTGCACGCCACCGGGTAATATCGTCCGGCGCTATGTAGACCAACTCATCCTGCCCTACCGCACGGACCTGGCCCTGCTCGGCTCCGTGTGTGGTCTGTCTCTCGGCTTTCATCTCTTTCAGCTCGGCTTACACGCAGTGGTGGCTGCCGCCCTCGGACTTGTAGTCCCGTTATGGTACCTCGTCCTCTTTATCCCGGTGGTCCAAATCCTCAGCGCTCTGCCCGTCAGTTTTAGCGGGCTGGGGATACGAGAGGGGGGCTATGTCCTGTGTCTTGCCCTGTGGGGGATAGGGCAAGACGAGGCGCTCGCCTTTGGCTTGGTCTGGAGCGCTATCGTGCTGGGAGCGAATATCTGTGGCGGCCTGGCCTTCTTCGTCTTCCCGGAGGTTGGTTTCTCGACCGTAACGCTCAAAAAAACGTTGGACGAATCAGAATAGTTTCTTCTCGCCCTGCGCCAACGGAGATCATTTTGACCGGGACGTTCACCAATTCTTCGAGACGTTCGACGTACTGACGGGCATTGCGCGGCAGGGCGTCCAGGCTACGCATAGCGGTCAGCGGCTCGGTCCAGCCGGGGAGTTCCTCATAGATAGGAGTGACCTGTTCGAGGATGTGCGCGCCCGCCGGAACCTCGTCATATTCCTGTCCCCGGTAGCGATACCCCGTACACACCCGCAGGGTGGGCAGACCGCTCAGCACGTCGATCTTGGTCAGTGCCATGGCGTTCAGGCCACTCAGCCGCGCCGCCGTCCGCACCACAACGGCATCGAACCAGCCGCAGCGTCGAGGCCGGCCGGTGACGGTGCCAAATTCGCCCCCGTCACGACGCAGCTTTTCGCCGTCCGGGCCGTGCTCTTCGGTTGGGAAAGGCCCGCTGCCGACCCGTGTGGTATACGCCTTGGAGATGCCAATGACGTTGTGGACCTGCTGCGGCGCAATCCCCGCTCCCGTGCACACCGCTCCGGCAATGGTGTTGGATGAGGTCACAAACGGATAGGTGCCGTGGTCCACGTCGAGCATGGTGCCTTGCGCGCCTTCGAACAACACCTTCTGGCCGGCTTCAATCGCGTCGTGAATATAACGTGAGGTATTGGTGACGTAGGAGGCCAGACGGTCACGCAGGCGACGGTAGTGGTCGAAGATGTGTTGATACTCAAGGGGCTGTTCCTTCAGTAGGGTCCCAAGGTAAATGTTTTTCTCCTCAAGGTTACGTTCCAACTTCTGGGCGAACACGTCTTCGTCCAGGAGATCGACAAAGCGAATCCCGACGCGGGCCATCTTGTCTTCATACGTGGGACCAATCCCCCGGCCGGTCGTCCCGATCTTGCCCTCGCCGCGGAGCCGTTCCCGCGCGAGATCGATGGCCTTGTGGTAGGGGGTAATCAGATGGGCGATTTCACTGATCTTGAGCGAGTCCGGGTCAGACAGGCGCCCCTGCTGCTGAAGAGCATCGATTTCCTCAACCAGAACTTCGGGGTTGACCACAACGCCGTTGCCGATCACACATATCTTGCCGTCGTGCAGTACGCCCGACGGGATGAGCCGGACGATGGTTTTCTTCCCCCCAACAACCAGGGTGTGACCCGCGTTGTTCCCACCCTGAAAACGGACAATGACGTCCGCCTCGCGTGAGAGCAGGTCCACCACCTTGCCTTTGCCTTCATCGCCCCACTGGACGCCAACAACAACGAGCGTGCTCATTGGCTGCTTGCTCCTTCTTCCCGCCTCAACACTCATAGACGGATCAATTGGGCCGACAGAATAGGGTCGAGCCTGCGTAAGGCGGCCAGGACCTCAGGCGAGACCTGGTTATCGACGTGAATCAGGGAGATGGCTTCTCCCCCGATTTTCTCCCGCCCCAGTTCCAGGCCGGCAATATTAATCCCCAAGGTGCCGAGGAGGGTGCCCACCTGGCCGACCACACCGGGAACATCCTTGTTGTTCAGCAGCAGAATCGTTCCCTCGGGAACGGCTTCCAGATGAAAATGGTTGACCCGTACCAGACGCACGGTCTGATTGCTGAAGACCGCCCCCGCGGCAGAGTTGACACTATCCTTGGTCTGCACGCTGACATCAATGGAATTTAAGAAGTCACTGGGAGTGCTGCTGCGCGACTCGACGACACGGATGCCACGCTCGCGCGCCACCAATGGCGCGTTCACCACATTAATCGCCTGTTCGAGAATCGGACTGAGCACCCCGCGCAGGACAGCCGCGGTGGCGGGTGCAACCTCATACGCGGTAATTTCCCCGCTGTACTCGATGTGGATCTCGCGTGGGGCGTGGGGCGTGATCTGGGCGAGAAAGCTGCCGAGCTTTTCGCCCAGGAAGAGATACGGTTCCAAAATGACCAGTTGCTCGTGACTCAGCGCGGGGAAATTCACGGCGTTCTGAATCACCCCACGCTGGAGGAAATGGGCGACCTGGTCGGCAATGGCAATGGCGACGTTGATCTGAGCCTCGTCTGTAGCGGCACCCAAATGTGGGGTACAGATCACATCCTGTCGCTGTAAGAGGGGGTGGTCTGCCGGGGGCGGCTCGTCCACAAAGACATCCAGGGCTGCGCCCGTGACCTTACCGCTCTCCAGCGCTTCAAGCAGGGCGGCCTCGTCGACGATCCCACCTCGCGCGCAGTTGATAATGCGGACACCGTCTTTCATCTGGGCCAGGGCATGAGCCTCGATCAGACCGCGCGTCTCCTTGGTCAGCGGCGTGTGTACGCTGATAAAATCTGCCTGCCGATACAGTTCCTCAAGCGGAACGAGTTCGACATTCATTTTGGCGGCCGCTTCTGAGGTGACGAAAGGATCGTAGGCGACGACTCGCATCCACAGCCCCAAAGCGCGCTCGGCGACAATGGTTCCGATATTGCCCAGACCGACCAGGCCGAGCACTTTATTGCAGACTTCGGTTCCGGTGAATTGGGAGCGCTGCCAGTGGCCGGCCTTGAGCGAGGCGGTGGCTTGCGGAATGTTACGCGCCAGGGCGAGGAGCAGAGAGATGGTATGCTCAGCCGTGGTGACGTTGTTCCCACCCGGCGTATTCATGACGACGATACCACGCCGGGTGGCGGCCTCAACATCGATGTTATCAACGCCGATGCCGGCCCGACCAATTACGCGCAGGTTCGGGGCTGCCGCAATAATCTCCGGCGTGACTCGTGTCCCGCTCCGGATAATCAGACCCTGGTACGGAGCGATCCGCTCGGCAAGCTCCGGTTCGGCCAGCCCCGGCTGGACGGCACAGTCGATATCCGGCTGGGCTTGCAGCCGCTCTACCCCTTGAGGGGCGAGCGGGTCGGTAATAAGCACTTTATGTGACATGCTGATACTCGTCGCTCGGATCGATTATTCAACGGCCGGCCAGCTTGGCAGGAGAACGGCTTCAGCGGCCTGGACGCCACCGCCCAAGGTCAGCGTGACCCCAAACCGACTCAGGGCCATTTCAAGGCTGCTGATGGCCGTAATGACATCAAAAGGGCCGACATACCCAAGGTGAGAAATACGCACGATTTTCCCCTTGAGATGGTCCTGCCCACCGGCAAGATCAACACCCATCCGGTCGCGCATATAGGTCAGCAATCGCACACCATCAACGGCGGGTGGGAGCCACACGCCGGTTGCGGCCGGGCTGGGATGGCTCTCGGCCAGGAGACGCAGCTCCAAGGCGCGCACGGCGGCATGGGTCGCGGTCATCGACAACGTATGGCGGGCCCAGACCTGTTCGAGCCCTTCTGCCTGGAGCTGCTGGAGTGCCTCGTGTAGGCCGCTGATCAGAGAAATGGCCGGAGTATAGGCAGTAGTATGTTTGGCCTGTTCCGTACGTTCTTTTTGCAGATCAAAGTAGAAACGTGGCAGCTGGGCTCGTTCCGTGTGCTGCCAGGCTTTCGGACTGAGGGCGATAAACGCCAGCCCTGGGGGCAGCATCAGGGCCTTTTGTGAGCCGGTGATGAGCACATCAATCCCGGAGCGGTCCATAGGCATATCGGTTGCGCCAACCGCCGTAATGCCATCGACAATGAGCAGGGTCTCAGAATCCCGCGTCAGGGCAGCAATCTCTTGGACCGGATGCAGGACCGTTGTCGAAGTCTCACTGGCCTGCATCAGAAGAGCCTTGGCTTTGGGCTGATGTCGCAGTGCCTTGGCGACCGCCTCAACCGTCACGGCCTGCCCCCATTCGACCGCAATCTCTTCGGTTTGCACGCCAAACGCCGCGCAGATTTTCAGCCAGCGTTCACCGAACTTCCCACCATTGACCACAATGACACGGTCTCCGGGCGAACAGGTATTTGTAATGGCCGCTTCCATCGCCCCGGAGCCCGAGGCCGCCAGGATGAGTACGTCCTGGGCGGTTTGGAACAGCCATTGGAGGCCGCGCTGGACCTCGGCAAAGAGTTGGCTGAATTCCGGGGTGCGATGATGAATGAGGGGCTGCGACATCCGCAGCAAAACGTCAGGTGACACTTGAGTCGGCCCCGGAGTGAGTAGATATCGCTTTAACATCGGCCTGCCCACGCTACACGCATAAAAAAGCCCGGATGGGCTCCCCGTATCCAGGCTGTCAGCTCTCCCTCCCTCCTTGGTAAGGACATGATGTATCGAAGCCGTGAGGCAGAGTCAATGCTCCTGCCGGACCCTCGTATCCGCGCCTAACCTGCCTAAAAGTCTTTGGTTTTCGCTTGACACGAAAAATGGCGCATACTATAGTCGTGGGAGAAAGTGGGAGAAAGTGGGGATTAGGGTAGCTTCGTGTTTCGCGGGAGTTTTGAACATACTATTGACGAGAAAGGCAGAGTCAGCATCCCCTCGAAATTTCGAGAGATATTGGTTGGGCGGAACGATGCTCGACTGATTGTCACGAAATTTATCTTGGCCTCCTTTCGCTGTCTCGATGTATACCCCTATGCGGAATGGGAGAGCTTTGAGCAGGACCTGAGGAAAAAACCCCGTTTTGATCAAAACTTCTTAAAAATCGAGACCTTTTATCTCTCGAACGCTCAGGAATGTGCCGTTGATAAGCAGGGCCGGATTTTGATTCCTCCGCTCCTCAGAGAATATGCCAGCCTGAAGAAGGACGTCATGTTTGCCGCTGCGCTTGAGAAATTTCGCATATGGGACAAGGCAGTATGGCAAGAATTTAATGAAGAGTCTGAAAAAGATCTTGCTCAAGACCCACGGTTATTCAGCAATTTGAACGCAGGTATGGCAGCAGACATATAGAACAGGTCCAAGACAAGCAGAGTTCCATGCACGCAGCATCTCTCTCTTCAGAATCGATTCAGTCGACCCAAGCGTCCGGGCACATCCCTGTCATGCTGGAGCAGGTCCTCGCCTTTCTGCAACCCTGTCTTGGCGGTGATATTCTCGACGGGACGCTCGGGGGAGGCGGACACGCTGCGGCCCTGTTGGAGGCCGGCCGTGGAAAAGGCCGGCTGCTGGGGCTTGACCGTGATCCATGTGCGCTGCTGGTTGCGCGACAGCGGTTAGCGCCATTCGTCGGTCAGCATATCACCCTTCATGCGAATTTCAGCCAAGCGGCGGCTGTCCTGCGTGAGGTGGGATGGGCAGGAGTCGATGGCCTCCTCCTTGACCTGGGTTTTTCCTCACTCCAGGTCGAAGACGGTGGGCGCGGCTTTAGTTTTTTACGCCCGGGGCCACTCGATATGCGGATGGACCAAAGTGACGGGCAGAGTGCAGCCGATATTGTGAATGCTTCCAGTGAAGAAGAATTACACCGGATTCTCCGAGAATACGGAGAAGAACGAGCGGCCAGAGCGATTGTCCGGGCAATCCTCCAGGAACGTGCACGCGGGCCGGTCACAACAACGACGGCCCTTGTGAAAATTATTGAGCGCAGCGTCCGCCGGCCCGCCCGTCATCAGCGGCATCGAAAGAGGAAACGTGTCTTGCACCAGCCAAAGATGGACACGTTTCCTCTTCGGGTCCATGCGGCAACACAGACCTTTCAGGCACTGCGCATCGCAGTGAATCAGGAACTCCGGCA
>JAJDZM010000149.1 GCA_022824615.1 Candidatus Binatia bacterium | reverse complement strand
GGCCTCAGGCGGTCTGGAAGTGGCTGCCTTTGGTCGCAACATCCTGAACAACGTCTCGCCCACCGGCGGTCTCGACTTCAACAATCTGGCCGGCTTCGTCAACGAGCCACCGATGTGGGGTATCGAAGCGGCGGTGCGCTTGTGAGTTGCGCCAAGTCCGGTGAATCGCTTATCTTTGGAGAGATAAGCCTAAGGAGCAGCAACCATGTTGGAACGCTTGCATATACGGAATTATCGCGTCTTCAACGACCTCAAAATCGACCATCTGAGCCGCATCAACCTCATTGCCGGAAAGAACAATTCCGGCAAGACCAGTCTGCTGGAGGCGATTTTTTTGCTGGCTGGGGGCGGAAATCCGAAAGCGGCGATACATTCTCGCGGAATAGGATCAGACCTCGGTCCAGCGACAGGAGAGACCTTGTGGAAACTGGTGTTCTCCGAACTGGACATAGACAGATCAATCGAAATCACGGGGCATTACAAGACGCGCGGTCAATTGACTCTGAAAATCTCTTTGGAACAGCCACGCACCACTGAGATTTCTCTTGGCCGTACTGGCGGTGCCTACTCTAATTCAGAAGCCTATAAATGGGCGCTCGTATTTCGGTACACCGATCCCAGGGGTCAACACTTTGAAAGCCGAATGCGACGGAAGAAGGATACGTTCGAGATTGAGCCGATTCCTTTCAATTTGGCGTTCGAGGCAATGATTCTCCCATCAGAAATTGAAGATCCCCAGGAATCGGCCCGACTTCTGGGAAGGTTAAGAAAACACAAACAAGGTCAGGTGCTCTTGGAAGCGCTCCAAGTCATTGAACCGAGGCTGCAAAGCATAGAGGACAATTCTGCCAGCGGCGCGCCTATGATCTGGGGCGATATCGGATTGCCTGAACTGATCCCCTTGTCAGCTATGGGCGAAGGCATGACCCGAATCGCCCGGCTGGTTCTCGCTATATCCGCCGCGCCGGGCGGTGTGGTCTTGGTAGATGAGGTCGAAAACGGGCTTCACCACTCCGTTCTACCCAAAGTCTGGAAAGTCGTTGACACGGCGGCCAAGCAGTTCAACACGCAGGTATTTGCCACTACGCACAGCTTTGAGTGTATAGAAGCAGCCCATAAAGCCCTTGGCACGGACGGCTTTCTCCTGCATCGGCTTGAAGCCAACGGCACGGAGAACCGTTGCGTCACCTATGAGCCCGAGGAAATTGACGTGGCACTTCGACACAACCTGGAGATTCGCTAGAAATGCCCGAGCCAAACACGGTCAAGTCGAGAATCCAGCTTCTCGTCGAGGGAAACGACCAGCGCAATTTCTTTGAAGCGTTCATTGACCATCTATCACTTGCGGATATTCAGATTCAGAACTTTGGGGGTGTTACCGACCTGCGCCCCTTTCTGTCGATACTTGTGAAGAGGTCGGGATTTCGTGAGACCGTTCAGAGCATCGGCATTGTTCGAGACGCGGAAACCTCCGCTCAGGCGGCCTTTCAAAGCGTGCGGTCTTCGCTGGAGAATGCCGGATTGCCTGTACCAAACCAGCCCGAAAGACGCTTCAGCGGCAGCCCGGCAGTGACGGTGCTGATACTGCCCGGTGACAACCGCCCGGGCATGCTCGAAACGCTACTCAATGAAACCTTTGCGAACACCCCGGAGGAAGCCTGTATCAATGCCTTTTTTGAGTGCGTTGAGGCCGTCCCAACGGTGTCCATCAATAACCCGGACAAGGCTCGCGCGTATGCCTACCTGACAACGAAGCCCAATCCGCACCATTCCGTCGGCATGGCGGCAAAACAAAGTTACTGGGATTTGAACCATCCCGTTTTCGACCAAGTTCGACAATTTCTCAGGGCGCTGTAGGGAAAAGGCAGCCCGCCGAACACCGGAAGCCCAATATGGCGCGATTGAGGAAAAACGCTCAGCGAAACAGTAGGAATGATACGCCCGCCAACCGACAGTGGACACAACGTTTTCTGATAAGCTTGGTAGCGGCAACGTTCTTGTGTGGTGCGGACATGGCGTTTGGACAAGAGGGGCGCTTTTACGTCGGGACAACGGGGGCCTTAGAGCTATTGGACGCCTCGTATGCCAAAACCACCGATAATACCGACCCGCGCAATATCTCACCCCAACGCGGCAGGGTGTATCACGATAGAGATTCCGACACGGAAGCAGGCTCTGGGTTCGGGGTGCTGGCTGGCTATCGTCGGCTGATCGGCCGGAGTGGGCTATACCTGAGCGGCGAGCTGGATGTGACCCTGCACGGCGGTTCGGTGCGGGGCCGACAGGACGGAGTTGGAGAATCTGAGGGGCGGAATCAATATGGAGAAAACTGGCCCGATGGTTGGGCTTTTGAAAAAGACTGGAGCTATGGATTTACGCTCAAACTCGGAGTCAATTCCGCTTTGCTGCGGAATTGGGTCGGCTCTGATACGAGCGTGTACGCGCTTGCTGGCGTCCGCCGGCTGAGAACACGTATGCGGACTGACTACACCGGCTGTCCCTTTGCTACTGAGTCCTGTCCGCCAGCCGAGTTTGTCTCGGGAGCCGACGCCTGGACTGAGCATCTTATCGGCTGGACGGGTGGCGTTGGCCTGGAAAAGATGCTTGGAGAAAACCTCGCGCTTCGGGGTGAACTTCGTTACCTCGAGTACGAAAATCATAGCTGGCTCAGTTTACCCGACGCTGGAAAGATCCGGGTTCCGGCGGAAATGGACAGCGACGAAGTGAACTTGTCGTTGGGCTTGGTCTGGCATTTCTGAAGATAGTTCGGCCCACGCAGGTGCTGACTACGAGCGGTTCGGCCCGGCGTTTGCGGTGTTGCCAAACGGTCCGGGCTCAGGCAAAACGGAGCATATCTTACGGGAGGAAAAAGGAGGCAAAGCATGATTGCATTGGTTGCAAAGCTGACGGTTCGCGAAGGCAAGGAGCAGGATTTTATTGATGCCATGAAGGATGTCGTCCCGGCGGTGCGTGATGAGCCCGGCAACAGCGCCTATGTGATGAACCGTTCAAAAGAGAATCCGAGCATGTTCGTGTTCTACGAAGAGTATACGGATCAGGCCGCTTTTGATGCCCATCGCAAGCATCTGGGTGAACTCGGGGTGGATTTGAGGGCCATCCTCGCTGGCGCGCCAGCGCTCGAATTCTACGAGAAGATCTACTAGGGCGCATTCTCCGTTGAAGTAGCCTATCTATTGAAGGGGGACACGGCATATCGTGTCCCTCTTTTCGTTTGCGCGTATGCGAATGCTTGCGTAGTGTTGAGGTGAAAGACCACACTCAGAACGAGGCCCCTCATGATGCTCGAAATTGATCCGAAGGCCAAACAAGGCGTCCAACTTGGTCCGGTGACGGTGACCGCCGAGGATATTCAATCCTTTGCCGAGGCGATGGGCGATCTGAACCCGCTGTATACGGACGTTGAGGCGGCGCGTGCCGCCGGCTACCCGGACGTTATTGCCCCCCCGATGTTTTGTATGCGGATGCGCGGCGGCAGAATGCTGCCCGAGGTCCCACTCCCGTCCGGCTTCATGAGCCTGAACGCGGGACAGGAAATCGAATTCCACGACGAGATTATGGCCGGGCAGACCTATACCATTACCTCGCGTGTGGCCGATGTGTATGAAAAAACAGGCCGGAGCGGTCCCATGGAGATTATTGTTCGAGAGTCAACGATTACGGATACCGAGGGGCGAACCATCGTGACGATTCGCGAGCGCCAGATCGTGCGCTCACCGGAAAAGAAAATCTAGGCTCAGGACCCATGCGTATCAGTCTGGACCCCTGGGGGGGCGATTACGGCAGCCAGATTTCGGCTCCCCAGGCGGTCGATGCGGAGCAGCCCTCCGCTCAAGTCACGGGGCAGCAGGTTGAAGCCGGTCCGTGGCAGCCACGGATACCAACTCCTGAGCAGATACCGAGCATGACTGCGGTGATTGACGGTGTCATGCGGGTCGATGCGCCTGCGGTCCTCAGTGACGAAGAAACCCGCTTCCTGGCCCTGTTCGGATCGTATGCGGCTGGGGCGGTCGTTATTGACCGTCGTGTTGAGATTATTGAGGAACAGCTCGACCGCTTGTT
>JAJDZM010000295.1 GCA_022824615.1 Candidatus Binatia bacterium | reverse complement strand
TGATATAGTCTACCGTCTTCACAATATCGTCGAAGCTCGCCCCGGCCTCGTCCAGGATCTTGCCGATCTTCTGAAAGATCTCGCGCGTCTGGGTCACGATATCTCCCGCACCGACAATTTCTCCCTTGGCGTTGAACGCGGTCAGGCCGGAAATAAACAGCAGATTCCCCTTACGCACCGCAGGCGAGAAGGTATAGCGCTGGTCAAATCCCCAGGGATCAACGATTTCAAGTTTCGGCATGGATTAGTCTCTCCTCTCGTCCGTCCTCGATTACGCCGTAGCGGCAGCGTGCAGATGCGGTCCGTCCAGTTCAAGCTGCGCGGCAATCTCGGCCAGCGCCTCTTCGGCGCGCCCCCGAAAATCCTCCGGCGTTTCTCCAGCCTTGATATGTGGAATGACCACAATGGGAATCTCCGGCATGGCCATGGCTTTGGCCTGATCCTGGGCTGCTACCAGAAAGGTATCAAAGGTGACGACAACGGCGCGCACCCCCCGCTTCCACAGTTTTGCGGCGTCGAGCATACAGCCCGACGTACACGACCCTCAGGCACACAGGCCGACAACAGCCTGCTGGGAGGCGGCGGCAACCTCGTCCATCAACGCCTCGGGCGACGGGCGGGTAAACACCGGCTTGCGCCAAACCGACGCAGCACTCACGGCCGGTTTGGCCTCCAGGAGTTCCTTGAGACGTTCAAAGAACTGCCCGGCGATCTCGTTGCCAAAGCCATTATTGACCAATCCAATCACACGGCCCGCAGCGGTATGATCGATCTTCTTTTCTGCGAATGGTCGTCGGACTCCGACGGGGCTGAGTACCCGCATATGACACCTCACTGTTGAATTTCCTTGGTCACGGCAAACCCGCCGAGTCCACCCCAACCCGGACAGATCGCCGCGAAATACGTTTCTCCTCCGGCGACGACAATATGGATATTCCGTGGCCGCTCGGTAATGGGCACCCGGTAGTCGTCATTGTCCTTCTCCACCCAGCTCGGCCAGAACTGGTCTGATATTCCCAGGGCGTCCACTTCCCGGATATCCCCCAGCCTGGCCCGGGCGTGCTCCCACAGATACACCCGAATCTCGGGCTTGGACCAGCCTTCGCGGTGAAACTGCCGCGCTTGCCAGGGATTCAGCACCACCAGGGTTTCCCCCATAGCCTGGACATTATTGCTGCCCAAGCCGCTGAGCGAGCTGACCAGGGAAGCCAGCATCTGTTTGACCGTGCCATAGCACAACACCGAGTGTGGAGCCTCACAGCTAAACACGGTCACGGCGCTTTTACCGGCTTCGATGCCGCGCTCCACGTACAGCGACTCCCAGGGGTTTGCCTCTTCCTTTTCTGCAATGCAGAAACTCCACTTGCCGGGATGGGCCTGGGTTGACTTATCCACCTCGCCCGGGACGTTCCCGCCCAGATTCCAGAGGATCAGACGGATAGCGCGACCAATGGTCCCATTTGCCCGAAAGCCGTTGCCAAACACTCCATCGCCCGCGTTGAGTTTGAGTTGTGTCGCAATCGGACCGTGGACAATCGTTAACGGGACACAGCAGTGGGTGGTTGTTTGGACGCCGTTCAGATTGTGCTCGGGCTCCAGCATGGCCTCGACCGCCGCAATGATAACCGGGAAATATTCGGGCCGGCAGCCGGCCATGACACTGTTAATCGCCAGCTTCTCAATCGTGGCGATGCCTTGCGCCGGCGGAATCTCACCCAGTTCCTCGTGCGGCTCACGTCCCGAGGCTGCAATCATGGCCGCAACCAGTTCTTCGGTCGGCGGGACAATAGCCAAGCCGTCGGTCCAGCCGCGCTCAAAGAACAACTCAACCGCGGCGTGGTAGTCGTTAACGTCAATCTGCTCGGATGTGAACTGCATCGCCCCTCCAGACCATCCCCTGATGTCTACACAGCCCACAGGGACAGCGTCAAGGGTTCACACCTGCCTCGCAATGCAAGCCCTTGAAGAATGCTGTTCAGCCTCTAGCGGAAGCGCCTCTATTTACCCGGATTGTGCGCCAACCAAAATGAAAGCCACCAGAGCTGGCTCCGCTGAACGATTACTCCAGGCATGATTGGTCGCCCGCTGGATGAGGACATCCCCGGCCTGCATGCAAGTTTCACCTTCTTCCATGACTGCCCACACCTCACCTGACAGGACGATGGCGTAGTCTACTGAGGCGGTTTTATGCATCATCGGGTTCGAGCTGGTGGAATCGGCGGTATGACCCGCCTCCATGGAGGAAAAGACTTCGCTCGCATCAGTCCGGTCTTGCCAGGCCGCATCAGGCGGAAACTCGACGACGCGGCAAATTGTCCCGGTCGGCCGGGGTTCCAAATGCATAGGACGATCAACCGGGTCGGCATCACCGGACAGGTCAGCAGGCGCAGTTGTCGTCTCCCATAGATCAGTGGCTCGCAGTCCTGGCACTGCTTCGAGATCCAGAATACTCGTGGCAATGGCATCCTCAGCAATGACCGATTTTCCTTCAGCGTTGTGGCCGGTCACAATTCGGCGGATTTGCTTTGGCATCTCTCTCCCCCTCTTATTAAGGAAACAGATATCCTGCCTCCTGATACGAGTCAAACTTGACTGGTGATCCGGTCTGCGCTGGCTACGCCGCCAGTATTTTCTCGTTACAGGTGTAGATCGTGGCATCCGGGATGCGCATGAAGCCCGTAGCGGTGGTCGCAATGATGAGGATGCAGCATAAAGTCAAAAACGGCCATCACGAGCCCCAACTCCCTGGTAGCGATCCTCAGCGTAGGTGTCCTCGACGGCTATCGCTCTCTTCTTCCCATTCCTCCCTACTCCAAACATGCCGATAGGGTCGCGCCCCGTCGCCCGCGTACCGAGCTTCTTTTTCTCCATTTGTTGAATCCCCTCTCGGACAAGGCGGTTCAACAAGGAGCGCAGAGTCTGCTGGCTCTCTTGGGCGAGTCGCTTCAGTTTACGATGAAGAGTGTCGTCAACGTAGACAGATTTCATAATAGTTTCTCCTCGCAACGGTCGATTTAGCTAAATAGCTAAAATAAACAAGAGTAAGTGGCGTCGGGAAAGGTATGATACCTGTCCAGTTCGCGGTATGCTTATGAGCATCGAAGAAGCAGAGCAGATGGCAAAGATCGCTTCAAAAGTCCTGCGTGAAATCGTCCGGCGCATTGTCGCCGTTGCCCGGCCAGACAGAATCGTCCTATTTGGCTCTGCGGCTCGCGGCGCAATGGGTCCGCACAGCGATGTCGATCTTCTTGTGGTCAAGCAGGGAGAATTCGATCAAGGACAGCTCGTCGGCGATCTTTATATGAGCTTACACGGGGTGGGACAGGCGGTAGACCTGATTGTAGTGACACCGGAACAAGTTGAGCGTTATCGAAACACGCATTGTCTCGTCATTGCACCAGCGCTACGCCAGGGAAAAGAAATCTACCGTGCCGGCACGTTATCCGCCTGAAGATCCCCGCGAATGGCTCAACAGAGCCCGCAGCAACCTCCTCCTGGCAAAAGCCCCCAGGCGAAATATCTATCTGGAGGATTTGTGCTTCAACGCGCAACAGGCTGTGGAAAAGGCTATTAAGGCTGTCCTAATTGCCCATGAAGTCGAGTTCCCGTATGTCCACGATATTACGGAACTCCTCACCACGTTGGAGAAAGCAGGGCAAAAAATCCCTTCATCCATTAGACAAGCAGAGCGCCTGACCCGTTTTGCGATTTCCACTCGATACCCCGGGATTGCAAGCGCTATTCGGCGTGAAGAATATCAGGAAGCGCTGGCGGTCGCAGAGAAAGTTATCCGCTGGGCAAGGACACTTGTTCGGGAAAAAGTTGGTTGATCGAAGACACAGGACCGAAAGTTTCCAATCTATTAAGGACTGCACCCTACTCCTCTAAAAGAGTCAGCTCGCAGCCCGCTTGGGCGGAAGCAGCTCTTCCGTACTCCCGGCGGGCTGAACCGATAGCCCTTCAGGCATATGAATCGTGGAGGTCGGGAAGGCGGCTTGGGCGCCGTGGGATTCGATAATCTCCAGAATTTTCAGCAGAACGTCTTGTTTGACCTTGTGGAAGTCGGCCCAATCCGTCGTTTTGGTAAACGTGTAGACAAAGAAGTCCAAGGACGATGGAGCGAAGGTATTGAAATTGACCATCAGGATTCGCGAGGTATCGATCTCGGGGTGGGAACGCAGCATCCGCTCAACCGCCTGGACAATAGGTCCCATCTTGTTGGCGTCGTCATAACGGATACCGATGGTCTCGTAGATGCGGCGGTTTGACATGCGTGAGGGATTCTCGACCGCGATGGTGGTGAAGAGCGCGTTCGGGACGTATAAGGGCCGCTTGTCAAAGGTGCGGATGCGCGTCTGTCGCCAGCCGATCTGCTCAACGTCTCCCTCGATTTCACGGTCAGGGGAACGTATCCAATCGCCCACCGCAAACGGCTGGTCGAGATAGATCATCAGGCCGCCAAAAAAATTGGCCAATAAGTCCTTGGCGGCAAAGCCGATAGCCAGGCCGCCGATACCGCCAAATGCCAGCACGCCGGCGACACTCACCCCAAGCGTCTGCAAAATCACCAAGGTTGCGATAATCGTCACGGACAGGCGCAGCAGCTTGGCGACCACATCCAGGGTCGTTCGGTCATATCCTTGGCCTTCGGCCTGCCCCTTTGCGATAATCGCCTCTTCTCCCTCTCTGATGAGACGGATCAAAAACCAGGCAACCAGGACCACGATGCCCAGTAGACGCGCGGAGTTGAGCGCCGGGAGAAACGCGAGATCGGCCTGCAGCCGGACCGTCTCAAGAACCAGACTGAGGCCGCCGAAAAGCACCAGAAAAACCAGCGGTCTTTGCAGCGCCGTGACGAACGCATCGTCCCAATAGGCATGCGAGTCCAGGGCTTTGTGATGCAGACGATTGAGGAGCCGCCGCAAAATGAAATGCAACGCGAAGGTCAGGAAAACAATGACAACCATCTGGACCAGCCACGAGGTGAGCCAATCGGGCTTGTCGGCGAAAAGGCGTGAGAGTTCCATACCTGCCTCTGTCCGGTGTGTGAATGACGGGTCTCAACGCATGATAACCAGCCAGCGCGCACTCCAGTATATGAAGAAGAGCGCTACCGCCTGGACGACATGGTAGAGCGCATTATAGCTCAAGTACACGGGGTGGAGGCTCCACCGTGCCTGCTGTATTCCCGCGGCGGCCAGGGTCAGGACGAGGCCGAGCAGACCGATCAGGACCGCCGACTCCCGCCCCTGTCGATACACCAGACCATAAACGACCAACAGGAAAAGCGTGGCTGGCAGATAGTATAAAACAGCGACCAGAAAATCACGTGTGACGAACAGCACGACGCCGCAGTAGAGGACGAAGAGCGCAACGGCGCCGGACTGAATCCAGGCGGCCACGCTCCCCGAGAAATAGAGTCGTGCGCCAATGATCCAGCCGCACAGCGCGGTAACCCCAATCGCAATGAGGGTCACTCCCCACAGAACGCTATGGCCGAAGGTATCCGCGTTGGGGAAGTAGCCGTGGACCGTTCCGCCACTGAAAGCAGCCATGCCGATTGAGGTAAAAAAGACGGCAAACCAGAGGCGTAGTGAGTTGTCCGCCTGACCATGGACGAGCAGCCAATAGGCAAACAGCCCACACTCCAGCGTCAGGGCGTAATCGGTCAGGGTGACATCCGGCTCGTGCATGCTCGTCGTCTTACAGCCGCTCCTTGTTCTGGTGTGGTCTTTCCGTTACCACACTGACGAGAAGGATTGAATCCAAAAAGGAGGACAGCATGAAATACGGGATTCAACTCGGCGGTGGCGCGTCCGTGTCCCAACGCGACTCGCTCAAAAAACTGGCGACTGCCGCAGAAGAACTAGGCTTTGATTCGCTCCTGATCGGCGACCATATTGTCATTCCCAAACAGATTAGCTCTCCCTGGCCCTATGATGAATATGTGGGCGGCAAAACGCCGTATGCGGTATACACCGAAATGGTCTGGCTGGACCCGTTCGACACCATGGCCTTTCTGGCGGCGATTACAGAACGGGTCCGTCTCGGGATCAGCGTCGTAATTGTGCCGTATCGGCACCCTTTCGACGTTGCGCGTCGAGTGGCCACCATTGATGTGCTGTCCGGTGGACGTTTTATCATGGGCATCGGGGTCGGTTGGTTGGAAGACGAATTCCGCCTGCTGAACATCCCCTTCACCCAGCGGGGCGCCCGCACGCGCGAATATATTGCCATGATGCAGGCCTTGTGGACGCAGGACTCGCCCCGTTTTTCCGGGAAATTCGTCGAGTTGCAGGAAGACGTCAACGTCCTGCCCCGTCCGCTCCAAAAGCCCCATCCGCCCATCTGGGTTGGGGGAGAATCCAAGCCGGCGTTACGGCGCGTGGCCGCTTTCGGTAATGGCTGGCACTGTGGCCTGGTCCTGCCCGAGCGGATTCCCGGCCTGCTGGATCAAATCAAGGGTCTGATGGACGAGGCCGGTCGCGATTTTAACGCATTGGAGATTACCGCGCTTGCCCTGTCCAATAGGGCTGGCGACAAAGAGCTTGAGGCGTATCGCGCCGCCGGCGTTGACGTGCTCTATATGCTGCCGCTGAGCGCCGAGACCGATGCCGTCATCGAGGAAATGCGTAGTTTTGCCGAGCGCATGAAAAAATGACAACCCACCTCGGAACGCCGCCACCGGGCAACCACAGGGGGTTGCCCCTACAGATTTTATCATCCCCTCCGGCCTCCATTCCCTCTCCCTCTGGGAGAGGGCTAGGGTGAGGGTTCCTGTGCTTGCGTGACCCCGATCATACTGTCTCGGGTGACCAGCTCGGCGAGTGCCCCCTCGCTCATGCCCTCGGTTCCAGCCGGCCGCTGAGGGATCACCAGGTAGCGCATGTCGGCCGTGCTGTCGTACACCCGGACTTCTATGTCGGGCGCGAGTTCCAGGCCGAATTCTTCGAGGACGGTCCGCGGCTCTTTCACCACCCGGGCTCGGTAGTTGAGACTTTTATACCAGTCGGGCGGCACGCCGAGGAGAGAGCGGGGATAGCAGGAACACAGGGTACACACCACGACATTATGGATGGTCGGCGTGTTCTCCACCGCCACCAGCGTACTCCAGGTGTCTACGTCAATGCCCAGCGTGGCAATCGCCGCCTTGGCGTCGGCAAGCAGGTGTTGCTTAAAGTGCGGATCGACCCAGGCGCGCGCAATCACCCGCGCTCCGACCGCGGGCGAGCGGGCGTCCATATCTTCGACCGCCCGCCGCACGTCATCCGCGCTCAACAGTCCCTTTTCGATCAGCAGCGCCTGAATAGCTTCTACCCGCTGTTCGTAATAGGTCAGCTCGGCATCCGCTTCAAGCGGCAGATGAGAGTCGGGCGCGTCGTGGTCGTGCATCGCTTACTCCTCGGGGGCTGGCTCCAGCCAGTGTTCGTAGATGTCAATCAATAGCCGGTCGTTCTGACAGAAAGGGACCGGCTCGGCATGTGCCCAGATATGGGTTTGATCAAAGCGGACTAGATACAACGTTTGCTTGGGGCGTCCGTCTCCGCCATAGGCCAGCGTCTCAGGGTTGCGAAACGCGCCGTGGACGGCTTCGATGACGCCGACTTTGCCCTGAATATAGGTGGGCGTCCGGTAATGGCCGGACGGGGTGGCGACTCGGATACGCACTCGGTCTCCTGGCTGATACGGCATCGTCACTATCTGTTCCTAGTAGGCCGACAGCCCACCGTCAACCGGCACGACGGCGCCGGTCATCATGCGAGCTTCGTCCGAGGCCAGAAAAAGGGCCACCCGGGCGATATCTTCGGGCTCGCCCACAGAGAACGGATACTTCTTCAGTTGGGATTCCAGGTTGACGACACCGGTCTGGCCGGCCTCAGGCGGCTGGTCTACACCCAGGCGTTGCCGCACCCGGTCGGTCATAATCACCCCCGGGCAGATCACATTGGCGCGAATTTTATCCTTGGCATACGTCCCGGCGAGCACCTGGGTAAAAGCAATGACACCACCTTTGGCCGCGGTGTAGACATGCAGTGGAAACGATCCCCGCAAAGCGACGACGGAAGACATATTGACAATCGCGCCCCCACCGGCCTTGACGAGTTCGGGAATCCCGTGCCGGCAGCACAGAAACGGGCCGAGCAAATCGAGCGACTGGGTGTGCTGCCAGACCGACATATCCACCTCAGTCACGGTCGTGTCTTCAGCAATCGACCCGCCCGCACAGTTATACAGAATGTCGACCCTGGCATAGCGCGTCACCGTTTGGTCGATGGCGTTTTTCACGCTCTCCTCGATGGTGACGTCGGTTTCTATGAACACCGCCTCTCCGCCAGCGTCACGGACCAGGCGTTCGGTTTCACGGCCGAGTGCGGGCTTGAGTTCGGCAATGACGACCTTTGCCCCCTCTTGGGTAAAAATCCGGGCGGCAGAGCGGGCAATGCCCGAACCCGCCCCGGTAATGAATGCGACCTTGCCATCGAGGCGTCCCATCTCTTCCTCCTTTCAAGCCGGACTTCACTCAGTCGTCTCGATCGTCCGCTGCTCCACGATCTGTTCGGCCTTGCGGTCAATCTCAGCCTTGGTCAGGACGTTCTTTTCAATCAGCAGGGTTTCAATCGCGCTGATCCAGCGTTCGTAATAGCCCATGGTTTCATACGCCTCGGGTGGCAGGCTTTCGATTGCCCGTCGCAACTCATCGACCCGGATCACGCGCCGGTCCGCGCTGCTCAACAGCACGAGGAGTGCGTCGGTCCGTTTCTCCCAGAACGACAGTTCATGTTCCGCCTTGTTGATGGGTCCGACATCAGGCCAGCCCCCACGGTCGTGTACGCCCGGCATATGACCTCCTTTGTGTGTGAGGGTGCCTCAAAAGCTACACAAATGGAAGCGCTGAAACGGAGTTTGTCTTCCTTTTTGGGCTCGGTTATAGTCGGCCCCATGCTGAAAGCCGGGGATACCACCATTCACTTTTTGAACGACGGGTTGTGGTGGGATGACGGCGGCGCGCAGTTCGGGATTGTCCCGCGTGAAATCTGGCAACGGGAGAAGCGACCCAACGAACGCGGGCGCATTACCATGAGTCTGACCTGTCCGCTGATTGTGACTCGGAATGAGCTCATCGTTGTTGATACCGGCATCGGGAATCGGCTGAGTGAACGCGAGCAACAATTTTTTACTCCCCGGCGTGGCAGCGGTCTGACCGGCCAGCTTCACGCCCTCGGTTACACAAGGACAGACGTGACCCACGTCGTGCTGAGCCATCTCCATTTTGATCATCTGGGCGGCGTCATTGATAAGGCGGACGACGGCACGATCACGCCAGCTTTTCCCAATGCCCGTGTGGTTCTGCAACGGGCGGAGTGGGAGTTGGCAACCCAGCCGCCGGACGAACGTCTTGCCGCGGCCTACCGACACGCCCCGGAATGTCTGGAGCCGCTTACGAATATTGACCTCATTGACGGTGACACAACGCTGACCGACCGCGTTCGCACAACCGTCTCGGGCGGCCATACCAGTCCGCACCAGTGCGTCATCGTTGAAACGGCTGGAACCGGCTTGATTCACTTCGCCGATATTGTGCCAACGACCGCACACCTGCGGCTCGCCTGGAACGCCGCGTATGACACTGACCCCTTAGTAACGATTGCCGCGAAAAAACGGCTCTACGCCGAGGCCAGACAGAAAAATCTCTGGGTGTCGTTTTCTCACGACGACGTGGTTGCCGCCGGACGTTTTTCAAACGAGGCGGGAAAAACGCCAGCGCTGGCGGAGACGATTCCTATCGCCCCTCCCAGCGGGGCGTAGACCGCCTATTCAACCGAGAGTTCGACGCGGCGATTGACGGCCCTGCCTTCCGGATTGTCCGAACCGTCATCTCTGGCGTTGGGAGCAAGAGGGGCGATCTCTCCTCGCCCCACGACTCGGAGACGGTCGGCGGCAATCCCACTCGCTATCAGATAGTCTCGGACCGCTTCCGCCCGCGCACGGGAGAGTCTCAGGTTAAACGACTCGGAGCCAACCGCATCAGCGTAGCCCTCAATCAGGACGGAGAGCGTCGGGTTGTCGTTGAGAATACGAGCCGTCTCATTCAGCTCCGGCAGAAACTCCGGTCGAATCGTTCGGTCGTTAAAAGCAAAAGGAATATCCTGCCGAACAATAGCTCTCGGCGCTGCTTCCTCTTTTGGAGTTGCTTCGCTCTTTTTCACAGGAGACGGAACCCCCTGTCGGACGATATCTTTCGGAGTTGCTTCCTCCTTTGGAATTGCCTCGTCCTTTGGAACTGCTTCGTTCTTTTCTACAGAAGGCGGTGGTGGCAAGGGCGACCGGGCTCGTGCGGGACTCGCGTCTTGATCGGGCGCCTTCGGCTCGTTTTCCATCTCTGGCACACGGACGTGCTCACCGGGATCGTCCATATCGTCATAGAGCAGAATTCCTGTTGCGCCAACAAGCAGCACTACCCCAACGAGGGCAGACACGCGCCAATAGGCGAGAATGAAAGCGGGAGAGAAGCCGGCGAACAGTCCAATTGAGTACGGCGCCAGAAAAGACCAGTTGGGAGCAAGGACGGCGAGAAATCCACCGGTAGCTATGGTTCCAAAGAGGACGCCCAGAAACTTCTGCGGAGCGCGAAAGGAGGTGGGCCGAACGGCTTTCAGACGACGATTGGGGCGTTTATGAACCCCTTGGAGGGAGCGGGCGGCTCTCGCCATCCACCGAACGTTCAGTTGTAGCCAGACCTGGCCGTGGATCATGCCCCATACGAACCCACACACAACAGCAGCAAGCCCAATAAGCACGCCAGTACTATAGCGCCTCCATACCGAAACGCTAGAGCGAGGCCCATACTACTCCCCTCTCAGCAAGGCGTTGAGCCGTCATGGGATACCGCTACTCAACTGAACTCCACTTGTTGAGATACGTACCAACGCGATAGGCTTGGGCACTTCGCGCACCGAGCAGGTGTGTTGGCCGCAGTGCAGCATATCGTATGGATACCCCTTCCTTGCCTCCCGCTTCGGACCGAAAACCGCGCGTCTTTTACGGGTGGTGGTTGGTCGCACTCAGCGGCTTCATCATGATGCTGGCCCATGTCCCACTGTTTCACGCTATGGGCGTGTGGGCCGTTGCCCTGGAACGAGAGTTTGGCTGGAGTCGGACCCAACTCGGTCTGGCTCTGACGTTTACCCGCATCGAGGGCGGCCTCATGGGCCCGGTCGAAGGATATCTGACCGATCGCCTCGGCACGCGCCGTATGGTCATTATGGGTCTCTTTTTTCTGGCCGCCGGGTTCCTGTTGTTAAGTCAGACCGACAGCCTGTGGATGTTTTACCTCGCCTATGTCGTCATGGCGGTCGGACAGGGGTTTGGCGGCTGGCTGCCGCTCATGACGATGCTGAACCACTGGTTTGTCCGGCGCCGGGCGAGTGCGGTCGGCTGGGCCAATGTCGGCAGTCGTCTGGGGGCATTATTCCTCGTCCCGACAATTGCCTGGGCCATTGATCCCGACTACGAGCGTCTCGGCTGGCGGACGACTGCTCTGCTGCTGGCGGTTTTTACCGTTGTTGTCGCAGTCCCGCTTGCGCGGCTCATCCGTGACCGACCGCAGGACTATGATCTGCTGCCCGATGGCGGACCGATACGACAACCAGACGAAACCCGCAGTACGCAAAGTTCAGCGGTCTCCCAGCCTATCAGCCCTGCCCCCAGTCCCGACCTGACCGCCGCCCAGGCACTCAGAACACCGGCCTTTTGGCTCATCTCCTTTGGCCACGGATTTACCTCCATGGTGCTCCTGGCCATCATGGCCCACCTGGGGCTGCTGATGGAGGATGCGGGCTTTTCGGTTCAGACAACGGCTTGGCTCGTCTCTGTGTACACGGCTATTTCCATGGTTTTTCAACTCGTGGGCGGCTATGTCGGCGACCGCATGCCCAAACGTATCGCCCTGTTTATCTTCTCGTCGCTCCAGGCGGCTGGCACGGTCGTGCTGACGTTCTCGACTTCGACTCCCATGCTCATCCTCTTCGCCGTCCTCTTTGGCATCGGGTTCGGTGGACGGAACCCGCTCACGGTGGCGATTCGGGGCGATTATTTCGGTCAAACCTCTTTTGGCAAGATTCTGGGCCTGTCTACTGTCCCGATGAATATCCTCATGCTTGTCGCGCCGCCCTTTGCCGGCTGGATACGTGATGTCCGCGGGGATTATACCCTGGCTTTTTGGGTCCTGGCGGCGTGCAGTTTCCTGGGTGGTCTGTGCTTTCTGTTTGCCAAGAATCCCAGACTGGCACCCTCACCACCCGCCCAATGAGAATTGACAGGTCTGTTCACGTCCTCCTAGAATACGAGTTCCGGGAGGCTTCCGTGTAATCAGCTTCCGCGAGGACTCCGAGGAAGGACCCATTATGAATACGCCCATCACCCTGCTCACGCTGTCTCACCAGTACGGCAGCGGGGGAAGCCTGATTGCCCGCGATCTGGGGCAACGCCTCAACTGGAAAGTCTGGGACAAGGAAATTGTCCGCACCATCGCGTCCCAACAACATGTCTCTGAGGATTATATTGAGACCAAAGATGAACGCGTGGGTTCGTTTATCGAACGCCTTGTCGAATCCTTTGGCGTCGGCGGTTTTGAGAGCGCCTATAACATCCCGCCGCCGTTGCGTCTCAAAGACAGCCAACTCGCGCGCCTGACCCGCAAGCTGATTGAAGAGGTCGCGCAGGAGGGCAGCGCCATTGTTGTCGGGCGTGGGGGAAACTGCATTCTGGCCAACAGATCCGAGACCCTCCACGTTTTTGTTTTTGCCTCGCTCGATGCCCGTATTGAGCGCGTGATGAACGTAGAGGGCCTCACCACAGATGAGGCCAAGCGACGCATCACCGGGATGGATAAACTGCGGACGGATTATGTCCACAAGTTCTACCAGGCGGATTGGCGCGACGCAGATGGATACAACCTCCAACTCGACTCAAGCGTGTGGGGTGAGACGGGCACCGCAGATTTCATTCTCCAGGCGTTGGAACATCACACCGAGTCTATTCGGAGCTGAGCCAAGGGTATCAGTATGACACCGATGACTCCGCGCATTGCCAATATCCGATTTCCTTTTAGTTTGATGAACGCCGCTGGTGCATTATCGACCTCGCGAGCGGAGTTGCTCGCCCAGGCCCATTCGGAGAGCGGTGCGGTTGTCACGAAGTCGATTACGCCAACATCGTTTCTCGATCCTGGAGCGCAATGCGGCCTGGAAAACCCCGGTACTGACTACTACGTTGAGGTCATTCCAGAACTGCGCCAGTGGGGCAAGCCGGTGGTTGCCAGCGTTGCCGGTCTCACGATCGAAGAGTTCGTCCATGTTGCGCAGACACTGACGCAAGCCGGTGCGGACCTGATTGAAATCAATCTGAACGATCCGCATGTGCATACCCACGTGAATCCATTTCAGTCTGTCGAACGCCTGGCCGAGGTCGTTTCAGCGCTCCGCAGACAGATTGCCGCTCCGATTGCCATCAAGCTCCCGGCTACGGTTCCGCTCACACTTTCGGATATCGTACACACGCTGGTCCAGAATAATATTCCCGTTGTCATGTGTCACAACACAGGGGCGAACGGTGGTCCGTCTCAGGCTCAGGCCGTCCTTGAGGCGGCGGAGGGAAGACTCGATGTGATCGGCGTAGGTGGCGTATCAACCGGCGCGCACGCACTTGCTATTCTCCAACAGGGCGTGAAGGCCATTCAGGTCGGCTCGGCGGTCGTCAAGGAAGGGGTAGGGGTATTCGCGCGACTGAAATATGAACTGGAGGAGTTCATAGGGACGGATAGCGCAAAGCTGGCCTCGTAAGTAGGGGCAATTCATGAATTGCCCCTACAACGAATCAGCCATAAGAATTTCTTCACAGTAAAGAGGCGATCTGTTCTAAAAAATTCCGGGTTCGTGGGGCATCCTCTTCATTCGGCATTTCCTGTAACTGCTCCGCCAGCTTCCGCATATCCTCTACGGTATCCACATCGTACCAGCGCGGTATCAGACGCACATTCAGGTTATGCAAACGGGCCTGTTGCAAGGTCTGCTGCATGACCTTTTCCGTACTCCACTCGATATGCTCAAACAGTGCCGGCAACCCTGCATGGCCGGCCTGTGCACCGATACAGTAATAACCGCCGTCACGACTCGGTCCGAGGACGGCATCACAGTCCGGATTCTTCAACAGGTCGAAGGCCGAGCGGAGATAGGCGAGCGGCACGGAGGGAATATCGCTCCCCATGATCGCCACCCGCGTCGTTTCTCCCTCGAACAGATCAATAAAGATATTCAGCTCACGCTCACCAAGATCGTTGCCCCGTTGCGGCAAATACCGGACTGAGGAAGGCAACAGAGCCCGAAAGCATGGCTCACTCTCAGCCGGGGTAAAGGCGACCCAGACCTGTACCTCTTCGAGCCGGGATACCCGTTCAACCGTATCGAGGAGAAAGCAACGCGACAGTTCCGCGGCCTGGTCGGGCCGGAGCGGCGGACAGAGGCGCGTCTTGACCTGTCCGGGCAGGGGCCATTTGGCAAAGATCACCAGTGCGTTGGCAGCCATGCTGGGGTGTGTAGCGTGGATTAGTGGAGGGGGCAAACATGCTTGGCGCAGGGAGAAGAAGACTTAGAGCCATTTGCGAAGAGCCTAGAGTTTAAGTACTTTGTGGCTCGGACGAGACGAACAAAAAGAAGGGGTGCGTGGAGACTGTCTCAAGACAGAAATCCTTGAAGACAAGTAAATATGACTGAGAGGTCGGAATCACTGGTCCTTCTCCGAAGCGCGGTGAATGACCGAGACGCTGAGTTCAGGGATGGCCAGTGGGAAGCCATTGACGCGCTGGTAAACCGACGCGAGCGCCTGCTGGTAGTTGAGCGAACTGGTTGGGGTAAGAGTGCCGTCTACTTCATTGCCACCAGAATTCTGCGTGATCGTGGACGAGGCCCAACGCTCATCGTCTCGCCTCTCCTGGCGCTGATGCGTAATCAGATCGAAGCTGCTGAACGTATTGGCATCCGTGCGGTGACTATTAATTCCTCGAATAAAGAGCACTGGCCAGCCTTGCAGCGGACCATCCATAATGATGAGGCTGACGCGCTCCTGATTTCACCGGAACGACTGGCCAATGACGAGTTCGTAGAAAACGTACTCTTGCCCGTTGCCGACCGTATCGGTCTGCTGGTGGTAGATGAAGCCCACTGCATCTCCGATTGGGGACATGATTTTCGGCCTGATTATCGACGCTTGGTCAATGTCTTGCAGCGGATGCCTGAAAACATGCCGATTCTCGGCACGACCGCTACGGCGAATAATCGGGTAATTCAAGATGTTCAAGTACAACTCGGAGACATCGGGATTCAACGTGGCTCGCTGATGCGGGACACGCTGGCCTTGCAGAACATACGACTGCCGTCACAGGCAGCCCGCTTAGCGTGGCTCGCGGAACATATCGACGCCCTTCCGGGAACGGGAATCATCTATACGCTGACAAGGCGGGATGCGGAGCAGGTTGCCAACTGGCTGTGCAGCCAAGGCGTTGCAGCCCTGGCCTACTTTAGTGACGTGACAAGTGATGAGTTTGAAAACTCAGATACGTATCGGCAACACCTCGAAGGCCAGCTTCTTCGAAATCAGATTAAAGTCCTGGTTGCGACAACCGCCCTCGGAATGGGTTATGACAAGCCCGATCTCGGTTTTGTCGTCCATTACCAGGCTCCTGGCTCAGTCATTACCTACTACCAGCAAGTCGGCAGAGCCGGGCGGGCAATCGATCACGCCGTCGGCATCCTGATGTCAGGCCACGAAGACGACGCCATCCATGAGTATTTCCGTCAGAACACTTTTCCAAATGAATCGTGGGTGGAGCAGCTCCTTAAGGTTCTTGAAGATGGCGACGGGCTGACCATCCGTCAACTGGAAGAAGCCGTCAATCTGAGACAGGGTCAGCTTGAAAAGGCGCTTAAGTTTCTGTCCGTCGAAAACCCTGCCCCTGTCATCAAGGAAGGCTCCCGATGGAAGCGTACCCCGGTCTCTTATCACATGGACCATGAACGCATCCGCCATTTGACATCTCAGCGCACAATCGAATGGCAGGAGATGCAGAGATATCTTGAAGAAGACGGATGTCTGATGCAATTCCTCGCGACGGCCCTTGATGATCAGAATCCACAACCTTGTGGCAGATGCGCATCTTGTTTAGGTAGACCCGTCGTCGAGTCGTCCTTTGGCCACGTGCAAGTCGTCTCGGCTTCCCGCTTCCTGCGTCAATCGGAAATTCCTCTCGTATGTAACAAGCAGGTCGCCAAGGATGCTTTTACCGCATACGGATTCAGGGGAAATCTTCCCCAAGAGTTCCACGCCGAAACCGGCCGTATTCTCTCTCGATGGGGTGATGCCGGTTGGGGACAGGTCGTAGCTGACGACAAGCATAGAGGACATTTTCGGGATGAACTGATCGAGGCTATGGCGGAGATGGTGCAGGATCGCTGGCAGCCGAACCCCCCACCCGAATGGGTCACCTGCGTCCCATCCCAGACACACCCGACTCTGGTTCCCGATTTTGCTCAAAGGCTGGCAACGGCGCTACGACTACCCTTCGTGCCCATCGTGACCAAGACCAGGCACAATGAACCGCAGAAGACGCAACAGAATAGATTCTATCAATGCCGGAATCTGGATGGGGTATTCCAAATCGACGGTTCCGTCCCGCAAGGAGCGGTGCTCTTACTGGATGATATTGTCGATTCCAGGTGGACGATGACCATCATTGCGGCGTTGCTCAGACAGGCTGGCAGCGGCCCAGTCTGGCCCGTTGCTCTGGCTACAGCAAGCGTGGGAGGCTGAAATGCAGCTAGATAGTCAGGCTCAAGCTGTTCTGCTGTTGACGGTATCGTTCGGGAAATCAGGCAATGCGGAGGCAAAACCTCTCTCAACGAAAGAATGGGCGAGGTTTGCAATCTGGCTTAGGGACCATGATCTGAATCCCTCTTCTCTACTGAAAGGAACCCTGGAAGATTTACTATCTGGTTGGATAGACCGCTCAATAACACTGTCCCGACTGGAAAGTTTGCTCAATCGAGGCGCTCTATTGGGCCTTCTCCTTGAGAAATGGCAGCGTGCTGGATTATGGGTTATCGCACGCTCGGATCCTGATTATCCGGACCGACTGAAACGAAGACTCAAGTTTGAAGCGCCTCCCATCCTCTTCGGTTGTGGAAACAAGATGCTCTTGAAAAAGGGCGGGATCGCGGTGGTCGGGTCACGAAATGCGACCGAGGAAGATATTGCTTACACAAACAACCTCGGTGCTGAAGCCGCCGATCAGGGCTACTCAATCGTGTCCGGTGGGGCGCGGGGTGTGGACCAGAGTGCAATGCTGGGCGCTCTGGAGTGTGAGGGAACTGCTATTGGGGTTTTGGCTGATAGTCTCTTACGCTCGGCAACCTCAGCAAAGTATCGTAAATACCTTATAGTTGGCGATTTGGCTCTAGTCTCGCCGTTTAATCCCGAGGCAGGGTTTAACGTAGGAAATGCGATGGCCCGCAATCGCTCCATTTATTGCCTGGCCGATACTGCCGTGGTCATCAGTAGTACTCCCAATAAGGGAGGCACGTGGAACGGTGCCATTGAAGACCTAGGAGCGCAGTGGGTGCCACTCTGGGTTAAGAAAAGCGGTGAAGAAAAGTCGGGCAACTCCGAATTGATCAAGCGTGGGGGGCGCTGTCTACCGGAGAATCTTTCCAGCCTGGATAACTTGTTCGACGATTCTTCGGTAAATGGAGCAACAGCTTCGTCCTCCAGCATGCTTCCGTCGTCAGCCTCCCCCCAAGCTACTGTCGGCACCGAACCAGCGGAACCACCGGTAATTGAGAAGCCCCCTGCTGTCGCGAAGCAACTCACCGTTCTGGAGGAGCTGGATTTGTATGAGTTGTTCCTCCACCGTTTTGGCGAGTTGACATCTAGCAAGACGCTCAGCTCAGCCGAAATCAGCGAACGGCTCAAGATCGAGAAGCCTCAAACCAACGCTTGGCTGAAACGAGGGGTCAGTGAAAAGAAGATTGAGAAGTTAGACAGATACCGATTACCGAAAACGGTGGCGATTGGGGAGTCTCCTGCTGCCGCAGCTCAATCCATCATGCCAAAGGAACTGGACCTCTACGAGTTGTTCCTCCACCTTCTTTGTAAATTGACGTTCAGTGAGGCCCTCGACAGAGATGAAGTAACCGAGCGGCTCAAGATCGAGAAGCCCCAAACCAATGCTTGGTTGAAACGAGGGGTCAGTGAAAAGAAGATTGAGAGATTAGATGGATATAGGTTACCTAAAGCACTGGCACTTGAGGAGTCCTCTGATTCCGCGAATCATCACCGCATTCCAAAGGAACTGGCCCCCTATGAACTGTTCCTCTATCGTTTTAGGGACATGACGTCCGACGAGGCGCTCAACTCAACCGAAATCAGCAAGCGACTCAATATTAAGAAGACTCAAACCGATACTTGGCTGAAACGGGGCGTCAGTGAAGAGCAGATTGAGAAGCTAAATAAGCCGGTTCGCTACCAATTACGGAACAAAGACCAAGGACAGCAGTCTCTCCTATTTCTGGCTCAGGACCAAGCCAAATGTGTTCCTGTCAGTTCCAGCGACTCGTAGGCTGCTGAAACTCAACCAGCGACATCGACCACGTCGCCCTCGATACATAAGCGTGTCTTGACCTGTCCGGGCCACAGCCATTTGGCAAAGATCACCAGCGCGTTGGCAGCCATGCTGGGGTGTGTAGCGTGGATCGCTGTGAGGGGCAAACGGGTGAATAGCGCATTGAGAATGGTAGATCGCCGGTCTGCGGCCCCTCTTTCGCTTGACACTCTCCGAGCCCCTCAGTATCGTTTCGTCCACATGTGTGCTGCCGAGGAAATCGTTGCCATTGTTGATGAAAACAATACTGTGGTGGGTTCTGCGCCACGCAAGGAAATGCGCGCCAGGGCCCTGCCCCACCGGGCCACGTATGTGCTGGTCTTCAACTCGCGCGGCCAACTCTACGTCCAGAAACGGACCATGACCAAGGATGTCTTTCCCGGTTATTACGACCCGGCCGCGGGTGGAGTCGTGCTGGCGGGCGAAGAATATGAGCAGGGCGCTGTGCGCGAGGTCGAAGAAGAGATGGGCATCCAAGGAGTGCCCTTGACGCCGCTCTTTCGGTTTTATCATCAGGAGACGCGCAACCGGGTGTGGGGTGCGGCCTTCTCGTGCGTGTACGATGGCACCGTCGTCCTGCAGGAAGAAGAAGTCGAGAGCGGCGCTTTTATGGCCGTGCCTGATATTCTGCACCTGGCCCAGACCGAGCCGTTCACACCGGATGGCCTGTACGTGTTGCAGCGCTATCTGGCTGAGTGTCGGACGCAGGACCGGGCATGAAATTCGGACTGATTTTTACCCTCCAGGACCCGCCCCACGGGAAGCACCTGTCCCAGCTATGACGAGGTGTTTGCCCAGGCGGCCCTGGCCGAGGAGGCCGGCTTTGAGTTGTTTCTCCTGCCGGAACATCACCAGATGCCGGACGGCTATATGCCCGCGCCCCTCACCTTTGCCGCGGCCCTGGCAGCTCATACCAAGCGCGCGCAGATTGGCACAGGCATCCTCCAGCTCCCGCTGTATCACCCGTTGCATATTGCCGAGCAAATTGCCGTGATCGACACGATTGCCAAAGGGCGCTTTATCCTTGGCGCGGGCTTAGGTCTGGTCGAGCACGAATTCAACGCCTTTGAGATTCCGCTGTCTGCCGCGGCGACGCGTTTTACCGAATCGATCGAGATTCTCAGGCAGGCGTGGAGCGGCCAGACGTTTTCTTATCACGGCCAGCATTTCAATTTTGACGATGTCACTATCACCCCCCGGCCCGTGCGCCAGCCACCGGTCTGGATCGGCGCCATGTCGACGATTACGCTCACGCGTGCCGGCCGGATTGGTGATGGATGGCTGTCGGACCCGCTCCATAACTTCGATGTGATGCGGGCCTGGTCCGAGATGTACCGGGCCGCGGCCCAGCAGGCGGGGAATCCGCGAATGGAAATCGCCCTGCTGCGGAATGCTTGGGTTGCCGACAGTCGGGCCGAGCTTGAGCAAACCTGGTGGCCGCACGTCAAGGACTATCACCTCTTCTACCTGCGGCTGGGCTTTTTCGCCTCGGGCCGATTTAACGCCAAGTGGGAACCCTGGGTGAAGGAGATCACCTCGGACGCCGAATGGACATGCGAGCGAGTCGCACCGAATCGATTGATCTACGGCACGCCGGAGCAGGTCGTGACAGAACTCAAACGCTACGAGCACGCAACCGGATGCCGGTATATGATTCTCATGTTACGCTGCCCGAGCGGTCCCAGCCACGCAGAGACCATGCGGTGTATTGAGCGGTTCGGCACGGATGTCTTGCCGCATTTTGTATAAGGAAGGGAAATACATCATGCCAAACGGACACGGATTCATTGACAGCGACGCCCATATTATCGAACCCGAAGATATGTTCGAGAAATATCTGGATTCCAGATATCGCTCAGCCATGCCCAAGGCGTGGGCCAATTACCGAGGAGAACCGCTCGGCTTCGGTTTTGAGGTCAGGATTCCCAACCCGGATGGGGGTGAATATCTGATGCCGTTCGGGCGCGACCCGCTACGGGACCCCGCCCAGGCCGATGGCAAACCGCATAGCGGAGCGCAAGAGGCTGGCGAACGCGTTTTTCTGCCGGGGAACGACGAAGCCTACGCCCAATACGCCAAGCAGGACTTCCCGCCTGAGATCTACCCGGAGGTCATGCAGCGGGTCGGCATCGACTATATGGTCGTCTATCCTTCCATCGGTCTCCTCTCGGTAACGGTTCCAAATCTGGCGGCCGATACGGCTGCGGCCTATCGCCGGGCGTATAACAACTGGCTGGCCGACTTTTGTGCGGCTGCCGGGGGACGGGTGTTCGGTGCCGCTTCTATCGATCTGCGGGATGCGCACGAGGCAGCGCGGGAAGTCCGTCGATGCGTCACGGAGTTTCACTTTAAGGCGGTTCATATTAACCCCGTCCCGGTGTGTGAACACCGCTTATACGACGCGTTTTATGAGCCGCTGTGGGAGACGCTTGAGGAACTGGACGTACCGCTCGCCATTCATACCGGAAACGGCACGGCCGCGGATGAGATGCTGTACTATTACCTCCCCCGGTTACGCTCCGCACAGACAACCGTGGCCTTTACGATTGGGAATATGCTGGCCAGCACCGCGCTGATCATGGGTGGGGTACTGGAACGTCACCCTCGGCTGCGCGTCGTGCATCTGGAGTCGGGCGCAGGCTGGGCCGCATTTTGGCTTGACCGCTTGGGCGCGGGCGTACAGGGTGGCTTTCGCGGCCTTGCCATCGAAGGACTCAGCATGCCGCCGGTCGAATATTTCAAGCGCCAGTGCTATATCTCGGCCGATCCTGACGATCCCGGTATTCGGCAGGTTATTGACGCCATCGGCGATAATAATATCGTCACCGCAACCGACTTCGCCCATCCCGAGGGCCGGCAGTACGCCTGGGCGGTCAAGGAGATGATGGCACTACCGGGCGTGTCAGCTGACAGTAAGCGCAAGATCATGTGGGATAACGCCTTGCGGCTGTATCCCATTCAGCCTGACGCATAAGGAGGACGACCATGGGCGAACTCACGCGGCTATCCGCAACCGCAGCGGCAAAAGACCTGGCCAGTGCCATTGAGCGGGATGGCGCGGCTATCGTTGAAAATCTCATCGATGAGGCGCAGGTGCAGACGACCCTGGGTGATTTGAGGCCGCATATCGAGGCCACCCCCGCCAGCCGGGATGACTTTGCCGGCTATCAGACCACGCGCACAGGTGCTCTGGTGGCGCGTTCTCCGGCCTGTCGTGCCCTCGTCACGCACCCCAGCATCCTTGAGGCGTGCGACGCACTCCTCCTGCCCAACTGCAATCGCTACCAGCTCCATCTGACCCAGGTGATCCGCCTGATGCCCGGACAAGAGAAACAGCCCCTACACCGTGATCGTCTGGTCTGGGGCGATTATTTGCAGGGGGTTGAGCCTCAGCTCAGTACGCTGTGGGCACTGACGGATTTCACCTATGAAAACGGTGCCACCCAGGTCGTGCTGGGCAGTCCGGCCTGGCCCAAGGGCCGAGAGGCCAAAGCGGAAGAAATCAGCTATGCGGAAATGCCCCGGGGCTCGGTCCTGGTGTATTCCGGAACCGTTTTACACGCCGGTGGGGCAAATAACAGCGCGGCCGACCGGGTCGGACTGAATATCACCTATTCGCTCGGCTGGTTGCGGCAGGAAGAAAATCAGTACCTCTCCTGTCCGCCAGAAATCGCCAAGGACTTAGACCCCGTCCTCCAGGAACTCCTCGGCTATACCATGATGAGTTACGCCCTGGGCTATTTCACCCCGCCCGACATCACCAAGGGAGAGTCGGGCCTCCGGGCGCCGGAATTCGCCCTTGGCCGCCGGCCGCGGAAAAACAGGCGCAAGCTTGAGCTCCCCGCGTCTTAGGCGGTTTGCAGTTTGGAGATACCCTTGAGGCTGAGGTAGACGAGGAGGGCCGCGCCGAAGCCGGGGACGCTCTCGTTGATATACGAGTTCAGGCCCAGCATATTCCAGGCGATAACAGTGGTCCCACCGACCAGGGCGACGAGGAAAGCGCCCCATTCGGAAATACTGTCATTGAGAAGGCGCAAAACCAGCACGCTGCCAATGGACGCGCCCAGGCCCGCATACGCAAAGGCGACCAGCGAAAAGATATTCTGTTCGGCAAACAGAGCCAGAAGCGTCGCCGCACAGGCCACGCTGACCGTGCCGACCTTGGCCTGAAAGAGAGATTGCTTCGGGGGTTCGGGCAGGTCGCGCATCAGGGAGGCCGAGCAACTCAGGATTTGCGAGTCGGCGGTGGACAGGGTGGAAGAAAAGGCACCCGCCAGCACAAAGCCCACGGCCAGCGGAGGCAGCATCTCTTTCGCCGACAAAAAGAGGGCCAATTCTGGCTCGAAAGCGCTCATGTCTTGCAGGATCACGCGGGTGCTCAGTCCCACCAACGTGAACAGGATAATAAAGAGCGCTTCAAAGGTGTAGTTGGCGATAATGAATTTTTTGGTGTCGTGGGCGTTTTTCAAAGCCATGGCGCGAATGAGGATGTGAGGCTGACCGAGGACGCATAGGCCAAAACCCAAGGAGCCAAAGCAGAAAAGCATCCAGCCGGTATAGCCGCCAATGGAGAGATTCTGAGGGATCAGGTCGGTACCCGGCGCGGTCGCGTGAAAGCTGGCCACCAGGTTAGCCACCCCGCCTGCCTTGACCACGGCCATGACCAGGATGAGGAGCAGGCTCAGCGTCATCATGATGATCTGAGCGCTGTCCGTCCAGATGGAAGCGCGGATGCCCCCGGCCCAACAATAGAAGAGAATAATGGCCGTACTCAGCAGAATGCCGACGTACAGCGGTTGACCCAGGGCGACTTCGAGAGCCATGCCGCCCGCCTTCAGTTGGGCCGCGGCGTAGAAGCTGAGAAAAAACAGGGTCAGGAGACCGATAAAGCGACGCAGCAGGACACGATTTTCTCCGTTCCAGAAGGTGAGCAGTTCGCCGATGCTCAGAGCCCAGCCGCCGCTGTTCATATATTGCAAGCGGTAGACGGTCAGGGCGTAGACGAGGAAATGACCCAACAGCAGGCCCAGCCCCAACCAGATCACCATGGTCCCGTTGAGGTAGGCCGCCCCCATGAAACCGGCAAAAATAAACCCGCTGTATTTACTGGCGCTGCTGGAAAAGGCCAAGCTGTAGGGAGAGATGGTCTGACTGGCCAGAAAATAGTCCTCTTCCGATTTCCGGCTCTCGCGGACGGCAAAAAAGCCAACCAGACAGGTGAGGCCGAGCAGAAAGAAGAGGAAGCCGAAGAGCATAACGAATAGTGCTGCTATGGCATAACACGCGGCCTGTCAACGGAGTTTCTCAGCGCGGAGAGCGACATTATCCGTTCAGCGGTCGCACGCCAGTTGCCTCAGACCGGTGGCGTGCCAGAGTGTCAGAAGCGTCGCTCAAGCGGGAATTCGAGCGGCTGTTAACCCATGACTTCGATGCGCTCTTGAGCGCTCACGGGAGTTTTCTGGCCCACGGGACGAAGACGGCGGTCCGGGCGGCCATTGAGCGCGCCTTTCCCGATGGATAAGGGCCGCGGTCGTCTGGCCGTTTACGAATCAGGCAGGACGGTATACTCCCGCTCAGTGTACGGGAAACCCTCCAATTCAAAATTGGGCTGTTCGTAGGGCAGGTGGCGGTTGATATAGTAGGCGCGAATCTCCGCGATCTTATCCCCACGAAAAATATACCACTCCGCCCCGCGCATGGCCTCGACCGTGCCGGTTGGCGGCGTCCAGGTCATCGTCCACTCGATCACGCATTCATCTCCTTGGACAATCGCATGGTCGCAGGTCCACGTCGCCCGAATGCGCGGTTGCATCTTGGCCCAATAACCAGCCAGGGATTCTGCGCCTCGGATGGGAGCATGGTGCGTAAAATAATGGATAACGTCATCAGTAAAGGTCGATTTCATGAGTTCCACGTCCGCCGTACTACAGCCCTGATAATACTGCTTTATAGTCTGTACGAATGGATGTTCCTGAGACATTGTCTTCCTCCTGTGTATCATCGTCGAGGGAATTCTCCGTACCGGACAGTGTCCGTGTCCGGCATTTCCTGAGGCGGCCACTCCTCGAACTGCTCCTCCAACTCTTCGAGCATTTGCTCCTGAAAATGCCCGGCACACATGGCCATACCAAAAAGCATGAGAAGCAAGAGAGCCCCGGCGCCCACCAAACAGCCCGCGCCTATTTTGACGCCACGCAAAAAGTCAGAGGGCATAAGGCTTCTGGCTGTATCACAGCGGAGTAATGGGTAATCTAGCCACACTAGGTCACAGAGCCGAGGACTCCCACAGCGCCAGTCCTCGCTCTATCGCACTTTCGAGCCAAGTTTGAAAACGCAGCTCGGTATCAGCGATGTCCTCTTTGTAGTTGATCTGAAATACCTCATCGCAAAGAGCCGTTTCTCCTTCTGACTCATAGCTACCATCATCCGTTGGCACCCGCTGGAACCAAGTGCCTGAGCAAACTAAGACGCCCCGGAATTCATGCCCGATGCAATGAAACGTAATCAGAATATTGCCTTGGCCGCCGTCTCTAGCAATCAGGCGCACCCAGGATCGATAGTCTCTTGTATTCGCGTAGTATTCTAGCTTTTTGGCTGTCGAGACAATCTGGCGTTGAAAATAGTGGCTTCGTTCGCCTTGGTTTCTCTCATCATCAACAAAAAAGGTAAAATCGTTGTGGCTGCTCAAGGCGTTCTCAAGCGACGAGCAGACTTCATTCATCCTCTCTTTCGCAAGTATATGCAGATGTTCGGCGTTTGCCATCGCGGCTTGCCACTCTTGAACTAAGGCATCCCGTCGTTGAGCCAACCGCTGGCCGATTGCCTGGATGCGAGCATTGACACGAATGTCTTTCTCCAGGCCGCGGGCTATACCCAGAGCGTTGACGAATTCCCGCTTTTGGAGTCCGGCAAAAAACGAGACGAGCGGCTTCAGATCACCGTGGTCGGCTGCCTCGAGTGCATCGATGTATTTGTCGCGTTCGCTGTCTCGAACGACTAGCGGCAGCCAGTCAGCCTTGACGAATATCAAGGTGGCAAGGGCTCGTGCGAGGCGTCCGTTTCCATCCTGGAACGGATGGATTTGAGTAAATCGGTGATGAAGCCATGCAGCCTCGACTTCTGGCGCGACATCGTAGTGAGCCTGGTGCAATTCGATCAAGTGGTCCATTTCCGACGCAGTCTGTTCTGGGGGACAATAAGAGTGGATGGTCCCATCGGGGCGCGTAGGATTGTTCGGTTGTCTCTTGTAGTCACCACGAATGAGCGGCACTTGCACCTTACGGCCAGACGGGTCTCGTCCTTCGACAAATTCCTGGTGGCGGGTGAATACTTGATGCAGCTCTTTAATATAGCTTGTCGATAACTGACGATTTCCTTTGACAAATGCGAAAACGCTCTCAACCGCATCTTCTTGATCGTCGATCATCGCCACAATATGTCCAGGATCGCTCGCGACGTGATGAGGAATAAATGCTGCGTTTACGCCGCGTTCAATCATCAATTCGGTAATACCGCGGTCCAGCGTATAGAGCCGCTCAATAAGACCTGTTTCTATTGCCCATTCACGTTTAAGGCGCTCCGTGAACTTGCTAATGTTATCAGACTCGCTCAGCTTTGATCGTTGTTCAATCCAAACGCCCGAAAGGGCACGCAGTTCCTTATCGGCCAAATCCTCTGGCTTGGCCTCGTAGTCGAGAATCGGGTACCACTCCTGGGACATGTGTCACCTCTCCTTACTTGGAATAAGAATTAGGGCGAACGGACAATGCCCATCTTTATCCCCTATTCTTTTGGTATAAGGCTTCTCGCTGTATCACAGCCGGAAACGGGCGGGAATAGCGAGGCGGGTCTAACTAAGTGGGCGGAGCATAAGAGTTTCTCGCGTTGCTATGAGTCTGAGCGCCATGGTAGAAAGACGCCCGATGGAGAGGCTGGCTTAAGTCAAGGATTCCCGTGCCCCACGCTCACTATATTCTCGCTCTCGATCAAGGCACGACCAGCTCCCGCGCCATTCTCTTTGACCAGGCGGGCACGATACGCGGGATTGCGCAGAAAGCGTTGACTCCGCTGTTTCCTCAGCCCGGCTGGGTGGAGCAGGACGCCAATGAAATCTGGTCGTCACAGGCAGCGGCCGTGACCGAAGTGCTGGCACAGGCGGGTCTGTCGAGCGCGGCCGTCAGCTCCCTGGGTATTACCAATCAGCGCGAGACGACCCTCATCTGGGACCGAGAAACGGGCCAGCCGATCTATCATGCGATTGTCTGGCAAGACCGTCGTACCGCCCCGCTGTGCGACAGGCTCAAGCAACAGGGTTTGGAGGACTTTTTTCGGGACAAGACCGGCCTGGTCATCGATCCATATTTCTCGGGAACAAAAATCCGCTGGCTCCTGGACACTGTTCCGGGCGCACGCGCCAAGGCCGAAGCCGGCCGGCTGGCCTTTGGGACCGTTGATACCTGGCTCGTCTGGCAACTGACCCAGGGGAAGAAGCATATTACCGACGTCACCAACGCTTCACGCACCCTGTTGTTGAATATCCGAACCGGAGAGTGGGATCAGGAATTACTCGATGTCCTCGACATTCCCCGCCAACTGCTCCCCGAGGTGCGCGGTTCCAGCGAAGTCTACGCGGAAACGTCAACAGACCTCCTCGCCACGGCCGTACCGATGAGTGGGATGGCCGGCGATCAGCACGCGGCGTTATTTGGCCAGATGTGCACGACACCCGGCATGGTAAAAAATACGTATGGCACGGGCTGCTTCCTGCTCATGCAGACCGGCGAGCAGCCCGTTGCCTCGCGGAACAATCTGCTCACCACCGCGGCGTGGCGGTGCGATGGACGCACCCAGTATGCGCTGGAAGGCAGCGTCTTTATGGCAGGAGCCGTTGTGCAGTGGCTGCGTGATGGACTCGGTATTATTCAGTCGTCGGCAGAGGTTGAGGCGCTGGCGGCCAGCGTCCCGGACACAGGTGGAGTCTATCTTGTGCCGGCCTTTTCCGGCCTTGGTGCTCCGCATTGGGACCCATACGCGCGCGGCTCACTCTTCGGTTTGACGCGCGGCTCGACCGCGGCCCATATTGCCCGGGCCGCGCTGGAAAGCATCGCCTACCAGTCCATGGACGTCCTGACGGCCATGGAGGCGGATGCGGGCCTGCGGCTCACCCAGTTGCGCGTCGATGGCGGCGCAAGCATGAATAATCTGCTGATGCAGTTTCAAGCCGACATCCTCGGCGTCCCGCTGGTTCGTCCGAAAATTGCAGAGACAACCGCGCTGGGGGTTGCCTATTTGGCGGGCTTGGCGGTTGGCTATTGGAAAGACCCAGGCGAGATTGCGAGCCAGTGGCAGATCGACCGTGTTTTTGAGCCCGACCTGTCGTCAGAGCGTCGGGAGGAACTCAAGGCCGGCTGGGCGAAGGCCGTGGACCGTGCCAAGGAGTGGGCAACACCGGATACCGCATAAGGAGGATACGCCATGCAAGCAGGTAATTTTCGCGGTTTCGCCGTCTCGATGCAGGAGCCAGGCATTAGCCTGACTCCCTTGAAAATGGTGGCCCTCGTACAGGGGCATCAACATCGTCCGGTGCGAGCTTGGGCTGACCCCTGCCGTTGTTCCTGTCGAGGTGAAAAACCTAGCGTATTTGTACAGGGGGGAGACTCCGCATTGAATCCAGAATCCAGGAGGGGTTTCAGAACGAGTCGTCTTGCCGGAAAAGCCCTTGTGTCATACATTAAACAACAGTGTATTACACAGGGGAACAATATGAAAAGCGTACGTTTTGACGCTCAACTGGAGACAAGCTTAAGACGGGCGGCGCGGACTCTGGGGGTCTCTCAGTCCAGTTTCATCCGAGAGGCCGTCGCGAAACGATGCGAGGAAGTCCTTGGGGAATCGCTTGAAGAAAAACTGGCTTCAATCATCGGCTGCATACAGACTTCAGGTGGCCGCGCCCGAAACGCGGGCAGGACCTTTCAACGTCTTCTGACGAAACGTCGTAGCCATGATACTCACTGATGCCGGCCCGCTGATTGCGCTTATGCCGAGGAGAATCCGACCACGACGCGTGTGTTGCCTGTCTGGCTGAATTCTCCGGTCCTATGCTGACGACCTGGCCGGCCTTCACTGAGGCAATGTATTTACTCGGGGAGGCGAATGGCTGGCGCGCCCAGACGGCATTGTGGAAGATGGTGGAACAGGGAAACTTGGAAGTTGCGCGGCAAGGTCCCGAGCACTACTCACGTATGCGGTCTCTTATGCAAAAGTATCAAGACCGACCCATGGACTTGGCCGATGCCTCTCTAGTGTGCCTGGCTGAACAACTCGGAGTGAGGGATATCTTTACGCTCGACCGAAATGACTTTCAGACCTATCGGTTACACGGCCGACACGCGTTTCAGCTATGGCCGTAAACTTTTGACTCGGTGAGAGCATGAATATCCGAACTGAGATGCTGGAACTATGAGCACAGAACACTTCGATGTCCTGGTCGTCGGCGCGGGAATCTCCGGAATTGCCGCTGGCTATCACCTACAGACCGCCTGTCCGGGCCGGACGTATGCCATTCTCGAACGCCGCGATACCATTGGGGGCACCTGGGACCTGTTCCGCTACCCCGGTATCCGCTCGGATTCGGACATGTATACGCTGGGGTATCCGTTCCGGCCCTGGACCGATCCAAAGGCCATCGCCGACGGGCCCGCCATCCTTCGCTACGTCAACGAAACCGCCCGGGAATTCGGGATCGATCGCCATATTCGTTTTGGCCACCACGTCAAGCGGGCCGCCTGGTCCACGGCGGACGCACGTTGGACGGTCGAAGCCGAACAAACCGACACGAAGGAGCGCTGCCGTTTCACCTGCAACTTCCTCTTCATGTGCAGCGGGTACTACAACTACGATGCAGGCTATACACCGGATTTTGCCGGAACCGAGCACTTTCGAGGCCGGATCGTGCATCCGCAGCAGTGGACCGATGATATCGAGTACACGGACAAGCACGTCATCGTCATCGGCAGCGGAGCGACCGCAGTGACGCTCGTCCCCGAACTGGCCAAGCGGGCGACCCATGTCACGATGCTGCAACGCTCACCCAGCTATATTCTCTCCCTGCCGTCGAGGGACTCTCTCGCTAATGCGCTGCGCCGTTTCCTTCCGAACGCCCTCGTCTATCGCCTGATCCGGTGGAAAAATGTGCTTATCGGAGCCTACTTCTTCTGGTTCTGTCGCCACTCCCCGGAGCGTGCCAAGGCGTTTCTCTTGCGCCAGGTTCGCGCGGCGCTGGGGCCTGACTATGATGTCGAGCAGCATTTCACACCCCGCTACAACCCCTGGCAGCAGCGCCTGTGTCTGGTCCCGGACAGTGACCTGTTCAGAGCGATCAAAGCCGGCCAGGTCTCGGTTGTGACCGACCATATCGAGACCTTCACCGAACGAGGTATCCGTCTGCGTTCGGGAAAAACGCTGGAGGCCGATCTCGCCGTGACGGCCACGGGTCTCAATCTGCAACTCCTCGGTGGTCTCGAGGTGACAGTCGATGGGGAGCCCGTCGAGTTCTCAAAGACGCTGACATATAAAGGCGTCATGTTCAGCGACGTGCCGAACCTGGCTCTGACTGTTGGCTATACGAACGCGTCGTGGACGCTGAAATGCGATCTCACCTGCGAGTATGTCTGCCGCCTGCTCAACTATATGGAGACGAACGGCTACGCGCAGTGCTGCCCGCGCCCCCACGACCCGGACATGGAGCGAGAGCCGTTCATCGATTTCACTTCGGGTTATGTCCGGAGAGCAATCGATGCCTTCCCCAAGCAGGGCGTCAAGCTGCCCTGGAGAGCCTACCAGAATTATATGCTGGATGTCTGGACGGTCGCCTATGGTTCGCTGACCGACGACGCGCTGGCGTTCACTCGGCGACCGGTTGGACGACACCCGGATGCTCCAACAGACGAGGCCACGCTCCCGGAGCAGGCGGCTGGCTGACCAGTGATTTCCAAGAAACACGCTGCTCTCCGGGGAAAAAGAGGGTAGGACTACGCCATGCTCACAATCGCGCGTCCAATAATCTCACCACGACTCAAGGCCGCATAGGCTTCATCCACCTGTTCGAGGCGGTAACGCCGCGTAATGGGTTGAGACACATTCACCTGCCCCTGGGCTGCCAAGGCCAATACCTCGGGCAGGTCGGTGCGGACACGACTGCCGTAGGAGCCCATAAGCTGAATGCCGCGGCGGACCAGACGGGTAATCTCAATGCCCGCAGTTGTCGTGCCGGGGGCAATACCGATCACCACCACCCGTCCCCCATCACGGGTCATCATGAACGCGTTCACCACGGTCTCCGGTCGTCCCAAGGCTTCAATAGCTACGTCCACCCCCTGGCCGCTGGTGGCATTGTTCACGGCTGCAACGGGTTCTTCCTGACTGGCATTCACCGTATGGGTCGCGCCCAGGGCCTGGGCCGCTGCCAACTTATCGTCGCGCACATCAACCGCAATAATCTGGCCGGCCCCAAAAGCCTTGGCGACCTGAACAACGTTTGAGCCCACACCACCTGCACCGACGACGGCTACGCTATCGCTCGGTTGGATGCGCGCCTGATTCTTCACCGCGCCATAGGCTGTCATCATGGCACAGCCGAGAATACACGCATCGGTCAGGAACACATTGGCAGGAGCGGGAAAGACGTCACTGGCTGGAACAACCGCATACTCAGCCAGACCACCCATACTATACATCGCCAGGGTCGAACCATCGGAACGAGAGAGACGGCTCTCCCCATCGTAGAGCGTCCCCTGCAGACGGTTCAGGGCGAAAAAGGTTTCACACAGATCGTCCCGCCCCTGCACGCAGTACGAGCACACCCCACACGGCATAATAAAGCTACACACCACGTTCTCTCCGGTCCGGGTCGTCTTCACCCCAGGACCGACCTCCTCGACAACGCCGGAGATCTCGTGGCCCAGCACACACGGCAGCGGGAATTTCACTTCACCCTTCATCACATGCAGGTCGGTATGACACACACCACACGCGGCGACTTTGACCAATACTTCACCCGCCTTGGGACGGGGTTGCGGAATATCCTCAATAACCAACTGGCCACCAACTTCCGACAGGACTGCGGCTTTCATCTGGAGATGCCTCCTTCTATGCCTGAGTATCCTATGCCGCGTTGACATTTTCGCCAAGGCATTTCTATGATTCAAAACGAGAGAGGGGAGGGTTTGATCATGAAGACCGACCGTTTCGGGAACCCATTTGCCGAGGCTCTGCCGTACGCCCGAGGGGCTCTCCTGACCAGTACGGAAGATGATTTCCGCAAACTTCAGCAGGCGGGACGGATCATCCGACGCCGCATCGACGAGAACGGCCCGGAGGCGATTTTCAATTTTACCGGGCTCGAACATGGCCTGCCGCTCAGCGGAGAGGACGTCCCGTTTGCCCACGATGAAATCGCTCCCGCGCTGTATACGGAGCGGCTCCGCCGGCTGACGCTGGGGCATCTCGGCGGGTCTCCGGATCGTCACGACGTGATGCTCTTTAACCGACTCACCGCGGCCACATTGGCGACGCATCTCGTGCTGGTGAAACCGGGCGCTGTCGTCATCGGGGTGTCAGCCAGCCATAGTCATCCGTCTGTCATTCGGGCGGCGGCGCACGTCGGCGCGCGCCTCGTGGATACCAAAGGCGTAGAAGAATTCACTGCGGTGCTGGAGCGAGAAAGAGAGGTCGCCCTGGTTGTGCTCACGCGCTTAGCGGTGACCTATGAGGCCCTGTCCGTTGAAGCCTTGCAGCGGATCGTCCGTCTGGCTCACGAGCGGGATATTCTCGTGTATGCGGACGAGGCGGGTGGAGCGCGGGTCGGTCCCGCTATCCTGGAGCAGCCCAAGATGCTCGAACTCGGCGTAGACCTGGGCGCGACCGGGCTGGATAAGTATGGCACCAGCGGCCCGCGGGTGGGCTTGATGGCGGGAGAGCAGCAGCTTGTTGCTCGCATCCGGGCGCGCGCCTGGGAGTTTGGGCTTGAGGCCCGCCCCCTGCTGTATCCGGCCGTCATCCGCTCGCTGGAAGGATACACACCGGACCGGGTGCAGGCTCTGGTTGAGAGTACGAAACAGGTCGCAACCGCTCTGCGGGCTCTCTTGGGGAGCCGTATCCACGAAACGCCCGTGATCGCCGAGCTGCCGGCAGACGATATATTCGAACTGGTCCTGGAGCGGGCCGGTCTGAACGCGGCCTCGCAGGTACCCATTGTTCCGTATGAGGCGGCGGCCGCGTTGGCGATGCTGCTCTTGCGGGATTATGGCATTCTGGCGGTTCATTTCGCCGCTCTGCCACCCGGCACGGCCGATTTCCTGTTCAAGTTCATGCCACCAGACACGGTGGAGCGGTTCGGCGGGCCGGCCGCTTTCGCCCAGGCTATTGATGCCTCACTGCACAAGCTGGCGGACCTGGTCACCCGGCCCGAACATATTCGGCAACTCCTGTTTGGTTAACACCACAGCAGGCAAACAACACCGCGCTCATCGCCTCCACACCTGATCCAGCACCATGCCAGTCGGGACTATCTCCGTCGCGTTCTCGGCCAGCTTTCCGCCGGCCATCGGCCTTTGGCTTGCCCTCACGGAGTGATCCTAGAGCAAATAACGATGCTGTGTAGCCGCCCGTCATTCCTGCGCAAGCAGGCATCCAGGCCCCCCAGCCTCTGGATGCCGGATCACGTCCGGCATGACGAAAGCGTACTGGCACGGCTACAACGTATCGTGAAACGCTCTAGGAACCAGAGACTGCTCTTGCTACCACCGTACGATGGAAAGCCCAGGGATACGGGAGAAACTTCGCTCGTCACGGGTAGCTACCCTGAAGTCAGATGCCAGAGCGGTCGCAGCAATGAGTAAATCGTGTGCCCCGACTGTCACTCCCTTGGCGGCCAGCCTCGCCCAGATACGTGCATGAATCCGGGCGACGACAAGGTCAAATGGAATGACAGTGAGCCGGGCGAGCAGGTGCTCAACAAATGCCTCACGCCGTACCCGATGCGCAGCCTTCCCCGCCCGGTGTACACCGTGCAACAATTCCGAGGCAGTAATGGCCGCCAGCGCAATATCCTCTTCTGCCTGATCCGTGAGCAAGGTGTCGAGCTCGCACTGCCCTCGCTCGATAGCAATCAGGACACTCGTGTCGATCAGTATTCCCACGGTGACTCTGACAATACAGGTTGCTGTACCGTTACCGCTTCCACAGTATCCCAATAGCCTGGGTCGGGTTTTGGAATTGAACGCAGAAGATGTACAAAATCGGCAAGGGTGCGAGCGGCTGGCTGGACTGGGATGATCCGACAGACGGGCTCCCCGCTCCGCTCAATAACGAACTCTTCGCCCTGATAGTGTACGCGATTGAGAAGAGCAGAAAAGGTACGAGCGGCCTGCGTTGCCGAGATATGCGACTTCATATAAATCAGATTATCAGATTCTCACTCGAACTCAAGGAGTTCTCAAAGGCCCTGCCTTTTTGGCCCAATGAACCCCCACCCCTCAAAACAGCTCCAACTGATCCGCAGTCTTTTTCTTCCGGGTCTGCGTCTGACTCCGACGACGTTCGAGGAGGTGTTCCTCAATATCTGCTAAGTAGGGAGAGGCCGACATGGCTTGCACCGTCCCGCGCCAGCGGCGTTTCTGTGCATGACACAGATAGAGTTTGGTTTTTGCCCGCGTGACACCGACGTAGAACAGGCGGCGTTCTTCCTCAAGGTCGGCATCTTCGGCTTTGCTCCAGGTCAGTGGGAGAATGCCATCTTCACAGCCAACAATAAAGACAACGGGGAATTCCAGACCTTTGGCGGCATGGAGAGTGAGTAAGGAAATCCGGTCGGCGCGCGGGTCCCAGGTATCGACCTGCGTTTCCAGCGCAAGGCTGGAAAGGAAGCGATCCAGATCGTCCCCGTACTCCCGAGCGACGGGTTGTAAGAGTTCAAGGGCCGCTCTTGTCTCCTCTCCTGCCCCGGTGGCTTCAGCTTTTTCACAAGCGGCTTCCAGCCGCGCCACCAGAGCGCCGTCGCCGGGCTGTTCACGCAGAGTGTCGATCAGTCTCGCTACCCCAGGATGGTCGAGTAGCCGCGTATGGGCGTGTTTCTGAAACGGCATACCCGAACGGTGGAGGGCTTCAACGACCGCCTCTGCTTGGGCTTCGGTTCGGTACAGCACGGCGATGTCAGCAAAGGAAACGGCCCGGTCTTCAGCGTCTCGGGATCGACCGCTATCGATCGAAAAGAAGCTGTGTCCACCCAGCAGCGTTTCGATTGATTGTACGACGAACTCGGCCTCGGCCTTCTCCGTCCGCGCCTCATGCAGCGTGATTAAACTTGGAGTGTCGGCAAGGACCGGAGTGGATTTCTGCTCAGACCCGGACGGTGCAATGACCTGGGAAGAGAGATGGACGATATTGCTGTCAGACCGATAATTCCGCGTGAGTCGGACCACGCGCGCACCGGGAAAGTCGGCGGTGAACTGGGCGAAGAGACGGACGTCCGCCCCGCGGAAACGATAAATGGCCTGATCCGGGTCGCCAATCGCACAGATGTTTCCGTCAGGTGGAACGAGCAGTTTGATGAGACGGACCTGCTGCTCGTCCACGTCCTGATATTCGTCAACACATACCCACTGGTATTGCGCACGATAGGCGTCACGTAGGCTAGCGTCGGTTTCGAGGACCTGAATCGTGCGGCCAATCAGGTCATCGAAATCAACCAGGTTCCGCGCGTCTAATTCCTGCTGGTAGCGGCTATAGACGGTAGCCTGCTCGGCCTCAGCCGGCGCCTGCCCGGTTCGTTTTGCCACCGAAATAGCTGACAGCAGGCTGCGTGTCCGACGGGCCGAGACGCCGAGCGTTTCGCGTAACAGATGTTGACGCTCCGCGTCCGATGCGACCCGAAAGCCGCGCTGGAGACCCGCCGCGTTCCAATGCTCCTGGAGAACGGACATACCCAAAGCGTGAAATGTAAAAAGCGGGACCGTATCGGCAACAGCGGGTAGAAGGCGGTGTAGGCGTTCTCGCATCTCGTCCGCGGCCCGACGGGTAAACGTAATGGCCAGACAGTGTTCGGGACGGACGCGATGATTGCTTATAAGATGGGCAATACGATGCGTGAGGGTGCGTGTTTTTCCGGAGCCCGGTCCGGCAACAATCAGCAGCGGACCTGTTACAATCTCGGCGGCCCTCCGCTGGTCACCGTCAAGTCCGGCTAGGATATCTGCGGCCGGCGCTGCTGCCGTGTCGTCTGAAGTCGTGGGAGACACGCCGGGCGGGTGGGTTTGGGCAGCGTCCGCTTTTCGCCGCGTCGCCTTGCCCTGTTTTTGGCTGTCCGCCGTATGCCCGTCAGTCGGTGAATTTCCCCGCTGGGCCTGGGGCGGAGGCTCCTGCGTGAACAGCGATGCACCGCTCGTCCTCTGGCGCAATTCTTCCTCCCGGAACAACCGGATTGTTCCGTACACGCCGTCATAGCCGGCTTCGCGGATCACTTCTTGTTTGCGCAAACGGGAGATGGCTTCCGCAATAAGCGTGTCACCACTTTTCCGGATATCTTCCAGCGGAATATCGTTGATCAGTTGCAGTTCGGGCCCAAGCTGGTTGAGTAAGCCCTCGTAGTGTTGGCCCACCTTCTTACTCTTCGGCCCCACATGCAGGATCTCGGATAACATCTCGGGGAGGGGAACCAGGCTCTGGACCGCACCGGCGGTCTCGGGCGGGGTATCGTCTTCGCGGTCAGCCAAATCGTCCACCCGATGCATCACACCGACCGTCAGCGGCTTACCACACGCAGGACAACGGCCCTCAAGCTGTTTGGTTTGGTGCGGCAGCAGGCGGATCTGACAATTTCGATGCCCGTCCAGGTGGTATTTACCCTCTTCGGGAAAAAACTCGATCGTACCGTGATACCCCCGTCCGGTCTCCAGGGCGCGACGGATCGAAAAATAGTCAAGCTCGGTATCAAACACACAGGCTTCACGACCGATCTTCCCCGGCGAGTGCGCATCAGAGTTTGACACCAATCGGAAGCGATCCAGAGACGACACCCGCCAATTCATCTCCGGGTCTGACGACAGGCCCGTCTCCACCGCAAAGATATGGGGAGCCAGGTCGGCATAACACTCGTCTATGGCATCAAAGCCGGACTTTGAGCCCAGCGCGGCAAACCACGGTGTCCAGATATGGGCCGGGACGAGATACGAGCCAGGGTCCGACTCCAGCGTGATTTCCAAGAGGTGACGAGAGTCCAGACCCAGGATGGGTCTGCCGTCCGACTTCAGATTTCCGATCCTGGACAGCCGCTCGGTCATCCGCTCCACTGCCGAAAAGTGCGGCGCGTATAATAAATGATGAATCTTGCGGGTCTTATCGCCCTTCTTGTAGATCGTTGAGATTTCGACCGAGAGCATGAAACGCGTCGTCCCCTGACACGCCGACGGCAGCATCTGGGCGACTTCCTGTTCCAAATCGGGTCGGAGGCGGAACAGGCCCGGCTCGGCCGGCACCAACTGCTCCTTGAGTTCGGCCTGCCAGACCGGATGGGTGAAGTCTCCAGTGCCGACGACCGTGATACCTTTTTTCCTGGCCCAATAGGCGAGGTGTTTCAAATCGCAGTTTTTGCTGGTGGCGCGGGAATATTTGGAATGAATGTGCAGATCAGCGTAAAAAGCCATGGGCCGTCCTCCCCTCCTACCCGGTTCGGGGATTATCTACTGAGCGGAGGAGGCAGGTCAACGGCGTGTCTTTCGGAACAACAAAACCGGCCATCCACAGCGATGCTTCCGTGAGCAAGGCGCTGCGGGTTTGCCGCCAGATGATCTCTCCTGACGGCGCGAGATGTTCAAGCAGTTTTTTGCCAAAATTCAGCGCCGCCCTTCACCCAAAAGTAGAGAAATTTCATGTTCATTTTGGCTGAAATCGGAAAAAATCCTTATAGAACAAGTATTTATAATTTTTCATGAAATGTGAAAATTTCACGCGCATTTCAGCTTTTTTCCCGCCTCTTTTTTGCCTTTAGGGGGGCTTAAAGCGGTCTTACATAGGGATTAGGGAACGGAGACCCCGCCGCCCAAAGGAGACGAGAGCGTGCACAATTGGAGACGGGTCTTCCTGGGCCCGGCGGCTTCTCCCCCACCGGCCCGCTCGTCCCGTTCCGCGCGAGGCAACCCACCCCGCCGCTCCGCGGCACAAAGAGGAAGCGTGTCCTCCAACAGCCAAACAAATGCTGGACACGTTTCCTCTTTCCCTCCCAGACGTGTGATGCATATTGTGGTGTGAGCCTCCCAGGGACCGGTCCGGCAGCCCCCGCCTCGGGCCGCTCGCCCTCCCGCTGGCAGCCCGCACTCCTGGAACCCTGTCACAGACCAGCACGGCGCAGGGGAGCAAGGGGCCGCCGAGTCATGTAATACGCATCACACGTCTTGGGAGGGGATGATTAGGGGGAGCGCGGCAGCCTGCCGTGAGGGCCGAGGCCCGGCGCCCGTCTCTTGGCGGGTCCAGTGGGTCTGTGGGGTCTATTGGGTCTGTGGGGTCAAGACTCACTGGACCCAATGACTCACTGGACCCAATAGACTCATCCGACCCCCTGACGCACCCGACCCCATAGACTCAAGCGCCCCCAAAAAGAGGAAAAAAAGCCTCAAACCTAATCAAATGACTAGGTACAACGGGTCGTTTTTGTGCAAGGCAGGTAAGAAACCCCTCGGGTGCGCGTTAGTGATGCGTCCGGGGACAGAGACACAACCGGGTGCCATCCCCCCTTGACAACCGTAGAGGAGGTTCAAGAATGCTCTCCACTCTCCGCGTAACGTGCCCCCTGCTCGTCCTCCTGACGGTGCTGGCCGCACCCCCGGCCGCAGGTCAGACCGTACCGACGGTCGAGAAGATCGCGTTCACGGGCGATGGTGGGCCGTTACGTAAGTACAAACTCGGCGACACCATCGAAGTCACCGTGACGTTCAGCGAGGCAGTGGTCGTCACCGGCACGCCGCACATCGCCCTGACTCTCGGCGCCCTGGCCCGCGCAGCCGCCTATCAAAGCGGCTCGTCCTTGACGACCCTGGTTTTTCACTACACCGTGATGGACACCGACGAATACTACGGCGCGATCACGACTGCCGCCAACGCGCTGACGCTGAACGGCGGCAGTATACAGAGCACTGCCGACATCGACGCGGATCTCACGCACGAGGCGACCAGTTCATGGTACGTGAATGTCGACGGCATCGTGCCGGTCCTCCGGGCGGCGGCGGTGTACGGCGACCGGCTCGTGCTGACCTACAACGACACGCTCCACGCATTTGCGGTTCCGCCGGTCAGCGACTATGCGGTGTCGGTGAACGGCGCGGTGCGGGCGGTGACCGCCATATCGATCAGCCGCAGCGACCCCATCGTCACTCTCACCCTCGCCTCGGCGGTAGTACTCACCGACCAAGTGACGGTGAGTTATACCGTGGGAACGCACCCCGACCCCATCCAGGATTATGCGGGCAATACGGTAGCGGCGCTGACCGACGAGGCGGTGACGACCTCCGCCCCGTCTGTGAGCCTCCTGGCGATCACCTCGGCGCCCGCCGCCCGCCAGACCTACAGCGGAGGGGAAGCGATTGAAATCACGGTGACGTTCAGCGAGAGCGTCACGGTCACGGGCACGCCGCAACTCTGGCTCAGGTTCTACAGCAATGGCCCCTATGGGCGCGCCGCGCAGTATGTGAGCGGGTCGGGGACGACGGCCCTGGTGTTCAGGCATGTCGTCACCGAGGGTATCAGCCGTATCGTTGCGGGCTTCCTGCGCCTCCTCGGGTACACCGCCCCGCCGTTCGGGGACGAAGACTCCGACGGGTTGAGCATCGTCGCCGACGCGCTGGACCTGAACGACGGGACCATCCGCGACAGCGACAACCATGACGCGTGGGTGAGGCTCGACGCACTGACGAACGCCGGGGAGCACAAGGTGGATGGCCGCTGGCCAGAACTGGTCTCTGAGGCAGATGGTCCGCTGGTCGGCAATGGGGCGGCGCTGACGGTGCGCTATAACGAACCGCTGGATGAAAACTCGGTGCCCCCATCCTCGGCGTTCACCGTGACCGTCAATGACGCGCCGCACGCAGTCGCCGATGTGGCGGTCGCCGACCGTCGGGTCACGGTGACACTCTCCACTCCGGTCAGGGCAAGCGACACGGTCCAGTTGAGTTACACGGCCCCGACCGGCCCGGGCGCGACGCCCATCCGGGACCTGGTCGGGAACAGCGCGGAGGATTTTTCTAACTGGTCAGTGAGAAACGACACCCCGCAGACCGGGGCCGGCGACGATGCCAACAACGGCGACGCGGACGGCGAGCCGGAAGAGCAGGAGCCGGGAGAAGAGACGGAGCCACAGGAGCAGAAGGCGGAAGACCCGTCCCTGGAACTGACCGGCACCACCGGCCCTGACGACCTGGAAGGCGGCGACGGCAACGACCTGCTCATCGGCAAGAAGGGCAACGATGTGCTACGCGGCGGCAGGGGCAAGGATGAGTTGCGCGGCGGCAAGGGCGACGATGACCTGCACGGCGGGCGCGGCGCGGACACGCTTTTTGGCGGCAACGGCGATGACGAGTTGACCGGCGGTCGGGGGGCGGACCGGCTCCTGGGCGGGGATGGGGACGATACCTACACCGGCGGGCCGGGGGCCGACCGTTTCGTGTTTGTCGCCGGGGAGACGGGCGATAAGATCATCACCGACTTTGGGGCCGGCAACGACCTGATTGTGCTGAGGGGGGGGGATTGGCCGGCGCTGGCCGACATTGTCGCCAGCGGGGTGGAACAGGACGATGGCTATATGGTCTACACCCTGGCGGACGGCTTGACGGTGGAGACGGACACGCCGCTGTGGGCGGAGGATTTCGTGGTGAAATAAGGTTCAGCCCGTGCCCCCCCGGCGGCCGGTCCGGCGCCGGGGGGGAATATCTCGCGCCTTGAGGCCTCACCGACCCAGTGCTCTATAGTGTTCGGCCAGTACGCGGGCCACGCACGCGGTCAGCCGTTTGCCCATCGAGAGTTCCAGAAACTCGTTCGGTCCATGTGCGTTCGAGTGTGGGCCAAGCACCCCGGTAATCATGAATTGAGCGGTGGGGAATTTTTCACCCAGCATCGCCATAAATGGGATCGTCCCGCCCTCGCCTATGGCGCACATGTCCTTGCCGAAAAATTCCCGCGAGGCACTCTGTAAGGCAGTCTCCAGCCACGGGGCGAGCGGAGGGGCGTTCCAGCCACCCGCCGCCCATTCGGGTGCAAAGGATACCTGCGCGCCATAGGGTGGGTCGTGCTCCAGGAGTTGCTGTAACGTGGCTGAGGCCGCGTTCGCATCCAGGGTCGGCGGAATCCGCAACGACACCTTGGCCGCGGTGACAGGCCGCAGCACATTACCGGCTTGCTCAAGCGCGGGCAGGCCGGCCGCGCCGGTAATTTCGAGTTGAGGCCGCCAGGTCCGGTTGAGCAAGAGCTGACGGATATCGTCCGTCGCCGCCTGGGCTCCGGGATGAAAAGGAAATTCTGCCGAGACGGTCTGCCCCAACACGGTCGCTGTCGTCCGGGCCTGTTGCAGCCGCTCACTCGGTATTGCAACCTGAAATTCGGGCGGCAGGACCTCTCCGGTTCGCTCGTCTTCGAGGCGGCTCAAGAGTTGGCGGAGAATACGAAAGCTTGAAGGAACGATACCGCTGGCCGCGCCTGAGTGGACCCCTTCGGTAAGGGTGGAAACGGACAGATTACCCGATACCAGGCCGCGCAAAGAAGTCGTAATCCAGAGCTGGTCGTAGTTGCCG
>JAJDZM010000011.1 GCA_022824615.1 Candidatus Binatia bacterium | reverse complement strand
CGGCACCCAGATATGGCCATCGATCTTGGCGACCTCGTTGCGCCCTCCCGAAGGCCGGGTAATTCCCCCGCGGCACTGCTGCCACGGCATGATGTACTGGTAGACCTTCACATAGCTGCCGTCCTCGCCGAGGCTGCGATGAGATATGTAGGAATAACCGTAGTCCGTCGGATGAACCTCGATTTTTGGAGCGCGATCACGCTGGCGAAGCTGGTTCTTATCCTGGAGATTGTTGTTGTGAAGGTAGGACGAGTGGCTGGTGTCCAACCCGCCCTCCATGGCCTGGAGCCAGTTGCACTCCTGGTAGGTTTTTGAAATGAATCGGTGCGACTCGGGAGCGCGGGTCCACTCATAGTCGGGCGGCTCGGGCCGCTTGTCGGACGGACCCATATAGGTCCACACAACGCCGCCTCTTTCCACCGTCGGATACGCCGTCAATTTTGCTTTGTGCTTCATGGGGCTGTCGGCAGGCTCGGACGGCAAATCCACGCAATTACCCTCGATGTCGAACTTCCAGCCGTGATAGACGCAGCGAATTCCGCACTCCTCATTGCGACCAAAAAACAGGGGTGCCCGCCGGTGGGGACAGTAGGCGTCAACCATCCCCACATTTCCGTTGGTATCGCGAAACGCGATCAGGTCTTCGCCCAACAGCCTGACACGTACCGGCGGGCAGTCGGGCTCGGCAACCTCTGACGACAGAAGTATGGGCTGCCAGTAGCGGCGCATGAGCGTGCCCATGGGCGTGCCTGGTCCCACCCGCGTCAGGCGTTCGTTATCTTCATGTTTCAACATTTGGAGACCTCCCCTCCAATGCGTCTAAACATTCATCAGTTCGGGTGCGAACAGCTCTTCCACCCCAATCAGCCGGGGAGTCAGGCCCTGTTCATGCGAATAATTCGCCGCGGTTTCCAGCACCCTGCGATTGGCAACCATGCCGTATTTGACGATCTGGGTTCTGAGCACGTCCTCCGCAACCAAGCCGGTATCGACGTGGTAGGCCATATGCTCCATCCGCTGCGCCTCGCAGAGTTCGTTGGCTCGTACAAAGAGGCGGTACACATGTTCAGCCAATCCGGGGTTTTTCCCGGCAAGCTCCCGGCGGATGACCATGCAGTGGTTGATCGGCAAGATTCCGGTCTTTTCGTGGTAGCGGATGCCCTCCGCGCGCGGATCGGAAAACAGCGGTTTGACCTCGGGGTGATTGTTGAGGTCGACCCGGCTGCGATCCACCAGATTGCGGTCCGAAAGATAGAGTAACGCTGAGTCCAACTCGCCCGAGGCCACCATTTCGCCGAGGCTGGACTCCGCCGGGATTTGATTGATGGTGACCCCGGGCGGCGGCGCGAATCCTGTCAGCCCTCCGTGGCTGAGATTCGGCGTCCGCTCCATCCAGAAGGTCATGTCGGGAGGGGCGACGCCAAACTCGTGCTGAAGGATACCGCGAATCCACAGCATGGCCGTCTGCTGGTACTCAGGCACGCCAACCCGTTTACCCTTCAAATCCTCGGGAAGTTCAATGCCCGAATCGGTCCGCACCAGAATGCCGGTGTGGAAGAACTTGCGCATGGTGAAGATAGGCAGGCCAACAAAACGCGTATCGCCTTGCGAGGTTATGATCATGAATGACGACATGGACATCTCCGCCACATCGAATTCGGCGGACTTGAGCTGACGATAAAACAGCTCGGAGCCGTGTATGTCCTCGCATTCGAGCTCCAGCCCCTGCCGTTCGACCAAGCCCTGGAAGATGGGTTGGGTTCGAGGGTTCGAGGCCATTCCGATTTTTAGTTTCACGCAAGCTCCCGACTGCTAAATCTGCATTTAGCATGTTCCATAATCTTTCGCACAGTTTATAATATTGTGCATAAAATGATCATCGGTCAAATATTGAATCCATACCTACGGAATTTGTGGATCCATGCCCGAAACCCACCCGACCAAGAATCCCGGTGACGCCGACCGCGGTGCAGGGCTGTCGCTATGGCTCGTCATATTCGAGAACACCGGTGCGCCGGATGAAGTGAGGAGAATGCGGGATGCGTTCCGCGCCCACCAAGTGGATCTTGAACGAAGGGGCGTCATTTTCGGAGCCGGTCCGCTGGCCGAACCGGACGGTAAGCGCGTCGGACGGGGCATGACCGTTCTACGGGCCGAAAGCGCCGAGCAGGCTCTAAGAATTGCGGGGTCCGATCCCCTTGTCCGGGCGGGCCTCAGGAAGTTCGACCTCTACCGGTGGCACATGGGAGAGGGCCATTTGAAGGTGGTAATGAATTTCTCCGGCCGCGATTGCCGGATTGAGTAGCCTCGATTGGGCCGACGACTGGAACCACTCGACAAAACAGACAGTTAGCGATCACCAGACGAAACAACCTTCCTGCACCAATTCGAACCCGACTGCGCTTTGACGCAACACTGAACGTCGTGTTGGGTTTATGGAGTTTTACAAATTGTAAAGGGAGGTGCCGGCTAGCAAATACGGAAACTCGCTAGCGTGGTTAGCCGCTCAGGCCAAAGTGCAGGGCCTCCATGCAAAAACCTCTTACACCGCTGCCATATCGTTTCCAGTCTACGGGGGCAAATTTGGGAATTCGGTTGAGGACGTCCCGGGTGCGGGCGGTATTGATCCCGACACCTCGGCGATGAAGGCCTATTTCGCCGCACACAAGAAAATGACGGGCAAGGCGCCGGATTTCTGGGCCAGCGGTATGGCATACGCGACCTTCGAGATACTCGGACAGGCCATTGAACGCGTCGGAACACCCTCAATCTCCAGGGGGCCGCCAACTTCATGCATACGTGCGGCGGTCATCAGGTAGTATTGGGGTTTCGGGAACTCATGGTTTCGGCCCCGCGGAGAACCGGTGGCGCCACGGGGCCGGATTTAGTTGCCTACTCCGCCGCCGCCGGCATCTCCGCCGCCTGCATTTGGTGGATCGCCTGGCGGCTGTAGGCGACGGCCTTGTCGTGCTCGCGCAAGATCAGCCGACGGCCTGGGTCCCTGCTCACCGCTTCCTGCTGGGCCTCGATGAACATCTTGTCCTCGAGGAATGCCTCCAGGATATCCTCGTGGAAGGCCGTGCTGGCCGGCGCATCGTAAGCTTGACCGCGAACCGCGGTCGAGAAGAAGTAGTGGAAGCTG
>JAJDZM010000135.1 GCA_022824615.1 Candidatus Binatia bacterium | reverse complement strand
CGCGAGAGAAAAATCGTCGTCAACAGCGGTGCGATTTCATAGTGATGCGCTCGCAGAACCGCACCAAGTTGCGCGACCAACTCGGGCGCGGGATTTTGCCGGACAAAATAGCGATATAATTTGGCCGCAATAAAGCGGGCCGCCACATCCTGTTCCAGAATAATATCAATAATATCGATACCGTCGTAATTCCCGGTGCGTCCGAGGAAGGTCTTCTCTCCTTCGTCGTGCAGCTCGGGCTTGACGACAAAGTCCAGCCCCACATGAGTCCAGCCGGTAAACGCCCGGGAGGTCTCGCGAATGTCAGTCTCGGTATAATTGCCCACACCCAGGGTAAAGAGTTCCAGGATTTCTCTACCAAAGTTCTCGTTGGGGTGGCCTTTGATATTCTCTCCGGCATCAAGATAGACCAGCATGGCCGGGTCCTGGGCGACACCGATGAGGAGATCACGGAAATTCCCATTCCCCCGTTGCCAGAACAATTCGAGCTGTTTGAGGAGCTTGCGGTAGTCCCGCACCTTGGTGTCTGAGGTCGCAAAATGGCCGTGCCAGAACAGGGCGAGTTTTTCCTGGAGCGGGCGTTTTGTCACCAGCATACGCTGAGCCCACCACTGTCCGGCCCGCCGCATTTCCAGCGCGTCGGCCCGCAGCCAATAGAAAAAACGATCGACAACGGGCTGGAGGGGACGACTTCCGCCGGGTTTGACCTTGACCCCCATGGACTCGCCGTTGACACGAGCAATACGCACGGCATCAGCGCGACTTTTCGGAAACGGGTCAAGCGTGGGATCGAACACCCCAGATTCGTCGAACGGCGGAACGTGGCTGTTGTCGATGTCTTGGTAGTGGACCAGATGACGAACGGCGGCGGATGGCGTAATCGCAGCCAGATGGTCAACTTCTTGGGGGGGACCGCCAAAACCGGCCCGCTCCAAGAGATGGGCAGCCCGGTCCTGACTCCATTCTTGGGGAGTGATGGGCGTCAGGTCACCCATCCACGAGGCCGGTCCGGCTCGAAGATTCTGCTTCTGGGGACGAGCCTCCTCGGCGAAAAGGGGGGACATCAGAAGGACGAGAAATATGCAGCTTCCAGCCCCTACCCTCCTGACGAGCCGACTCAATCTCCGGTTCCAATTCCATTGCATTGGCTGATCTCTCCTACTCCAGATATATACTCGCTGATCCGGCTGCACCACAAGATACCAAGAAAATTCTTCGCTTGAGCGTTCTCGTACGGCGTCGCTCCCTTGCCTTGATGGACGAGAGAATATATCCGCTTAGCCAAGCCCCAGAGTATCATTTTGCAATAGGCGACAAAGACGTGGAGGGATTTTTGTATGGCACATAACCTGTTTGATTCTTTGCAAACCTTTACCACCGCAACCGGAAAAACCAGCCAGTTTTATGCCCTGCCCCAACTCGAAAAAGCGAGTGTTGGACCAATTTCTCGTCTTCCGATCAGTCTCCGTATCGTGCTGGAGTCGGTCCTCCGTAACTATGACGGCCAGAAAATTACTGAAGAGGACGTCCGGACCCTCGCCAATTGGAGGCCGACAGAGACCCGCACGGCGGAAATTCCCTTTGTAGTGGCACGAATTATCCTGCAAGACTTTACTGGCGTTCCCCTGCTGGTCGACTTGGCCGCCATGCGTTCAGCCGTAGCCAGGCTGGGCAAAGATCCCAAACTGATTGAACCTCTGGTGCCCGTGGACCTGGTGGTCGACCACTCCATTCAGGTCGACCACTCAGGGGTCGGGAATGCTTTACAACGGAATATGGAGATCGAATTCGAGCGCAATCAGCCCCGGTATCAATTCCTGAAGTGGGGCATGCAGGCGTTCGATAGTTTTCAGGTCGTACCGCCGGGGGTCGGTATTGTCCATCAGGTCAATCTGGAATACCTGGCCAAAGGCGTCCTCGAGAGAGCCGGCGTCTATTATCCGGATACCCTGGTCGGCACGGACTCGCATACCACCATGATTAACGGCCTGGGGGTGGTCGCCTGGGGAGTGGGAGGCATTGAGGCAGAGGCCGGCATGCTGGGGCAACCGGTGTATTTTCTCACCCCGGACGTCGTCGGGGTGCATCTGACCGGTCGCCTGCGTGAGGGGGTCACCGCGACCGACTTGGTGCTGCACTGTACCGAGATGCTCCGCGCGGCCAAGGTCGTCGGGAAGTTTGTAGAGTATTTTGGCGAAGGGGCGGCCTCCCTGGCCCTGACCGATCGCGCGACAATTGCCAATATGGCGCCGGAGTATGGCGCGACCATGGGGTTTTTTCCGGTTGATGAGGAAACCTGCACCTACCTGACGGCGACAGGTCGAAGCGCGGACCAGGTTGATGCGTTCCGCAGCTATTTCCAGGCCCAGCAGATGTTTGGCATTCCGCGTCAGGGCGAGGTTGACTACAGCCAGGTGCTCGAACTCGATTTGGCCGATGTGCAGCCAGGTCTGGCCGGTCCACGCCGCCCGCAGGACCGGATCGACCTTCCTGATATGAAGGAGACGTTTCAGCAACTCCTCACAACCTCGCTCGACGAGGGAGGTTTCCAGGCCGACCGATCGATGCTCGACCAGCGTCATGCCGTAGCGAAAGACAAACCTTCAAATTTTGGCGCTATCGGGCATGGCGATGTACTCATTGCCGCCATTACCTCGTGCACAAACACCTCAAACCCGAGTGTCATGTTGGCAGCCGGTCTCGTAGCCAAGAAAGCGGTCGAGCGCGGCATGACGATCAAACCGACGGTCAAAACGTCTCTGGGTCCGGGCTCGCGGGTCGTAACGGAATATCTGGAGAAAACCGGCTTACAACAGTATCTCAACCAAGTCGGCTTTCAGACCGTGGGTTATGGCTGTACCACCTGTATCGGGAACTCCGGCCCCCTCGATCCGGACATCGAACAGACGGTGATACAGCATAATCTGGTGGCCGCCAGCGTATTGAGCGGCAATCGCAACTTCGAGGCGCGCGTCCATCAAAATATTCGGGCCAATTTTCTGATGAGCCCGCCGCTGGTCGTAGTGTTTGCCCTGGCAGGCCGCGTTGATATTGATCTGTCCGAGGAGCCGGTGGGCCAGGACAAAGACGGAAACGACGTCTACTTGCGTGACCTGTGGCCGAACACGAGTGAAATTCAAGACCTCATGGCGTCCGCCATGGACTCGGATACCTATCGCAGGTTGTATGCCGATTTTGAGGAGCAAAATCCGCTCTGGAATGACATTTCAAGCTCAACCGGCGCGGTATACGAGTGGAATGCTGAATCGACCTATATTCAGGAACCGCCCTTCTTTGATGCGTTCGGCCTCCAGGCCGGGACGATTCAAGACATTACCGGCGCCCGTCCGCTGGCCGTGCTGGGCGATTCCGTCACTACCGACCACATCAGTCCCGCAGGAGCTATTAAGCCGGATGCGCCAGCCGGACAATATCTCCAGGAGCAGAGAGTTAAAGTCAAAGACTTCAATAGTTATGGCTCACGGCGCGGCAACGATCGCATCATGACCCGCGGCACGTTTGCGAACGTGCGGATTAAGAACTTGATGGTGCCCGGAGTTGAAGGCGGAGTCACGCAGTATCATGCGGCTCGCGGGAATGGTGGCGAGCAGATGGCGATCTACGATGCGGCCATGAAATATCAGGCCGCTGGCACCCCCTTGGTCGTGCTGGCCGGGCAGGAGTACGGCACGGGAAGTTCGCGTGACTGGGCCGCCAAAGGAACGCGGCTGCTTGGGGTGAAAGCGGTCGTCGCCCAAAGCTTTGAGCGGATTCACCGCAGCAATTTGGTCTTTATGGGTGTGGTACCCTGTCAGTTCAAAGAGGGTACCAGCGTGCAGACACTACGCCTTGACGGGACGGAGACCTTTGATCTCATTGGGCTCAACACCGACCTCAAACCTCTCCAGGACGCGACCCTGGTCGTCCACCGCGCCAATGGACAGTCAACAGATGTCCAGGTTACCGTTCGTATCGATACCCCTATTGAGGTCGAATACTACCGGCATGGGGGCATTTTGCCCTACGTGTTACGGCAGTTGGTTGCCTAAGGCTACCGGACGATTCAAGAATCGCCCCTCTCCAGATCGTCCCTTCACAGCGGGCTCTTATTACGCGCAGCAAACGGGCATTTTGCACTTGCAAAGTGCCCGTTTGCTTCCTATGATCCGGCCACATGGCCTTACGAATCTTCTCTTTTCTTCTGAGCTTCTTCCTCGTTTGCCTCGCTTTCCCACCACAGAGCCGGCCAAAAACTGATCTGATGGATCAGTATCTTTCCTTATCGGGTGCGTTTTCTTTCGTGCGACGAGCCCCAGAGGGAACGGTCTCAAAAAAGATCGTACTCACTGTCTTTGAGGACTTTCTGTGCCCACATTGCTATGACGTCTTCTCTAACCTCATCCCTGCTCTCAAGCAGAAATATCCGAATCAGCTCGACATCCACTTTCGCGCGGTCCCGCTTGTCCACGCATCCTCTCAAATTCCAGCCCGTGCCTATGCCATCTCCCACGAATTGGGGCTGAGTGAAGAAATGCAGCGTGCATTATTTCAGGCGCGTTTTGAGGAAGATATTGATACGGGCAGCCGAGACGGCATCGCCCTAGTTGCCCACCGCATCGGCCTCGATCCTGAATCGCTCCTGAGCCAACTCGATGCAGACGGGGGGAAGGCCGAGCTTGAAGCCACCGTTGCCCTGGGGAATAGCTATCATATTGAGAGTGTCCCAACCCTCATCATCGATGGGTGGATCCGGGTGCAGGACCTTTCTCCTCAGAACATCGAAACGATTATTGACGAGCTACTTGAGCGGAAACAGGTGGACCAGTGAGTCCAAAGCGAAACTCCGGCATCCGTTAGGACGACAGTGTAACGCCAAAAGGGAGCGACATGGGCACTGCAGAGCGCAGCTATCTATATACACTGGGGGAACAGATTATTGCACGGCGCAGGCTGGTTTTACTGCTCGTGACCCTCGCCACCCTGGTCTTTGCCTCATTTGCCGCTCAGCTTGACCTCGTCACGCGGTTCGACGAACAACTGCCGGAGAACCACCCTTTCATTCAGGTCCATAAGACCTACGCGCCGACCTTTGGCGGAGCCAACACCGTCATGCTGATGTTGGAGGTCGAAGAAGGCACCATCTTCAATCAGGCCACGTTAACCAAAATTTTCAATATGACCCAGGCACTGGAGCGGGTGTATGGCGTGAATAATGAATTGGTCAACTCCATCGCTCACCGGACCAACCGCCGCGTGATCATGAAAAGTGGTGGGATGCAGGAAGTCGAACCGGTCATGGAACGGGCACCCGAGACCGAGGCAGAAGTCGAACGCATACGCCGCATCGTACATTCCTCGCGGAATTTATACGGTGTGCTGGTTTCGCTGGACGAAAAAGCCGCCCTGCTGAATGCCACTTTTATCGAGCAGCGGCTCGATTATCGACGATTGTTTGAGGAAGTCCGGCGCTCTGTGGTTGAACCGTATGAGGACGACAACACGCGGATCTATCTGGCCGGTCAACCGGCTCTGTACGGCTGGGTGTATTTCTACGCTAAGCAGGTCTACGTCATTTTTCTAGCGACGACGGTGCTGCTGTGGCTGTTGCTGTACTGGTATTTTCACGATGTCCGAGGGGCACTGCGGCCTACTTTAACCGGTGTCATCTCGGCCATTTGGGGGCTGGGATTTATCAAGATGATCGGCTTCAGCCTCGACCCCCTCACCCTCGTCATTCCCTTCTTTATCACCGCCCGGGCGGTCAGCCACTCCGTCCAGATGCATGAACGCTATTATGAGGAGTATCGCAAGGCGAATGGGCAAAAAGAGCCGGCCATTATTGCCTCGTTCGCCGAACTGTTCGTGCCAACCCTGTCGGGTATCCTGACCGATGCCCTGGGTTTGCTGGTAATCTTGTTCGTGCCCATTGTGCTCTTGCAGAAACTCGCCATTAGTGCGGCGGTGTGGATTCTCGCCATTACGGTGAGCGAACTCTTGCTGAATCCGATTGTCTACCACTACCTGCGTGAACCCGACATCCGAGTCGTTGAGCGGCGTGAGAACGGGCTCTTCAAGCGGATCGTCTCGATGGCGGCGTATTTTCTCGTCTCACCGGCGGGTAAAGGGGTAACGCTTGCTGGTTGGGCGCTTGTCCTAATCGTCAGCGTCTATTTCTGGCAAAATCTGGTGATTGGCGATCCGACCGCGGCCACCCCGCTCCTGTACCGCAACTCTCCGCACAATACCGCCCATGCCCGCATTCAGGACACCTTTGGCGGGGTCGAGCAGCTTATGGTGGTGGTTGAGCGTAAAGAGCCGGAGAAAAAAGAAGAGGCCGAAGGCGCAGCAAGCATGAGTGCGATCGACCGATTTCGCCAGCAGAGCGAGGAGCCTTCGTTGGCGACTCCTGAGGTCTTGCCCTGGATCGAACAATTTCAGCGCGCCCTCGAACGCGACCCCTCGGTGGGGTTGAGCTTCTCGTTTGTTGATATTCTGTCCGTCGTCAATGGGGCCATACACGAACAGGAGCCGAAATGGGAGGTCCTCCCCCGACGCAGGAGTGAAGTCCAGGTTTTGCTCGCCTCTTACTTCTTTGGCACCTCATTCCAGGAGAGCGCGCAGGTGATTGATCACCAGTATCGCTCTGCACCCATCCGTTTCTTTCTGACCGACCGTCAGGGCGAAACGATTCGTCGGGTGATTCAGCGAGCCCGTGACCATATCGATGCACATCCCAGTGACGTTGCTCAGTTCCGCCTCGCCGGCGGCCCGATTGGCGTGTTAGCCGCTGCTAACGAAGAGTTGTTTCGAAATGATATTCTGGTCAATATTCTTGGTTTCGGGACGATCTTCCTCGTCCTCGTCATCACCTACCGCTCAGTCATGGCCGGGGTGTATATGATTATCCCCCTCCTCGTCGCAAACGCCGTAATTAACGCCTATATGGGGGCTCGCGATATTGGCATTAATATCCATACGCTGCCGGTGGTGACGGTCGGAGTCGGATTTGGCATCGACTACGCCCTGTATATTGTGAGTCGTATTATCGAAGAACATCGGCTGGGCAGCGGTCTAGATGACGCGGTCAGAACAGCTCTCGCAACGTCCGGGAAAGCGGTGACCTTTACCGCACTGACCATGCTCCTCGGTACGCTGTTCTGGACTATGTCCAGCCTGCGCTTCAGCGCTGAGATGGGACTGCTACTCGCCCTCTGGATGGGAGTCAGTTTCTTGGCAACTGTGACGCTGCTACCCGTTCTGGTCGCACTCTTTAAGCCACGCTTTGTCACCACACAAGCGGCTGCAGCCACACACTGACCGCTTTATTTCTGGTAACCTTATGGAACAGAATCGAAGGAGACGCTTTACTCTAGTCGGACAATACATCCCCTCCCGGAGGATGTGGAAAAAGCCTCTTCTGAAACTATTGACGAAATATGCACGCTTAGAAAGATAAAGCGGTCTGACAGAAAGGAGACAATGATGAGCCGATCCCCCCCTACGCTGACCAAACAGTCGCCCCCGTTTACCTCACAGAATGTTCTGAAAAAGGAGAGGATTTTATGAGAACCTATTGGTGGACCAGCATTACCTGCGCACTCACGCTCGTGGGCGCTATGGGCCTGTCAGCCCCGAGTTGGGTAGCGGCCGATGTCAATCCAGGGGACACCGTTACCAAAGACAATATGGCTGAGGCCGCTGATCTTCTTATCCCAGGTATCCAGTGGTTTGTCGAAAACGGCATGCCCATTCAGGTTGGCGAGTATAAGAAAGTCAATTTACCGAAACTCTATGCGGAAGCGACCGAGAAATACTCCGGCCAAGTCCAACTCTCGGCGGATGGCCGTGAGATGTTTAACTATGTGGCCGGTGTTCCGTTCCCGAATATCGACCCCAACGATCCGATGGCTGGGTCGAAGATCATGTGGAACCAGGAGCAGAAACCTGCCTATGTCGATAACGTCGGGACGGAATGGATCGTCGAACTGGTCAATGCCAGAGGAGAGATGGAGCGGATGTACGGCTCCCAGTTCTGGCGTCGGATGATGTGGACCGGTCGTCTGTACACCGATCCCAAACCGATTGTCCCCAACAACCCACCGATGCGCTATACGGAGCAGTTCGGCCCCCTCTTTATCCCGAACGACCTCAAGGGTGCCGGCGTGCTGAATACGCGCTATCTGCCAACGAATATTCCGGATGACTCATATATGTATCTCCCCGAGTTGCGCCGGGTGCGTCGTATTAGTGTTGCCAACCGCTCTGACGCCTTCTGGGGGACGGACATGGACCTGGATTCTCTGTGGGGCATGAATTCCAAGGTGGCGTATTGGAAGTTCCGCCTCCTGGCCGAGAAGCAGATCCTGGCCCCGGTTCACATGGGCAAGTACGGAACCCGTGATGTCTGGTGTGCACAGCCGGACGGCAGAAGCGGTCCGATTGCGTTTATGCCGTGCAATATCAACTGGGAGAAGCGCAACGTCTATGTGGTTGAGGGCCTCCCGGCGGCCTACAGCCAGTATGCCTACTCCAAGCGCATCTTCTATGTGGACAAAGACTTCTGGGCGCAGAATTTTTCCGAAATGTACGACAACGGTGGCGAGCTGTGGAAACTCTGGTTTAACATGTATGAGTACGGCCCGAAGCCGTATGAAGGTTATCCCACAAAACCCCTTCGTGGTGGCAAATACAACTACACGGACGACTGGGCCTTTACCCCGCATGGGATGATGGCCGACCTCCAGGTTGTCCACTCCACCAAGTGGGATGCCCCGTCCGGTTACGAGAAGAAGGAAGATTGGGTCAACGAGTGGTATTTCAACGAAGCGGTCGAAATCAATACGGCCGCAGCGTTTTCGGTGAACTTCCTCATCCAAAGCGCCCGTTAACCCGACAACCGGTAGAGAGGGAACCATCAGGTTCCCTCTCTCGTGACAGCCTGACCAGCGGCTTTTTCTCCATTTCCTTTTTTGTTAGGCTGGCCGCACTTTCATTTTGTGGAGGGGGAGGGATTCATGGCGAGCGATACAGAACAGACAGGCGGGGACAGTGGCCTTTCCAAAGCAGTATGGCATTACATCAGCGTGGGAGTGCTGTGGGTTGGGCTATTGTTCACAGGCGTGGCCTTTGAACGTCTCGGACTGACTACATCCTACCTGACAGGCCTGCTCCCAGGTGAGGTCAACACGCTCAAGTCACAAATTGCCGAATATGAGAGCATGAACCAAAACCTGACGCACGAGAGAGATCAGGCAGTCAAGACGAGCGACACCCGTGAGCTTGAGTTGAGTAAGCTCAGACGAGTGGTCCAAGAGCTTGAGGCGGAAATTGATACATTAAAAGCGGCGCCCGCCGCAACGTCTACGCCCGCAGCGTCGTAACCAAGCGCGCTCGGTACGCGACCCCCTTGCAGTCAAAGGCGAGAAAATCGTTGGGCTGTTAGGGCCTTTACAAGGTTTTTATGATTGGCGTTCAGAACGTGACAAAATATTATGGGCAGGTATGCGCCCTGGATGACGTCTCCTTTACAGTCAAGAGCGGGGAAATCGTTGGCCTGCTAGGACCGAATGGTTCGGGGAAGACCACGCTCATGCGCATCCTGACCGGGTTTTTTCCCGCAACCGAAGGGTCGGTTCACGTCGCAGGGCTTGATGTGGCCACGTCCTCGCTCGAAGTCCGTAACCGTCTGGGCTATCTACCGGAGAACGTGGTCCTTTATCCGGACATGTCCGTTCGCGCATTCCTGCACTTCTGCGCCAGGGTCAAGATCGATGGGGCGGTGCAGCGCCGCACCAATGTTGAGCGTGTCCTCAGTGAGTGTGCACTCGAACCTATGGCCCACCGCCAGATGGGCACGCTTTCAAAAGGCTACCGCCAGCGAGTCGGGCTCGCCCAAGCCCTGTTGGGCAATCCCGAAGTCCTCATCCTGGACGAGCCGACGGTCGGCCTCGATCCGAATCAGGTTATCGACATCCGCGAACTCATCAAGGGGCTGGGCGGAAAGGCAACCATCTTGCTGTCCAGCCACATCCTGCACGAGGTGGAGCTGATGTGTGAACGGGTGGTCATTATTGATAAGGGTCGTATTCTTGCCGAGGACACGACTGACCGCTTAAGCGAGCGCATCCAGGGAGCGGCAACCGTACGGGTCCGGGCAAGCGGACCGCACAGCGATATACTCCATGCGTTGCGCGCACTCAAAGCAGTCGAGCAGGTCATCAAACACGACGAGGAAAGCGACGGACCGGAGGGGGCAGTCTTGACGGTCCGGTCCTCCAATCAGGACATCGCTCGGGAGATTGCTCAGACGATCATCCAGAATGGCTGGGCGCTGCATGAGCTCAGACCGGTTACCCTCGACCTTGAGGCCCTTTTTGTCCGCTTGACCAGAGAGGAGCAAAAGGAAGCCGCATGAAACGTCACAGCGCCCGCCATATCTCGGTATTGGGACCGCGCGCTCAGCGCCAGCGGGCGAAGCATGGATAGGGCGTCTTTCTGATAGGGTGAAACGATGTTTGTGAATTTTTGGGCCGTTCTGAATAAGGAATTACGTTCCTATTTTCTGTCGCCGTTTATTTATCTGATCTCAGCAGTCTTTCTGCTGCTGAGTGGCTATTATTTTTACTCGGACCTGGTTTTCTATGTCCAATTCGGCTTTGGGATGAATATCATGGAAAACTTTTGGCAGTTGATGTTCACCGACCTGCGGCTGGTCATCATGCTCACGGTCCCCTTCCTGACCATGCGTCTCTTTGCCGAAGAGAAACGACTCGGCACGATTGAGCTCTTGCTGACCTATCCGATGCGTGACACCGACCTCTTTTGGGGCAAATTTGCCGCGTGTGCGATCGCCACGCTGTTTATGCTGTCGTTTACCCTGGTCTACCCCGTGTTGATGTTTTTCCTACAGCCGTTCGACTGGACACTCGTCCTACCCGGCTATATTGGGCTGGTGATGCTTGCCCTGTCGTTTATCGCCTGTGGCCTATTTATTTCGTCGCTCACGGATAACACCGTTGTTGCCGGTTTGGGCTCACTTGGGGCACTGCTCTTTTTTTGGATTCTGAGCTGGAATGACGGGGCAACACAATTCGGGCTCATCGGTACGATTTCCTCCGTCTCCATGGTCACCCACTTCCAGAGCTTTGCCCGGGGGTTAATCGATTCCAAGGAAATCACCTTCTTTTTGCTCTTTATTATCTTTTTCAGCTTTCTGACTCTTCGCTCTCTGGAAGCGCGGCACTGGAAGGGACGCCGATGACGGCCAACGTGCGCAATGCGCTCAAACTCATTGTTGGAACCCTCGGGTTCTTTGCCCTGATTGTGTCGGTCCAGTCCATCCTCTCCGAACATAATCAACGGCTTGACCTGACCCCCCAGAAAAAGTTTACACTCTCACCACGGGCGCGCCAGGTCGTGTCCGGCCTGAAACGCGATGTCCAGGTCATGGCCTTTATTCACAGCGACCGTCCGGAAAATTTCTTTATCGAAGACATGCTCAGTCGTATGGCCGACCTCTCCCCCCACTTCAATTACAGCATTATCGATATCAACCGGAACCCGGCCCTGGCTCGGGAGTACCAGGCGACCCAATACGGGACGATGGTGTTTGAGTCGGGTGGGATACGCAAAGGCACACTGCTGGGAAGAGGCGAATCCGCGGCCATTGCCACCCTGCTTCAGGTCACACGCACGCAGGGTGATAAGGTCATTTATTTTCTGACCGGGCATGGAGAGGCAAACCTGGCCGATGCGTCTCCGCGTCGGGGCTACAGTAAACTCCGCGGTGCCCTGGTTGACGAGTTCTATGATGAGAGAACGCTTTCACTCGGCGAGAGTGGCGCGGTTCCAGAGGACGCCACCGTAGTGGTCATCTTTGGCCCGAGCTCGAACTTTCTCCCATTCGAACTTGAAGCGCTAGACGCCTATGTGCGGCGTGGGGGGGCCCTGTTTGTCCTGCTCGATCCGGACAGTTCGCCCTCATTCGTCACTTTTCTTGAACGCTACGGCATTCACCTGCCGCCCCTGATTGCGGTCGATCCCACGAAGCGTCTCTATGCCGGCGAGATGTTAACCTTCCGGGCTTCCGCGACGAGTAAACCGCACCCGATGATCCGCTCGGTTAATGCACCGCCTATTTTTTCACTCGCCCGCGTCGTGGAGATGGAGCCGGACCGGGCAAAGGGCCTGATTGCGACCGCTATCCTGGCGACCTCACCCCAAGGCTGGGCCAGTGCGCAGGAAAACATCCCGCGCAGTGGGGTGACGACGTTTGAAGAGGAGCGGGACGTGTATGGCCCCATTCCTATTGCCGGTGAAATGACCATTCAGACCGGAGAGACGCTGGGACATATTGTGGTGTTTGGCGATGCAGACTTCGCCAATAATAACTTAGTCGAACAGGGTGGCAATAAAGATCTCTTCATCAACGCCATCAATTGGCTGGCCGAAGACCAGGGGCAAATGGCAGCCAGACCGGAAACCCAGCAGTCAGGTGTCAATCAACTCTTTCTCTCCTCGGATCAAATCCAGACCGTGCTGGTCACGAGCACCGTCATTGTACCGGGCTTCTTCTTGTTGATCGGGGTAGGCGTCTTTCTGGGGCGGAGGTATCGCGGATGACGTGGCGGCGAGTTGGCCTCTATTATCTTTTTGCTATTGTCCTGGGGGGGTATTATCTCCTTTTTGAATGGCGTCCGGGCGGTCCGGACGCCCCGATTTTTGAACCACGTCCGGTCCGGGAGAGTACTTTTCTGGCACTCAAGCGGAGCGCGATTCACAAACTTTCCATCAAGCGCCCGCAACACACCTTTGTCTCGCAACGTAGCGAGGGCCGGCCGGGTGAGGCGACCGCTGAATGGCAGGTGCTTGAACCGACTGGGGCACCGGTGACCTCCGCACTGGTGAGCGGCTTTATTGAAAACCTCACCCCGGACAGGAAGGTCCCTATCGTTCACGAGGCTCCGGAGGACTTGGCGTCGTATGGTCTGGCCCCACCCGCTTCAACCATTATCATCGAGGGCGAAGGCGAACACGGTAGGGAAACGATCTTTATTGGAGGCTATAATCCGACACAAACGGCAGTCTATGCCCGTAAAGACGGCTCTCCCGAGGTCGTCCTCTTAGGCTATAATGTCAAATATTATGAAGATCTGATCTTTCAGGCGACACAGCGTGGTACAGAAGAGCGTTCCTAGCCGGCGGCTGAGCAAGAAGAGCCAGATGAACAAACGCACGCGTTCAAGACTGCTCAGCGTGCCTGCCCTGTGTCTCTGGTTCGCCGTACTGTCCGGCTGCCAGCCTGAGACCGTCAGTGTCCAGGACGACCTGACGGCGTATATGGATCAGGCCCGTCTATGGGCAGCAACCGAGGCAAAAATTAACAACGCGATTGCCAGCGTCAGAAAAGACCAGTTCGTGCATGATGACTTTGTGCTGGAAACCATGCGCCCGGCAGTCGGGGTCGCCCGGGAGTATGTTGTCGAATTAGAGCGCTATGAACCGCAGTCCCCGGCCCTGGTACAGGTCCACCAAGGCTATATCGAATCCTGGCGCGCCCATGAATTTGCTCTGGTGTCAGTCGTTGATGCCGTTGAACGACAGGATTATATTCAGCTCTCACGGGCAAATGGGGAGTTGCTGGAGGCACAACGGTCGGTTTCGGATGTTCTTGCCGCTCTTGCGCGGCTCCTCCGTGAAGCCGGCCTGGCCCCGGACACGCCAACCGGACGACCGCTCGAACCCCCAAGCCAGGGATTTAGCATTGACCCGTCCTCCTAAAGACCCTTCCTCCGGGACTGCAAAAATACGGTCTCATCAGGGTGTTTCAAAGGTCCTCGGGTTTCCCCCTCCGCAGTAGTAGAAAAAAACCTGCCGTTGAGCTATTGATCCTTGTCCCCACGCTCCATATTACGGTGGGGAGGAAATTTCACCCAGGGCAGTGGTCTCGAAAGGAGGCTTATAGTATGAAGCTGAAAGCATATTTTTCCGCCGCGCTTGTATGCGCGGCCGTAGGGAGCTGGGTTGTCCCAGCCGCCGCTCAATTCCCTCAACCGGGGGATGTCGTCGATCAGAGCAATATGGCCGAGGCGGCTGATGTTCTCAATCCAACCGCAAACTGGATGATCAACCAGGGCATGAAAATGAAGGTCATCGAGTACCGCAAGTATGAATGGCCCAAAGCGTACTCGGAGGCGACAGAAAAGTTTGCCGGTCAAGTGAATTTGTCGGAAGATGGTCGGACGTTGACCAACTACGTCGCTGGGTGCCCGTTTCCTAATATTGACGTCAACGATCCCCTCGCCGGTGCCAAGGCCATGTGGAACCACGAGTATTTTCCTGATTTCACGGACAACGTGGGCTGCCCCTGGATTCTCGAGCTCGTGAACTATAAGGGCGAGATGGAGCGTTTCTACGCCTCGCACTTCTGGCGACGGATGAAGTGGGAAGGCCGGCTATACATGGACCCGAAGCCGATCGCGCCGTTTAACCCACAGATTACCTATACCGAGCAATGGGGACCGCTGTACGCTCCAAACGATCTGAAGGGTGCCGGCGTGCTGAACTTCCGGTATACGCCACTCGAAAATCCGGATGATTCGTACATGTATCTGCCCGAGTTGCGCCGCGTGCGGCGTATCAGCGTTGCGAACCGCTCAGACGCCTTCTGGGGCACGGATATCGATATCGACTCGATTTGGGGTTTCAACGCCAAGCCCGGATACTGGACGTGGCGTGTCTTAGCCGAGAAAGAGACGCTCATGTCGGCCCACTCAGGCCATTATCAGAGTCGAGCCGTCTGGGCTGCGGCCCCGGACGGTCGAAGTGGTGCGACCGCCTTTCTGTGGTCAGACCAAGTGCAGTGGGAACGTCGGCCGGTATGGGTCGTCGAAGGCATCCCGACTGGGTATAACCAGTATGCCTACTCCAAGCGGGTTATCTACCTCGACAAAGAGTATTTCAACACCTCATGGTCGGAGACGTATGACCAGGGTGGTGAGATCTGGAAAACCTGGACCCAGCTCATGAACATCTCGACGAAGCCCTCTGAAAAGTATATTGCCGCGGACTACGACGAGGAGCAGGTCTTTACCCATAACGGCCAGGTGATCGATATGCAGATCACCCATAGCTCCAAGTGGGATTGCCCTCCAGGGTATGACGAGTACTACGTACCGAAGTACGACTGGTATTTCAATACCGCCAAAGAGTGGAACACACCTGAGGCGTTCACCGTGAATTTCCTGATCCAGAGCGCTCGCTAAACGTCATAGCCCCCTGCCCTGTTGTGACGAAAAAATCCCCCGTACAACCCTGTACGGGGGATTTTTATTTTGATAAGAAGGTCCTTCATTTTGAGGAGGAAAGCTGCGGCAAGGTCGAGGCGACCATGCCTGATCGTCTCTTGACTTTTGTCGTAAAAAAATGCAAAGGACGGAAGGCACGACATCCTCTTGGGGAACCCGCGTGCAAGTCGTCCACAACCAATAAGGGAGGTTACCACGTTATGAATACCGATAGGGCCCACTTGGCCCAGAGATGCGCCAGCCTTTTCGTCGCGCTGTTTACTCTTGCGACCCTACTCGGCTTGGCGGGCTGTCATGGAGAGCAGCCGACCGCATGGAGCACATCGCTGCTTGTCCGGACCGACAAATTTCTTGGCGTCGCTCACGTCACGGGCGATACCTTTGTGTCCGTGGGCTACGCCGGTCGCATCTTGCGGACTGAGGATGCAGGCAACACCTGGGAGGACGTTGATAGCGGTGTGGTCTGGACGCTGAACAACGTCAGCTTCGCCGGTGAGCATGGCTGGGCAGTCGGCCATAATGGGGCCGTCATCCACTCCCGAGACGGTGGGAAAACGTGGGCAGCCCAGACCGCGGATACGGACAAGACCCTGATGGCGGTCTCCTTTGTTGACCAACTGCACGGCTGGGCGTGTGGTGATGAATCAACCTGGATGTGGACCGACAATGGCGGAGAGACCTGGAACGTCGAGCGTATGGACGTGTCTCAGATCGGCCTGTCCGAGTTCACCAGTCTCGCCGTGCCTGACATTATCTATTACAGCGTGCAATTTCTGGACAAAAATATCGGCTGGATGGTCGGTGAATACGGCAATGTCCGTTACACCACCGATGGCGGTAAAACCTGGGGGGCGCAGCACGACACTCTGCTCGATGAACTCGTTGAGCAGGGGGGCGTGCGGGACGTCATGGTGATGGGTGCGTTTTTCAAGGTGCACTTTAGCGACCCCGATAATGGAGTGATGGTCGGCGCTGGTGGGGCTATTGCGAAAACCACTGACGGCGGTCAGAACTGGACCTGGATAGCGCGTGAGGGCAGCAATGCGGATGTTCCGGCGCTGCATCTCTACGATGTTGATACGCCGGGTGGGAACGGTCGCCTTGTCCTCGCTGGTATGAATGCGGTTGTGCTTGATACCACCGACAGTGGGGCCAACTGGGGTCCGACCCAGACACCGGATGGCGTCTACACCTGGATCAATGCTGTTGCGTTCGGGGAAAATGGCAAGGGCGTTCTGGTCGGCGGGAAAGGCACCATCATGACCACCGGCGATGGAGGCAAGAGCTGGCAGTTGGTTGAGCAGGAAGTGGAAGAAGAGCAAGCTGCCGCGCATTAGTTCAGCGTCTGAACGCCGGCGCACAGCAACATCACGTAGAGTGAAAGATTAGCAAAAAGGAGAAAATCGTGGCTGAGAGAAAGATACCGACTATTGAAGAGCTCGAAGCGCATTCCAGGGATCGTGCCGCGCTCTATCGTTTGGGAGAAGGCCTGATCCGCAATCGTTTTCTGATTACGATCGGGGTATTGCTCATCACCGGTTTCATGGCCTGGCAGGCGTTGTCGATTGAAATGTCGACCAGCTTTAACGATCTGCTGCCGTATCGCCACCCCTTCGTCCGCGTACATTTTCGTTTTGCCGATCAATTCGGCGGGGCGAATAACGTCAACGTGATGCTGAAAGTGGACAAGGGCGACGTTTTTACAACGGGTCTGCTCAGAAAAGTCTACGATATGACGCAGGCCATGGACCGCGTCACCGGGGTGAACCACGACCAGATTGAGTCGGTCGGTCACCGCACGACGCGCTATCTCACCGTGTCAGGAGGAACGATCGCCACCCCCCCGGTCATGCGGCGTCCACCCAAGACGGACCGGGAAGTCGCTGAAATCAAGGAGATTTGTTACAATACCGAAACCATCTACGGCCAGTTGGTCTCCCTGAACGGTCAGGCCCTCCTGCTAAAAGCCAACTTCATTGAGGGGAGACTTGACTACAGGACCGTCTTTGAAGAGATTCGCCGGACCGTCAAAGAACCGTTTGAGACTGCCGAGGAGACGATCTGGGTGGCCGGCGAGCCCCAGCTTTACGGCTGGATCTACTACTACGCGAACGAGGTGTTCTACATCTTCCTCGCCGCGGCGGCAGTGTGCTGGATATTACTCTACCTTTACTTCCACGATTGGCGGGGGGCGTTGCGCCCGACCATCACCGGCGTTGTATCGGCCTTTTGGGGTCTGGGTATCCAGGCCATGATGGGCTTCTCCATGGACCCGCTGGCTTTGGTGATTCCATTCTTTGTCACGGCCCGGGCCATAAGCCATTCGGTGCAGATGCACGAGCGCTATTATGAGGAATACCACAAGTGGCAGTGGAATAAGGAAAAGGCGATTGTCGCCGCGTTTGCCGAATTATTCGTGCCAACCCTGAGCGGTATTATTACCGACTCACTGGGCATGCTCGTCATCGTGGTTGTGCCGGTGGTCATCCTGCAGAAGATCGCCATCTCGGCCTCGATCTGGGTCGCCTCGGTGGCGATCAGCGAACTGCTCATGAACCCGGTGGTGTACTACTACCTCAACGCGCCTGACCCGGAAAAGGTCCTGAAACGCGAGAACGGCTGGTTCCAGCGTTTTGCTGACAGCTGCGCAGCCTGGATCACGACTCCCAAAAACGCCAGGATGATTGTTATCTTCTGGGTTGTTTCCTTTCTCATTGCCCTGACCCAGATTCGGCACCTCACCATCGGCGACCCGACCGCGGCCACGCCGCTGTTGCATCTGGAGTCGCCGTATAATCAGGCTCATATCGAGATTCAAAAATATTTCGGCGGAATTGAACCCCTCATCATTGTGGTCGAGGGGCGCGACAAAGAGGTGCTCAAGAACCCCGATTTATTGCGACAGCTCGAAAAATTCCAGCGTCACATGGAACGTGATAGGGACATCGGCTACAGCTTCTCGCTGGCTGACATCATTCAGGCCATTAATATGACGTTCTATGATATGCAGCCACGCTGGGGGTCCATCCCGGCCAGTGCCCGGCGGGTGAGTTCACTCTTCTTCTACTATTTTGCCGGAACACCGCCTGGCGAGTCGTCGAAATTTCTCGACCCGAGCTATACGGTTTCGCGGGTGACATTCTACTGCGCCAATCACCAGGGGGATAATATCGCCCGGATTATTCAGGAAGCGCGAAAATTCGTTGCTGACAATCCCCTGCCCAATGCAGACTGGCGTCTGGCCGGTGGTTTGATCGGGGTGACGGCGGCGGCGAATGAAGAGATACTCAAAAACAACCTGTATATGCACGGCCTGGGTTTTGGGACGATCTTCCTGATCGTGATGTTTACCTACCGTTCCCCGGTCGCCGCAGTCGTGATGATGATCGGCCTGTTTCTGGCCGACGGCGTGGTGAACGCGTATATGGGCGTGCGGAATATTGGCATTAACTTACAGTCTCTGCCGGTGGTGACCGTCGGGGTCGGATTTGGCATTGACTATGCCTTATATATCGTCAGTCGAGCGGTGGAAGAATACGACGGCGATATCAACGATGCCGTTCGCTTAGGACTCGCGACCGCGGGGAAAGCCGTGGCCTTTACTGCGGCAACCCTGATTACCGCGACGGTCCTGTGGGCGTTCTCGAACATCCGGTTCTGCTCGGAAATGGGCCTGCTGCTGGCGTTGTGGATGGGCATCAGCTTCCTTGGCGCCTGTACCTTTGTCCCGTCGGCATTGGTGCTCTGGCATCCGAAGTTCTTTGTTCGTGCCGCCAGAGAAGGTATTATTGCCTAAAACCGCTATCCCTTCTTGGCTGAAGGCAAAAGAGGCAGCCTCTGAGGCTGCCTCTTTTTTTGTCCGAAGACTATAGTGGAGGCCCTAGAGCAAATCACAATGCCGTGTAGCGTGGCTCTCTCCTTCTTTAGGAGTGCGGGCTTCCAGCCCGCATGGCGGCCATCCTGGCCGCCCTCCCAGGCAGCGGGAGGACGAGCGGCCCGAGGCGGGGCCGCCGGACCGGTCCCGGGAGGCTCACGCCACAATATGCATCACCCCCCATTGGTTGGCTGAGGCCTCTGGCAGATACAACACGCGGCCTCCGCCCGGAGCGGTCAGATGGCGCAGTTACAGAAGGAAAGCAGTCTGACTCAAGCGCCGCTCCACAGGAGCGGCAGCCCTTTTATCGCCGAAATCTCTCAAAAAAACCGTCTATGGGTAGAAATGGACCGGGTGGGACAAGCGCGTGGTCACAATAGCCACGCGCGAATTTTTACAAAAATGCGAGAGCGCGGTCTGGAAAACAAAGCCGAGGGCTTTGTTACTCACTCTCCAGATCTTCTCCGCCTTTTTGCATCGCCCCTTCAGGGTTTGTCAACAAGGACTCCCCGAGGGCTTTGGGGTTCGCCGCCAATCCGGGATCCCGGCTATCCTTATTGGCTTGCTTATACTGATCGACCAAAGACGGTTTGGGCTCAGCATCCTTGACCTCTTCGATGGGGGGAGCACCGAGTTCACACCCACCCAGCACGACAATCGACCCAATTCCACATGCAACGAGCCCGTTCCGCAACCATTTGCCGTAATGAGAAAAAATATCCTGCATGGAGCGGTCTATTAAAGAAAGCGGCCGCATTTGTCAAGAGCAGAACCACAAGAGTAGAAACATCGGGAAATACCCGTCTAGGTAGTTGCAAAATATAAAGAATAGCGCTAGAAGCAGCGTGGATATGGAATAAGACTTCTGTCTGATGCCTTGCATAGGGATATGGGGAAAGGGGGTGACCGGCCGCAACCGGGAAAACACAGCGTGAGGCAAAGTAAGGAAGATAGCATCTTGGGAGGATAACATTTTGTTACAGGAGGGAAGGTTTATGACCAAACACAACAGGAAACAGCGCTCGGGCCTGAGAGGATTGGTGGCTGGGCTGGCTGTCGTAGCGGGACTCGTATGGCTCACCAGCCCCGCGCAAGCGACGATCCGAGTGGGGGATTCAGAGATTCAAGTCGTGTATGAGATGCAGCACGCCTTTCAATTTGACGGCAGCCCCGGCGATAACTTCGAGTGGGTGCAGTGGCGTAACGAGTTGCGCGTAGAGTACGAGTATCAAGATTTGGTGTCAACCGAAGGCGGCCTGTTCGGTAAGAACATCAAGATCCCAGGGGTGCGGCGCGCCGACTTCTCTTTTATGTATCGGGGCCGTTTTGACCCGGTCTACGAAGTACGCGACAAGTATGACGATATGTACTCCCACCGCATCAAGCAGTTCAAGTCTTTCACTTTTCCCGAGAACGGCTTCCGGGAAATGAATCTGGATGTGGACTTCGGGGATGTGATGGGCCATCGGCTGTCGATGAAGCTGGGCAAACAGCAGATCGTGTGGGGGGAATCCGATCTGTTCCGCTCCATTGACATTGCCAACCCCCTACGGCTGGACCAAAACCAGGCTGTGGGCGAAGCCTTTGAGGACTTTCGGAGTCCGATCTGGGCCGTCAAGTTTCTGTATGACATCGGGAACGTGGGAACCCTGCTGTCCAATGTCGGTCTGGAATTCTTCTACACCCCGCGCTGGCGCTCACTCGTGCAGCACTTGGTCCTGGAAGGCGGCTGGGGCGGTTTGCGCTACGATGACCCGAACTATATTGGCGATGTAGAGGACTATTTTGATTCGCCGACATCACCGGGAGTGTTGACCACCAAGGGCGTCCCGTGGGGCCCCTACCATGACTACGCCCGGAGTCGCCACCCCTGGTCCGTATTCCGGGTCGGGCGCAACCTGGCGAATATGGCCCCGGACAGCGGCTGTAATGCCGACGTGCCGTGTACGGACGACGCTGCCGGCCGAGGCACAAACTTCCTGTACCGGATTGGCGGCGGTCGCCATACTCACCATATCCGCGGCACAAAGTGGGACAACAGCATGGTCGGTGTCCGGATGATGGGAAAGGCATTCGACAATTTCGACTTCACCCTCAACTATATGTACAAGCGCGTCGATCCGTATGCCGTGTTTGACCTGCCGTCCTTCTTTGGCGTAGACCACGACGACGGACTCGGCAGGGTGGACCAGTACGGCCGACGACTCAGCTCCTTCAGCAACACCCTGCTGGGTTCACCCGGAGGGTTCTTTGCGCATGACCCGAGCAACCCGGACAATATGCTACACTTCCGCCGCGCCCTGGACCGGTGTTTCGAAGAGAATCGAGCTTCGTTTTTCAGCGGGGTCGATATGTTGGGCTACAGCCAGGACGGCAACCCGGACAACGACCGGGCTGCGACCGCGTGTTTCGAGGTCGCCCACTCATATCCGTGGACGAATGTGTTTGGCTTCACGGTCACGTATAACGACTTCGACTACACCGGCGCGGTGTTCCGCCTGGAGCAGAGTTGGTCGACCAATGAGGGGCGCAACTGGGGCGGCTCAAACTATGGTGGCCGGTCTCAAGCGCACTTTGATGCGAAGTTGCAGCACGCTCGGGAGGTATATCTGGCCAGACTGGATAACAACCCGGAGTACGCCGCGGCGGTTGATGCGTATGCCGCCGAAAACGGGGTCGACCGTCACGGTGCAGTCTTCGGCGCACCGGGCGTTGACCCGCTCATCACCGGACCGCACAGCGATGGTGAGGGCCATCCTTGCGCACCCGGTGTGAACGTGTGTCCAGGTAAGAAGATCAACGGCGCGCGGATCAAGCAGGGCTCGTCTGTGTGGCGGAGTATGATCGGCTTTGACCTGATTCAATCCATTCAGTCCTTTCCGGGTATGGCTTGGACGCGCGGCCTGCCGGGCGGTATTGGCGACCAGGCGACCTTCTACACCTTCCAGGCCCTGACCACCTACCAGAACGACAACCGGCCCTCGGGTGTCAACGCCTTCACCAACGCACCGCGAGACCGGCACCATCGGTTTAATCAGTTGTACACCTTTGGCCTGTCGGGTTTTTACTTCCGGGGCAAGCTGGAACCGCTGTTTGCGGTCGCCTACTCGGTGAACTCTAAGCATCCGCTGATTCTGGCCCAGAGCTACTGGCATGACTTCCTCATCCGCAACCTCGACATCTTTGCCGGCACGGTCATGTATATGGGCGGCCGCAACGATACCGATGGTACGGGGCTGCACCTGTGGGCGGACCGCGATCTGTTCTGGATTCGTCTCCAGTACTACCTGCTGTAGTCACAACCGGAGAGGTGCAACGCCTCTCCTACAAACTTGCTCTCAAAATGGGAGGTCCTTTTCAGGGACCTCCCATTTTACGTTTGGCTGCACGGCTTCACATTACAGCTTGACATTTGGGCCATTAACGTACTATCCATGGGGGACCAATTTTTTCAAAGGAGGGAAGGCTATGGTCGAACGAAACAGGGGGCGACGGCGAAGGGCAGGCCTGAGGGGATTCGTGGCCGGTCTGGCCATCGTAGCGGGACTTGTGTGGTTGACGAGCTCCGCGCAAGCGACGATCCGAGTGGGGAAATCGGAGATTCAAGTCGTATATGAAATGCAGCACGCCTTTCAATATGACGGCAGCCCCGGCGATAATTTCGAGTGGGTGCAGTGGCGTAATGAGATGCGCGTGGAGTATGAGTTTAGTGATCTTGTGACCCCCGAGGGTGGGCTGTTCGATAAGAACATCCCTATCCCATTTGTCCGGCGCGCCGACTTCTCCTTCATGTATCGAGGTCGCTTTGATCCGGTCTATGAAGTGCGCGACAAGTATGACGACATGTATCCCCACCGCATCAAGCAGTTCAAGTCCTTTACCTTTCCTGAGAACGGCTTCCGGGAAATGAACCTGGATGTGGACTTTGGAGATGTGATGGGCCACAACCTGTCGATGAAGCTGGGCAAACAGCAGATTGTGTGGGGAGAGTCTGATCTGTTCCGCTCCATCGATATTGCCAACCCGCTACGGCTGGACCAGAACCAGGCTGTGGGCGAAGCCTTTGAGGACTTTCGGACCCCCATCTGGGCCATCAAATTCCTGTATGACATCGGGAATGTGGGGACGTTGATGTCCAACGTGGGTCTGGAATTTTTCTACACTCCACGCTGGCGGCCTATCACCCAACACCTGGTGTTGGAAGGTGGCTGGGGCGGCCTGCGCTATGACGACCCGAGCTTCATTGGCGATCCAACCGATTACTTTGATTCGCCGACCTCACCGGGAGTGTTGACCACCAAGGGCGTCCCTTGGGGCCCCTACCATGACTACTCCCGGATTCGCCATCCCTGGTCGTTGTTCCGGGTCGGGCGCAACCAGGCGAGGATGGCAGGTGATTCCGGGTGTAGTGGTGTAGGGCCGTGTACGGACGATGCCGCCGGTCGGAATGCAAACTTCCTGTACCGGATTGGCGGCGGGTCGAAAACCCACCATATCCGGGGTACGAAGTGGGACAACAGCATGGTCGGCGTGCGGTTGATGGGGAAGATTTTCGATAATTTTGACTTTACTCTGAACTACATGTACAAGCGCGTCGATCCGGGCGGCGTGTTCCATTTCGACACCTTCTTTGCCGAATCAGGGCTCGATGCGGATGGCAAACGGATGGTGGGCTTGGACCCCCGCCCGCAATCGGCCGGGTACGCAGGAGGTGTACCAACGGAGGGGAGATTTGCAGGTAGAGCTGTCGCTCCTGGGACGTTTGTCCATGACCCGACTGACCCGAACAACATGCTCAACTTCCGCCGCGCCCTGGACCGGTGTTTCGAAGATAACATCGCGACGTTCTTCATCGGGGTCGACATGTACGGCTACAGTCAGGACAGCAAACTGGATAACGACCGGAATCAGACCGCGTGTTTCGATGTGTCCCACTGGATGCCGTGGACAAACGTGTTTGGCTTCACGGTCACCTATAACGACTTCGATTACACCGGCGCAGTGTTCCGCCTGGAGCAGAGTTGGTCCACCAATGAGGCGCGCAACATCGCGCCGGTCGCGAACGGCGGCAGGGACCAAGAGCACTACGACGCGCGCGTAGCCGCGGCGCAAGCCAGGGCTATGGCAGAGGGCAGGACGGGCTCGCAGATTCCGACCCATCCCTTTACGGACGGCGACGGCTATCCGTGTGCCGAGGGAGCCGGCAGCTTCTGTCCCAGCCCACGCCAGCGCGTTGCGCGGATTAAGACCGGCACGTCCGTGTGGCGGAGCATGATCGGCTTTGACCTGATTCAGTCCATTCAGTCCTTTCCGGGCATGGGCTGGGCGCGCGGCCTGCCGGGCGGTATTGGCGACCAGACCACCTTCTACACCTTCCAGGCCCTGACCACCTATCAGAACGATAACCGCGCAACAGGCCTGAACGCCTTCACCAACGCACCGCGAGACCGGCACCATCGGTTTAATCAGTTATACACCTTTGGCATGTCGGGCTTTTATTTCCGGGGCAAGCTGGAGCCGCTGTTTGCCTTCGCCTACTCGGTAAACGCCAAGCAGCCCTTGCTGCTGGCTCAGACCTACTGGCACGGCCTGTACTTCCGCAACCTCGACCTCTTTGCCGGCACGGTCATGTATATGGGCAGCACCAATCAGGTCGATGCGACGGGGCTGCACCTGTGGGCGGAGCGCGATCTGTTCTGGATTCGTCTCCAGTACTACCTGCTGTAAACTCACCAGTAACCACTAACCGGGGCGGGTATCACACCCGTCCCTTTTTCTTTCTCCGCAATCTCTTTCTCCCCTCACCCCAGCCCTCTCCCCTGGAGGGAGAGGGCTGGGGTGAGGGGGAAGAAGCAAAGTGAGGCACTACCTCCCATTTACGTTCCTTGACTTTTCCGTATGAGCGGCATTGTATAGGCACATGAAGGGATTGCTGCTCACCTGTTTACTCTGGGCCGGGGCGCTGGGCGCTCTACCGGCTCCGGGCTGGGCTCAAGACCGGCCAGGGGACGCGGCCGACCGGGAGATTATTGAGCGGTTGGCCCGCATGGAAACCCGGCTGGATGGACTGGAGAGAGGCATTGGACAATTGCGTGAGGACATGCAACTCCAGAACCAGCAATTGCGTGAGGACATGCAACTCCAGAACCAGCACCTGCGTGAGGACATGCAGCAACTCCGCAGAGATCTGAACCAGCAATTGAATCGTCACTTCCAGCTCATCCTGGGCGTATTGGCGGCCTTTACCCTCATGTTCGTGAGCATCCTCGGCTTTGCCGTTTGGGATCGTCGGACTATGGTCAAACCGTTTGCCGACAAGGTGAAAAGTCTGGAAGACGACCTTTCAACCAAAGGCCACAGCCTGGATGTCATTCTTGACGCGCTGCGGTCCCTTGGGCAGCGCGACGAGAGAGTCGCCGCCATTCTCAAACGCCTGAATCTGCTGTAACTTCGGCAACCGTACCGAGCAAGAAAGGGGGAGGCGGCGGAGTGGGCCTCCCTTTTTTCTTTGGATGAAATATGGGAAGATGCCGCCTGCTTGAGTAGGATCGGGACAAATCAAAGGAGGAGCAGAGATATGGCGACAGTTGATGGCGGGACGCTTATTGGACGGATATTAAAGGAACAGGACGTGAAGTATATGTTTGCCGTGAATGGCGGACACACTTTCCCCATTCTGGCCAACCTCAGAGATAATGACATCAAACTCATCCACATGCGCCATGAGCAGGCCACCGCCTATGCCGCGGATGGCTATGCCCGTGTTACCGGCAAACCCGGTATCTGTTGTGTCACTGCCGGTTGCGGCCTGACCAACGCGGTAACCGGCCTGTGTGGTGCCGGTCTGACCAATAGCGCGGTCGTCTGTCTTGCGGGTCAGCACCCCACCACCGAGGACTTTATCGGCTCTTTCCAGGAAGCCTACGGGTCTGATGTGGTGAGTTCGTTCTCAAAATTTGCCAAGCGGGTACTCGACTGGTCAACCATTGAAACCGACCTGCGTCAGGCGTTTCGCGAAGCGACCTCCGCCCCCCAGGGGGTCTCTCTGCTCGAAATTCCAACCAATATCCTCTACCACCAGGAAGACGAATCCAAGCAGCGCAAAGGTGCGAAAGTCTATGGTCCGGATGAACTCCGCTTTCAAGGCGACCCACGCCAGATCGAACGCGCAGTTGAACTCATCTTTCAGGCGCAAAAGCCGCTCATTGCCGGTGGAGACGGGATTTTCTGGTCCGGGGCCGAGGCGGAACTGAAAGAACTGGCAGAACTCACCAGTACCCCGGTGTATTGCCGTCGTGCCGGCCAGGGCGCGGTTGACGAAGACCATCCGCTCGCCGTCCGGGGCGCGTGGAAAAAGCCGTTTACAGGCCAAGCTGACGTGGTGCTGGCAATTGGATTCAAATTCTGGAGCGGAGAAAAGTTCGGGCAGCCCCCGACCTGGAGCGATAAAGCTACCTATATTCAGGTTGATGCCACCGCCCAGCGGGTTGGCTGGCATGTCCCGGCAGAGGTCGGCATTGTTGGCGACCCCAAGCTGGTGCTGCGGCAGATGATCGATACGATCAAAGAGATGCAGCTTGACTTTAGCGCCAAGCGAGAGAGCCCGTGGCTCCAAAACATGGTTGAGGTCCGCGAGAACTATAACAAGCTTATTCAGGACCGGGAGCAACAGCATCACGGTGCCACCCCTATCCACCCGGACCGTCTGGCCAAGGACCTCACCTCTGTTATCGATAAGGATGCAACGCTCATCGTCGACAGCTTCACGCTGAGTGGTTACACGAGTCAGTGGTTTACCGCCCATGAGCCGGGTCAGATTGTCGACGCCGGGCCACTGGCCCCAGTCGGACACGGCGTGGGCATGGGTATTGGTGTGCAGCTCGGGCGTCCGGGCAAACAAGTCATCGTTGTCAGCGGTGACGGGGGTCTGGGCATCGGCGGAATGGACATGGAGACCGCCGCCAAATACAACATCCCGATTATTACCCTGCTGTGGAACAATAGCTCATGGGGGCCGACGTTTGAGTCCATGCCCCTGCTCAAAGGCCGCACCGACCCGTTCGATATGATTAAGGACATTCGCTACGACAAGGTGTTTGAGCCTATGGGGGTCTACACCGAGCATGTGGAGCAGCCGGATGAGATTATTCCGGCTCTGGAGCGTGCCCTCTCCTCCGGTAAGACCTCGCTGATTAACGTGTTCGGCGATAAGAGCGTCGGGCACCCATCGCTCGGCGGAAACTTGTTAGGCTCAACTCAAGTCTAAGGAAAGAATCACCAATCCAGAAAAAGGGCAGGCGTTATGCCTGCCCTTTTTTCTTGGTCCATATAGGTCTCACTGTCCCCTGAGCAACCGCCCTACCCGCCCTCTTTGCGCATCACGATTTCGATTTCATCGAGCGGAGAAACCCCTCGATTGCGAATATGACAGTTCCAGCCGACAAACTGGCGCAAGTACGTAAACACTTCCCGGACCAGACCTGGCTTTACTTCTCTTTCCCATTCGTTCAGCCATTCGTCCCCCTCAAAATCTTCATCGTCCCATGCCTCGGAAGGAATGTCCGCGCTCAGGGAGAAGCGTAGATTGAACGTATGCTCGTCCTTTTCCGCCATACAGCGCCTTTATGAGACGTCCAGCGCCGCCAAGTCTTCCAGATAGGTTTCGGCCGGCACCATGCCGATTTGGCGCCGTTTCCCGCCAATCAGGACGGTCGGCACCGCACTCACGAAATACGTATTCATCGCGTCTTCACATTGCTGACGCACCTGGTCTTGGAGGGTGGTATCTGCGATATCGTTCAGAAAGGTGTTCATATCGAGGCCTGCCTTCCGGGCAACCTCAACGCAGGTCTCTTTCTCAATCAGACTCTTGTTCTCAATAAAAAAGGCTCGGAAGAGTCCTGAGTGAAAGCGGAGGAAGGCGTCTTCGCCCTGACGCTGAGCAGCCGTCCCAGCTTCCAGGCCGGGCATGCTCCAGCGCGGAAATTCGGCGTGCGGCCACATGGAATATTCCAGGCCATCCGGTTCAGCCAGGGCTGACGCCCGCTGCCAGGCCTGCTCCACATAGCTGTCCTTAAACTGAAACGGAGTGGCCTCATAGTGGGGACGGAGGGCAAAAGGATGCCATTTGACACTGACTCGATCACCAAAGCGTTCCTTGATCTTGCGAAGCCGCTCCGCGGCCGGGAAGCACCATGGTCACAGATAGTCCGAGAACTCGATGATTTCAATTGGTGTATCCATACGGTTACCCCTCTATTGTACTACCCCAGTTTTATCCGAAACAGGCTACGCCGACCAGGGGTTGTCTCAGTTCCCTTGCATTTTCCCCAAAACAGCAGTACCACCATAAAAATACCAGACACCGCATCACAGTAAGGAGAACAAGTCATGCGAGTCATTGATGGAGATGCCCATTTTCTCGAACCGTTGGATCTTTTTCGGCGCTATATTGACCCTACCTACCGCGAGCAGGCGATGCAGATTGAAACCGACCGGGTGAGCGGGGAAAAAAAGTTTCTGGTCAACGAGAAACCCATGCAGATCTTCGATGTCGAACAATTTCTGAGCGCGGTTGCCGGCTACGGCCAAAAGGAACAAGGCCGAGACCTGAACTCCTTCGACCGGTACCATTATTACAGTACTGAGTGGTCAGACATGGGCCAGCGGGTACAATTCCTCAACGACGAGCAGATGGCCTGCCAGGTGATCTACCCGACGCTCGGCCTGTTCTGGGAGGGCGAGGTAGAAGACCCCTATCTGGCCGACGCCCACTGCCGCGCGTATAACACCTGGACATTTGAGGTGTGCCACTCACACAAGGATCGTCTCTACCCCGCAGCGCATATCTCCCTCCGTGACCCGCAGTTGGCCGTGCGAGAAATGGAACGCGTCGCCAAGCTCGGCTGCCGGACAATCTTTGTGGCGGCCGCACCCATTGACGGCAAGAGTTTTGGCTTACCGGAGTACGACCCGGTCTGGGCCGCGGCCCAGGACCTTGACCTGAGTATCGGTCTCCACCTCGTCGGCCATAAAAACTACGCTGGCAGCGAGTGGTTTCGGGATCGCGACCCCGGCTTTATGTATCTGACCATGAGCATCATCCAAGACCCGCGTCATGCCGTGACGGCCATGATGTATGATGGCGTGTTTGAACGCTTTCCCAAGCTGCGGGTCGCGACCATCGAGGCCATGGTCGGCTGGATAGGCGAGTGGCTGGAGCGGGTGGACTATCGCTACCAGTACATGGGCCACACCTCACAGATGAAACGCCCGGCGAGTGAGTATTTTGCCCGTAATATCTGGGTCAACGGTGACCCGGAGGAAAAGATGTTTCCCTTGATGGTTCAGTTTGCCGGCGACGACCGCTTCTTTATCGGCTCTGACTATCCGCACGCCGAAGGATTTGTTGATCCGGTCCAAAAGGCGCGAGATGTCCTCTCCTCCCTGCCGGCGGAGTCTGTGGATAAGATTCTGGGCACCAACGCGGCGACGTTTTACGGTATTTAATGATACTGAAGGGCCAGCAGGGGACCTGTCTCTATGCTGGCCCTTCAGCCTTGCAGCAGGTGTACAACCTCGTCGTGCAGCCGTCCGTTTGAGATCACCGCGTCCCCGGTGTAAATAGATGGCGTTCCGGCAAAGTCGGAGAACCGCCCCCCCGCTTCGCTGATAAGAATTTTAGTTGCCGCCACGTCCCAGGGCTTGATCTCCGGCTCCAGGACGACCTCGGCCAGCCCCTTTGCCACCAGACTATGTCCTAACGCATCCCCAAATCCTCGCTGCCTGGCAGTCGCGTCAACCAGGCGCAAAAAAGGCTGCCAACAGGGGCGCGCTTTCAAGTCATTGAGCCCGCCATGAATCAGCATGGCATCGTGTAGATGGGCCACCTCCGAGACACCTACCTGTTGGCCATTAGCAAAGGTGCCCTGCCCTTTTTGAGCGTACAGCAGGTCGCCAAGGGCCGGTGCGTACATCACCCCAGCCGTGATCTCGTCGTCTTCTTCAAGGGCGATGAGCGTAGCAAAAAAGGGGATTCCTCGAATAAAATTTTTGGTACCGTCAATCGGGTCGATAATCCATCGAGCAGATATGTTTCCCAGCCGCTCGCCAAGTTCTTCGCCCAGAAAGCCATAGTCTGGAAAGTCGGCCTGGAGCACGTCAATAATACGCGCTTCACATTCCCGGTCGGCTCTGGTAACTGGTGTGCGGTCGGCTTTCAGCTCAACCGTCAGATTGGTTTTGAAATAACGCAGAGCAATTTCGCCAGCGGCGTGTGCAGCCTTCACCGCAGCGTGCAGAATGGGGTCCACCCTAGAGCAACCCCCGGACCGCCCCACCGTCGATCTGGAGACTGGTTCCCGTAATATAACTGGCCGCCTCCGAGGCCAGAAAGACAATGCCATTGGCCATTTCTACCGGCTCACCGATCCGGCCAAGCGGTACATCTTTCCCGCCCTCCTCCAGGGCTTGTTCCAATGAGATACCGGCCTTTTCCGCCCGGATGGCCAGCGCCCCGGTGAGGCGGTCGGTGAGAATGCGGCCGGGCAAGACCGTGTTGACCGTAATATTATACTGCCCGACCTCGCGCGACAGCGTCTTTGCCATACCGACCACGGCCGGACGCACACCATTCGACAGGATGAGACCGTCAAGCGGTTCTTTAACCGACATGGACATGACGCTGACAATACGGCCCCAACGCTGCTTTTGCATATAGGGCAGCGCTTTACGAATCAGCCGGACAGTACTGAGAAAATTCAGCGCAAAAGCCTCTTCCCAGGCAGCATCATCCATGTCTCCAAAGCCGCCCAACGGCGGACCGCCGGTGTTCGGCACGAGGACGTGAACGGTGCCGAATTTAGCAACCGTCTCATCGACCAGCCTTTCTGCTGCGTCGGCTTGCGCGAGGTCTCCGGCCACGGCGAGTATCTCAGCCCCTGTCTCACTCTGCATCTCGCGCGCAGCCTGGTCCAAGAGTTCCGGGTTACGGGCGCAGATGACGACTTTTGCCCCCTCTTTGGCAAACGCCAATGCGGTCGCCTGACCAATACCCTTGCTGGCGCCACCGACAATGACAACTTTATCCTTGAGACCGAGATCCATATATCTCTCCCCATTCGTTCTGGCCGCATCTCTTGGATGGCCTACAGATACCCCTTTTTCTCATAAAACCCGCGGACCGCCGACTCAAACCCCTGCGGATTATCTCCCATGACAGAATGACCCGCCTTGGGTACGAGGGCAAATTCCGAACCAGGAATCAGTTCTTGCAGGTCCCGTGCGCCATCCAGGGAGAAGACATCGCTCTCGCCGCCCTTGACTACCAAGGTCGGACATTGGATTTTTTTGACCGCAGCAGACAGTTCCTCCTGCATCTGTTTGACATCAACCTTACGGTGGCCGTCGCTGAAATAGGTATCGTATTTCCAGGTCCACTTGCCCTCTGGAGTCTCTTTGAGATTATACACCACCGTATATTTGCGGATGACTTCGAGCGGACGCCGTGGATTAAACCGATGGATCACCTCTGCCGCCTGATCCAGGGAGTCAAATTCACGGTAGTTCTTCATAAAATCACGGATATGCTTGACGCCTTTGGGCTCCACTCGCGGGCCAACATCCACGACGACCAGGGCTTCGACTTTGTCGGGATGTTTCGCGGTGAAGGCGAGCGAGTTTGCTCCCCCCATCGACATGCCGGTCAAGAAAAAATGCTCCAGGCCGAGGGCGTCAGTGAAGGCATTCGCATCCTCGACCATGCTGGCGCGTGAATAGTCCTTGTCGGCCGCCCAGTCCGTATCCCCATGGCCACGCTGATCGAAAGCCATGACGTGAAAATGGTCAGCCATGGCCGCCGCAAACAAATCCCAGGTATGACAGGTCTGCCCTACCCCGTGCAGCAGGACTAATGGTGGCTTTTCCGGGCTGCCCCAGTCGAGATAATGAAACCGCAATCCGTTCGCCTGAACGTATTGATCCGTGAACTGTTTTGCGTCCGAGTTTGATTCCTGGGCCGTCATGCATCGTCCTCCTTTGGTGCGCTTCCCCTGCACTGTTGAGGGGCTACAATAAAGGAAAAGCTGCGTCCGGGAAAGGTATTAGAGCAATGACCGCACCACCTCGGGCGTCACTTCTCCGAGGTCGGACAGGACGAGGGCCGCCTGACTAAAGTCGTTGTTTCGGGTATATGCGTTCGGAACGGCGATACAGGCAATGCCGGCTCTGGAAGCCGCGGTGACGCCGCGATACGTGTCTTCCACGACCACGCACCGCTCTCGGGCCAAGCCGAGCCTTTTTGCCGCGGCTAAGAAGGCGTCCGGCTCGGGTTTTGCCCGTTCGTAATCCTGGCGCGCGACCGTGTAATCGAAAAACCGGTCGAGGCCAAACCGCCTCAGGACGAAGTCTAAGTGTTCACGCCGGCTATTGGTTGCAACGGTCAGTCCAAAGTACTGAGACAACTGGGTGAGGGTCTCCTCCACATAGGGCATGAGCGTGGCTTCCGTTTTCAACAACTGAAGAAAGATGGGCGAGCGAAGCTGGCGCAAGGTGTCCGGCGCGACCGGCAATTTGTGCTTTTCCACGATGTATTCGGGTCCGATTCCCCGGGCGATCCAGTACTCTTCATATTCGCTTGGGGTCACACTGACGCCATACGGCTTGAGCACTTCGCTATACGCGCGGTAGTACAGCCCCTCAGAGTCAATCAGCACCCCGTCCAAATCGAAGATGACGCCAGCGTCTGCCATCCTTCCCCCACTTTCTCCAGCACGCAATTCATTCGTTGCCTGTTTTGTAGTACACTTTCTGGCATGAAGGATCAGAATCCAGACCCGATCCAGCCTCGGAAAGCGACCCAAGACAATCCGTCCGCAGCCTGGGTCGAGATATTTCGTGAGCTTGGCTTTCCAGCCTACCCTGTTCGGGTAGACGGAGACACGGTCTGCATTATGGCCCCGGCAGCGGATTGTCCGCGTTTACTCGAAGAGACCATCCGTGAACCGTTGATTCAACATGGCAAAGCCCTGGGCTATCGGTTTATTACACTCGACATCGGACACTTTGTGGAGTAACGGACAGCGCGTTCACTGCGTATCGAGGTCGGCCCGAGCCTGCTCCCAGTCCTGGCCGTTGAAGCGCTCGATTTCCAACTCTTCCAGATTCACGCCATCCACACAGCGCAGATTCACATCGATCATATCGGGGTGGGAACGCGGAATATAGTATGAAGAGATGCCACACGTAGAACAAAAGTAATGCTTGGCCGTCTCGGTATGAAATTCGTACAGGCTGAGGGCGTCTGGAGCGGACAGGAGTCGAAACTGCTCAGGTTCGACAATCCAGTGCAGAAAACCCTTCTTCCGGCAGATTGAGCAATTACAGTCCAGTACCCGATCAATCTGACCGGAGACCTCAAACCGGACGCGCCCGCAATGACAACCTCCTGTGTAGCTTGGCATATTCGCCTCTCATCAGCCTCGGCATTCTCGGCGGAGGTCTCATGACCTCTCCCCTGCATAGCAAGAAACAGCCGACCAGAGAAGCCGTCAGGCCCTTGACCCTTTGAGCCCCCAAGCGATATGAGGGAGCAGATCGGGGTGTGGCGCAGTCTGGTAGCGTACTCGCTTGGGGTGCGAGTGGTCGGCCGTTCAAATCGGCTCACCCCGACCACATTGGCTCCGTGAGGAGAGGCGATCACACCGGTGGTCGCCTTTTCTTTTTCTCAGCTTTCTGGTGGAATATCGCTATGATGATTCTGGTGTCGAACGACGACGGTATCCAGTCAGAAGGCCTCCGTTGCCTCGAAGAAACCCTCGCCGGTGTTGGTGAGGTCTATACCGTTGCTCCCGACAAAGAGCAAAGCGCGGTCAGTCATTCGCTGACCTTACACCGGCCCCTGCGGATCGAAGAGGTTGCCCCACACCGCTTTGCCGTCAATGGCACTCCGACCGATTGTATCAATATTGCCGTCAAGGGGTTTTTACCCGTTCGGCCCGATCTGATCGTTTCAGGCATCAACAAAGGGCCGAATATGGGAGACGATATTACGTATTCGGGTACAGTCGCGGCGGCACTGGAAGGAGCCCTTTTAGGCATTCCGGCCATTGCCGTTTCGCTGGTCACGTTCACCCCTCCCTACCATTTCCAAGCGGCCGCCGAATTCTCGGCCATGCTGGCAGCGGAAATCCAGACCCCTCGGTTTCCAGCGGATAGCCTGTTGAACGTCAACGTGCCGAACCTGCCGCGAGACCAGATCAGAGGCTATCGTTTTACCCGCCAGGGTAAACGGCATTACGGCGAGAATATTGACGTGCGCACGGACCCGAGAGGCAGGAAATACTACTGGATCGGCGGTGACGACCTCGGCTTCGATCCCATCGAGGGCTCGGACTGCGTCGCCGTCCACGACAGCTATATTTCAGTCACCCCCTTACGCGCAGACCTCACCCACCAGAGTGCTCTCAAAGTCCTTCAAGATGTCCGGCTGCCCTGGCGCTAGGAAACGGAGTAGCCGACGTTCCATGCAACAGATCTACCTCGACCATAATGCGACGACACCCATACGACCGGAAGTCGTAGAGGCCATGTTGCCCTATTTCGCAGGGACGTTCGGCAACCCGTCAAGCGTGCACTGGGCGGGTCGTCAAGCCAAGCAGGCCCTGGAAATGGCGCGCGATCAAGTGGCGGAGCTGATTGGAGCCAGATCTTCGGAAATACTGTTTACCAGCGGTGGGACAGAGAGTAATAATCTGGCCGTACATGGGGTGCTCAAGCCTCGGAGAGCAACCCCCTTTCGTGTCGTGACCACGCCCATCGAACACTCGTCTGTCCTGGAAACAGTCAAAGCCCTCGGTACCGATGTCACGTCTGTTGAGATTGTAACGCTCGCGGTAAATGGCCAGGGACGCGTCAGTCCGAGCGCCCTTGAAGCTGCCCTGACCCCGGACACCGCCCTCGTGAGTATCGGCCTTGCCAATCACGAGATTGGTACCCTCCAGCCCATCCGGGAGTTGAGCCCCATGATCCGCGAACGCGCTATTCCGTTCCATGTGGATGCAGTCCAGGCGGCGGGAAAAATCCCCGTTGACGTGAACCAACTCGGAGTCGATATCCTATCCCTGTCCGCGCATAAAATTTATGGCCCCAAAGGGATTGGGGCGATGTATGTACGGCAGGGGACAACGTTGTCCGCGGTTTTTCGCGGCGGTCCCCAGGAGCGGGAAAAACGGCCCGGCACGGAGAATGTGGCTGCCGCCGTCGGCTTTGGCTGCGCGGCTCAACTCTGCGCCCAAGATATTGAATCGACGCACCCGTGTCTGATACATCTCATAACTCGCCTGTGGGACGGCATCCAGCAGCATATCCCGGATGTCGTTCGGCATACGCCAACGCAGGCCTGCTTACCGAATACCCTGAATGTCGGCTTTGCAGGAGCCTCGGGCGAAGGCTTAATGATGGGTCTTGACCTTGCCGGCGTTGCCGTTTCCACCGGCTCTGCGTGTGCGGCCGGGTCGGTTGAACCGTCGCATGTTCTCTTGGCCGTGGGCTGCGACGAAGCTGCAGCCAAGAGCGCGATTCGGTTCAGTGCAGGCAGAGACACGTCTGAAGAAGACATCGAAGCAGTGATACGGATACTACCCGGCATTGTAGAACGAGTCCGAAAGGCGAGTCGGAGCGGGTGATAGAAACAGCCGCTCAATTCTCTATGACAAACCCTCTCCACAATAATCAAGAGAACCACGGCACTCGTGTCCTTGCAGCGCTGAGTGGCGGAGTGGATAGCGCGGTCGCAACGGCTCTGCTTGTCGAAGCCGGCTACGAGGTTATTGCGATTTCCATGTTGCTCGCCGGCTCGACCGAGGGCCATGTCGGCAGTTGTTGCTCTATTGATGATTTTCAGGATGCGCGCCGCGTCGCCGAGCAGCTCGGCATTCCGTATTACGTCCTCAACCTGAAAGAAGCCTTTCAAACGCGCGTCATTGATGTTTTCACCCAGGAATATCAGCGCGGTCGGACACCGAATCCCTGCCTGTTATGCAACCGTGATCTCAAGTTTGACCTGTTATGGCAACGCGCGCGAGAACTCGACGCCACGTATGTGGCTACCGGCCATTATGCCCGGATAGGTTGGGATGAAGCGACCCGGACGGCTCACCTCCTGCGCGGGGTTGATCCGTATAAGGATCAATCGTACTTCCTGTTTACCCTCAACCAAGCCCAACTCAAACGCACCCTCTTTCCGGTTGGCCATCTGACCAAAGAGCAGGTCCGGAACAAGGCCCACGCGCTGGACTTGCGCGTGGCCGAGAAGCCGGAGAGTCAGGATATTTGTTTTGTTCCAGATGGGAATTATGCCCGCTTTCTCGAACGGCGAATAGCCTCCGATCGTGTGATATCAGGAGAAATTGTTGATCAGGTGGGGCAGGTTTTAGGTTCGCATGCTGGCATCCATCGCTTTACGATCGGCCAGCGGCGCGGCCTGGGGCTCGGCGGATTGACTCAGCCTCATTATGTCACCCATATTGACCCGGTATCCGGCCGCGTGACCGTTGGCACGCAGGAGCAACTCAAGCGGCACGGCCTACGGGCCAAAGACGTCAATTGGGTATCGGGCGATCAACCGGACACCGTTCAGGTTGCGGCCAAAATTCGCTATCGTCAGGATCCCATTGCCGCAACGGTCAGCCCTACTACCGCCACCACCGCAGAGGTGTGGTTTCAGGAGGCTTCTCCAGCGATCACACCGGGACAGGCAGTCGTGTTTTATAACGGTGATCTCGTGCTGGGTGGTGGCTGGATTGAGGAGTCTCTCCCGTAAAGGACGTTGTATTCATGCCGCTTGCTACCTCACTTGACGTGACCTCTTCACCCCACACCTCGCGTCGGGTTGCCCTCACCACCCTGGGCTGTAAGGTGAATCAGTACGATACGGCCACGCTGCAAGAGCGTCTCTCTGCCGCTGGTCACCAGTGCGTCCCTTTTAGCGATGCGGCCGAGGTCTATATCGTCAATAGTTGCACAGTCACCAATCAGGCGGACGCCGAGAGTCGCCAGTTGGTGCGTCGGGCGAAGCGGCGCAACCCGGAGGCCCAGGTCATTATGACCGGCTGTTATGCGCAGGTGAGTCCTGATGCCGTGGCCCATATGCCCGAAGTGGATTATGTTGTTGGGCTCAATCGGCTCGACGATCTGGTTCGTCTGATTGCTCAGGGGGCCCCCGCCGCTCAGCCACCAGACCAGAAGGTTTTTGTCAGCAAGCTGCGGACCGCCAGGCATGAATCCACACCAGGCATCAATACGTTTGGAGCAGTGAGCTTTCAGGGTCAGACTCGAGCGTTTCTCAAAGTTCAGGAAGGGTGTGACCTTTTCTGTACGTTTTGTATTGT
>JAJDZM010000304.1 GCA_022824615.1 Candidatus Binatia bacterium | reverse complement strand
CGTAACCGCATTGAACGCATGTTCGGCCGCCTGAAGGACTGACGCCGCATCGCCACCCGTTACGACCGGTGCGCCCACACCTTCTTCAGTGCCATCTGCCTGGCGGCTACCGTGCTCTTCTGGTTATGCGTCCTGAGCCTAACACTCGGTACAAAGATTGCGGCTTTTCACATAGAAGCTGGAGCGCGAAATTTTGGCTCCTATGTGAAGAAGGTGATGGAGGATATGGGAGAATGTGTAGAGTTCACCAGACCCTACCTCAAATCCTGGTATAATGCAGCGCGTGATTATCCCGGCCTGGAACAATATCGAGATGAGATGACGCCCCCTAACGAGGTCGTCCGTCTGGCTGATACTGACATTGATGCGATGCTGAGCGGAGGGGGGGCCGATGAGAACGGACAGGTTCCGCCAAGTGAGCCTATGAGGAGAGGGAGAGCCGATGAGTGACAAAGAGGACACCTCTCTTGTCCCCAGACCTTCCGGCGAGCTTGCTCGTAGACCGCCCGGTGCCACCGCGATCATTGATAGCATGGTCAATGACGTCACGGGGATCATTCGTACAGACACTATTCGACACAGGGTTGGTGATTATGAATTTCGGGAGTCAGACTATCAGCAAATTTTGATCTGGGCCGAGGCTGTGGGAATGACGCCAGAGGATTTGGTTGCGCGGTCGAAAAAAGGCCGATTCGTGGTCTCTGAGGGGGCTATAATAGAATTCGAATGGAATTTTGAAGGGATCGGATTAGATTTGTCACAAGTGCCGGGTCTGGAGGAACTCAATTGTGGAGACAACAGACTGACCGAGTTAGACCTGTCCTGCGTCCCACATCTAAAGGTGCTCGCTTGCAACGAAAACCCCCTCACTATGCTGGACCTATCACGAGTACCGCAGCTTCAGGTCTTTGATTGTTCGTGCAACCCTCTCACCACGCTGGACCTGTCCCGGGTACCAAAGTTGAAGGGACTCTATTGCTGGATCAACGCATTGGCCGAGTTGGACCTGTCATGGGTACCGCATCTGGAAGTACTCTCTTGTAATGAAAACCCCCTCACTACATTGGATCTGTCGCGAGTGCCACGTCTAAAGGAACTCCATTGTAGGGATACCCACCTTACTGAATTGGACCTGTCCTGCGTACCAACACTGGAGACACTTGAGTGCGGGAGCAATCACCTCATCGAGTTGGACCTGTCGCAGGTGCCGCATCTGAAGACACTTTTTTGCGGAAAAAACAAACTGACCGAGTTAGACCTGTCCCGAGTACCGCATCTGAAGGCACTTGCTTGCAATGAAAACCACCTCACCGAGTTGGACCTGTCGCAGGTGCCGCATCTGAAGACACTTTGGTGCTGGGCAAACAAATTCACCGAATTGGATATGGCGCGGGTACCACGCCTGGAGATGCTCCATTGCGGAGGTAATCACCTCACCGAATTGAACCTGTCGCAGGTGTCCCATCTAAAGACCCTCCATTGCGAGGGAAACTACTTTACCGAGTTGGATATCTCCAGCCTGGAGACATCAGAACCCTACGTTGAATGTGATCAATATGTTAATATTCGCAAACGCGGCGATCAACGTCCAACGATTTATCGCAGATGAGCCAACGAGAGCGCTGATACTTGTGAAGGGAGGAGGGTTGTAGGGTTTGGTAAGGATCACTTTCTTTTACAGAGGGTTCTATTACCAAGTAGCCGCATGCGCGTCGTTGAGTTGACACGAACGGATACTTTAAGCTTTTCCGTGTAGTCTGTCTATTCTTTCCTCTACACGCTGTGCAAGTTTGTTATTTCCCTGCTGCTGTGCCAGTGTGAGTGCTTGTTTGAAATCTGCCAAGGCTTCCTCGTTTCGCCCGAGTTCTTGCTTAGTGTCTCCCCGGTTGTTGTAAGCCTCAACACAGTCAGGCTTGAGCTCAATGGCTCGATCATAGTCGGCAAGAGCTGATTCGTACTTCTTAAGCGCAGACTTGGCATTCCCCCGATTGTTGTAGGCTTCAGACAGGTCCGGCTTCAATTTGATGGCCTCATCGTAGTCCGCGATGGCGTCTCCGTATTGGCGAATATCCCCCTTCACAACACCCCGGTTATGGTAGGCATCGGCAAGGTCAGCGGCATCGTCAGGCTTGAGTTCAATGAACCGGTCATAGTCGGCAAGAGCTGATTCGTATTGCTGAAGCTCAAGTCTGGCAAGCCCTCGGTTGAAATAGGCATGAGCAGAATCAGGCTTGAGTTCAATGGCGCGCTCGTAGTCCGCAAGGGCTTTCTCGTATTTGCCTAATGCGACTCTGACATTGGCTCTTTGAAAATAATTCTCGCTGATGGCTTCTTTATTCATCACCTTGGGCCTCCGCTTTTCTGATTTCTTCAGTGTAGTAATCCTCTGCGAGGTCCCGGTTATAAGCAGCTCCGGCAGTGTTTCTTTCAAAAAAACCTGCGAGGTCTGAAAATAAGGTTTTTTCTGAAATGCCTATCGCAGCCAACTCTTGCAGTAATGTTTCCTTGTACCCTTTAGGAATGAGAATTTCCCACCCAATCATGCTTGGTTCTACTTCAGGCAAACCAAACAGGAAAACAGACTGCTGCATGGTAATGCGTTGGGTATCTACGGCAGAATTGTCTATGGATGGTTGCCAGAGATGCCATTGGCCGTCTTCCTCAAAAAACGTCTTGAGTTCCTGCTCCAAGGCTCCTTTCGTTTTGATTTCCCTGATCTTGTCGGGCTGGACATTGACTACAAAGACTTTACCGTCCGTTGCCCCATCAGTTTCACATGCAAACCAGAGGGCAACCAGTGGACTGTAGGTAAAATCTATCAGCCCGGTGGCTACTCTATTGTGTTGCAAGTGGGCCATACACTCTAATGCTGTCAGATTATTATATACGCTGGAGTAACGGAGTTGAACTTCGTCAATAAGCTGGTGGACGTATCCTCTGAAAAGATACGGCAATAGCTCAGGATGTTTCAACGGGCCTTTTTGTAAGCGACGGAGAGCCCCACTCTGTATGCGCCAGCGTTCATCCTTTTGGCCGCGATAAATATAGCGCTCATCAACGTTAGGAACCGTAATCTTGTTTATTTCTGCGATGTAATCCGCCAAGTTGGTTATCGGTTCTTGAACGCCGCTCATCTGCTTGCCTCTATGAGTTTTACTCCTCCGCCTACGATGCGATCACCAATAACGCGCGGGCACGCATAGGGGCTACGCTAAGGAGCACATCAACGGCGGGACTAGGCGTTTTCCTCTTTATAGATTTCCAGCCAGGCCATTTGGATGGCTTCGAGTTTGCCCTCGCTCGAATCCTGCGGGTCGTCGCTGAAATCCTCAAGGTCTGTGACCCAGCGGAGCAGATCGGTAAAACGGATGCTCAACGGATCGGTCTCGGGCTGTGCTTCGAAGAGTTGCTCGGCAATATCTTCAGGCGTGTCCCAGTATAGCTTCATGGCTCCCTCCCGTGCGGTTGCTATAAGTCGGAGAGCTGTTTCTCTCCCAGCGCCTCCTGGATTGAAGAATCCATAATCCGCTGGGCAAACGGCGTTGTCACCTGGCTCAACTCCTCGGTCAGATCCCGGATCAGATCGTAGTCTTCTCCGGCGCACGCCTCACGGACCTTTTGCACGACCTGAGCAATCTGCTCTTCCTCTCCCTCTTGCAGAAACGAGGCATTCTGACTCAGGGCTTTGGCGGCGGCATGCAGCACGGTATCGGCTTCAGTCCGGGCCTCAATCAGCAACCGCTGCTCAATGTCTTCTTCCGCAAAGTCTATGGACTCTTCCAGCAGCCGCTCCACCTCTTCGTCGGTCAAACCATAGGACGGCTTCACTTCAAGCGAGCGTTCGAGCCCGGTCCGCAAGTCGGTGGCGGAAACGTTCAGAATACCGTTGGCGTCGATCATAAACGTCACTTCGACGCGCGGGACTCCGGCCGGCTTGGACTCAATGGGAATGGAGAAGCGGGCCAGGCTGCGACAGTCCTGGACGAGCTCGCGTTCTCCTTGCAGGACATGCACGGCAACCGCGGTCTGGTCATCCACCGCGGTGGTGAACATTTCCTTCACGCTGGCCGGGATGGTCGTATTGCGTTCAATGAGATGACTCATGACCCCGCCCATGGTCTCAATGCCTAAAGACAGCGGAACCACATCAAGCAGCAGCATGTCCCGCCGCCGTCCGGACAGAGTATCCGCCTGGACCGCCGCCCCGATAGCAACGACCTCGTCAGGATCGATGTCGGTGAGTGGCGTCCGGCCAAAAAACTCGCCCACGCGCTGGCGTACCAGCGGCATACGGGTCGAGCCGCCGACCAGGACGACCTCTTCAATATCCTGGGTCTCAAGCCCGGCGTCTTTGAGCGCCTGCCGACACGGCTCAAGCGTGCGGGCTACAATCTCGTCCACTGCGGCTTCCATCTCGTGACGGCTCAGGCTGCGCGAGAGCTGCACGCCTTTGTCCGGGACAGCCAGGCTGAGGGTCGTCTCGCCCTGCTCGGATAAGACCTGCTTGGCCTTTTCAGCCGCCCGCAGCGCACTATTCAGCACCTGCAAGTCGCTGCGCAGTTCTTCAGCCAACTCCGCCAGGAGAAAACGCTCGGCGATGGACTGATCGATATCGTCGCCACCCAGCCTGGTATTGCCGTTGGTGGACAACACCTCGAAGATGCCGGTGTGGAGCCGCAGAATCGACACGTCAAACGTGCCGCCCCCAAAGTCATACACCGCAATCAGCCCCTCTTCTTTTGTATTGAGGCCATAGGCGAGAGCGGCTGCAGTCGGTTCGTTGAGCAGGCGAATGACCTCAAGGCCGGCCAGCTTGCCGGCATCTTTGGTCGCCTGCCGCTGCGAGTCGTTGAAATACGCCGGGACGGTAATAACCACCTTACGGACCTCTTCCTGTAGGGCCGCTTCAGCCCGACCCCGTAAGGCGCGGAGAATAACCGCCGAGACTTCCGGCGGCGTCACCTGCCGGTCGTGGATAGCAAAACGGACCAGGCTGGAAGTGTCGCCCTGAGCGTCAACGAAGCGATAGCGCTGCCGATCCTCGGCACTCACATGCTCCATGCCGAGGCCCATAAAGCGCTTGACCGACCGAATGGTCGAGAGTGGCTGGGTTCGGGCTAACTCGCCCGCTTCCCGGCCAACAACAACCCGGTCATTGGGCAAAAAACTGACGATAGAGGGGAGCGTCTTCTGCCCGGTCTCACTATCGGCAATGACCTGTGGGCCGGCGTCGTCCACATACGCAATCAGACTATTGGTTGTGCCGAGATCAATACCAACGATACGTTCCACGATTCGCCTCTTTTTTCAAAAAGTTGAGAGAGCTTTTTCTACATCGCGGGTCAACGTCCGCAGATAGGCCATCTCAGACAACACCCGCTTCAGTCCGCTCAAGAGATCGGCCGCATCGTCGGCCTGCCCCCATTTGGAGAAGTTGGCCGCCAGCTTTTGCTGCAATCCCCGCGTCCGGTCGTCCAGATCACTCTGCACCTGCGTTAGCTCCGCCTTGAGGCCCGCCAGCGCGCCAGCCGTCCCGGCACTCTGGGCCTCCCGAACGGCTGCCAGTTGTTCCTGCACCCCAAACACGAGGAGGGCCAGATCAGGAGGGACTTTGTTGTTTTCCTTGCCGAGCTGTTCGCCGTTGAGTTCGAGCCAGTACTGGCCGCGCTGGACAGGGTCACGCAGCGTCCGATACGCCCGGTTCAGCACCGCGGTGTTCTGAAGGCTGGCTTCCTGCTCCTCCGTAGTGCCGGTCTGGTGCAGGTCGGGGTGGAGTTGGCGGCTCAGGTCGTAGTACGTGTTGGCAAGTGCCTGCTCGTCAAGCATGGGAGCCCGGGCCAAGCCAAATACCGTAAAATAGTCGACGTCTGGCGGGAGGGGTTGGAGAGCCTCACAGACCGGGCAGAACACCTGGGGGGTATGCTTGTCCTGACAGCGCCAGCAGCGCACCACCGTTGGCATAGTGAGTGTGGGGCTAGACAGAGAATGAGCTACCGCAGCCGCATGCGCGTTTGATATTGGGATTCGTCAGCTTAAAGCCCGAATCCATTAAGGTCTCGGAAAAATCCAACTCTGTCCCGCGGAGATAGATAAAGCTTTTGCGGTCAACGATGACTTTGGCACTTTCCCGCTCAAAGACACGGTCGCCGTCACGTGGAATATCCAGGTCCATCTTGTAGGACAAACCCGAACAGCCCCCACCAACCACCTTGACCCGCAAGCCGCAATCCTGCCGCTCGTCCTGGACCGTCAGGTCTCCAATTTTTTTGGCTGCGTTTTCGCTGATTTCGATTTTGAGCTTTGCCTTCGCGCTTGCTGCCATGCCGGTTGTCCCAATCTGCTGCTGGTTTCTGTGTCCGTTTGTCTAGGCGGCATCTTTCTTGGTTGAGCCTTGGTCCCGCCAGTCCGCCACCGCCGCCTTGATCGCATCCTCCGCCAACACCGAACAGTGAATCTTCACCGGCGGTAACGCCAACTCCTCCACAATCTGCGTGTTCTTGA
>JAJDZM010000026.1 GCA_022824615.1 Candidatus Binatia bacterium | reverse complement strand
GGATCGTTCCAGGCGGGGGTGTCGCACTGATTCGGGCACAATCCAATCTGGACGAACTGGAGTTCAACGATGACCGGGATGCGGGCGTGAATATCGTGCGCAGAGCGATTGAAGAGCCGATTCGACAAATCGTGAGCAATGCCGGCCTGGACGCTCCGGTAGTGGTCAATCAGATCAAGAGGCGGAGAGGCGATGCGGGTTTTAATGCTGCCTCGGGCGAGTATGAAAACTTGTTCAAAGCCGGTGTGATTGATTCCACAAAGGTTGTCCGGGTCGCCCTCCAGAATGCGGCGAGCGTGTCCGGCTTGATGTTGACCACAGAGGCGGCGGTTGCCGAGAAACCCGAAAAGCCCCAAGCCGGCATGGATGGCCATAGCCACGATGACGACTTTGATGACTACTAAGCTGGAATGCTGTCGGGGGATGCGCTCTCCCGCCGGCTGAAAATGTCGATACCACGGGGGCCATACGGCCCCCTTTTTCATGTCTTTTTTGCTCTGTGCTGTCCTTGGCCGGGATAGCATTTCCTGCCGGAATCCACTACGAACGAGCGTATGATTGATTTCTCCCCCCCAGCGAATGTTGGGCAAACGGTTCGTGATATTCACCGTTTTATTGAAAACGATATTGCTCCCATTGAGCACAGTCTGGCCGACCATCTGACCAACGAACATCTCTATCTCCGTGAAGACGGGCGGCTCGCCCCCGAGGTGCTGGCCGCCCAGCAGACGATTCGCAAACGGTCCGCAGACCGGGGACTATATGCGCTGCATATGCCCAAAGCAGTCGGTGGTGGCGGGTTTAGTCTGACGGATATGTTTTTTGTGCATGAGGCCGTCTATCAGCACGGTATCGGGGTTGCGCAGTGGATGTTGTCCTGGACAGAAGGACCCAATCACATGCTGATGTTTCTGACCGAGGAGCAGCAGCAGAAATACCTGTTGCCCTTGGTTCGAGGAGAAACAACTGCCGCTTATGCCATCACCGAATATCGAGGCGGCTCTGACGTGCTCGGCATGGAGACCCGGGCCGAAAAACACGGTGACAGCTGGGTCGTGAATGGCACCAAGGCCTATATTACCAATGCGCAGTATGCCGACCTGATCTTGGTTTGTGCGCTGCACGATCCGAACAAAGGGGGAGCCGGAGCAACGGCCTTTATCGTTGAACGCGACAACCTTGGGCTGACCGTCGGACGGACGTATCGGACCATCATGGATGACGGTATGACCGGTGAACTCCGGTTCGAGAACTGCCAGCTCTCAGCGGACCATATGTGGGGGGAGGAAGGCCAGGGCTTTTACCTCAGCATGGGAATGATCAACTGGATTCGCGTCCGGCGTGGGGGCATGTGTACCGGCCTGGGACAATATCTGCTCGACCGTTGTAGCGACTACATCAAGAACCGGCGCGCATTTGGGGGGCCACTGAGTCGGTTTCAAGCCTTACAGTGGATGGTGGTCGATTCCTATCTGGATGTTCAAGCCATGAGGAGCCTGTCTCTCCAAAGCCTGTGGCAGGCCGACCAGGGGAATTTATGGGCGCTCAAGGTCGACCCGCACCTCATCAAAACGGTGTGTGCGCTCAAAGTCTTCTGCGACGAAGCGCTCTATCGCGTGGCCGATAGAGCCGTCCAACTGCACGGAGCGTATGGACTGATGAAAGAGTCCGGGATCGAAAAAATATTCCGTATTGCGCGCAATCTGCGCATTCCCGGGGGCACGGATGAAATTCAGCGCGTCAACATTGCCAAGGCGTTAGGGTTGTAATCGTCCTGTCGTCCACGCCTGTCGTAGCGCCTCGCGGCCTGGCACCGGCGGACGCTCCCTTGACCCAGTGTCACCCGCCCCGGATACTGCGGTTCCATGCGTGCCATTGAGCCGGTGAAGCTCTCACCCGACATCGTGCCGACCGCACGGCCGCATGTCTTTTACGGCTGGGTGATTGTCGGCTGTTCGTTCACGGTGTTGTCCGCTGCGTACGGGATTCAGTTTTCGTATGGGGTGTTCATGCCGGAAATTTCGGCGGAGATGGGCTGGGGACGGACAAGTTTATCCCTCGCCTATATCGGTGTACGTGTTTGTGTATAGCGCTCTTGGGATCGTGGCTGGCGTGTACACGGACCGCTGGGGTCCGCGTCTTGTGGTGGGAATCGGTGGAATCTTGTTGGGAAGCGGGGTCATGTTGCTGAGTCAGGTGCATGCCCTGTGGCAACTCTACCTCTTTCTCGGCGGTATTGCCGCGCTCGGCATGAGTGCGGCCTTTGTACCGTGTAATGCAACCGTGGTGCGTTGGTTTATCCGGCGGCGCGGTCTCGCCCTCAGCATGAGCACAAGTGGCTCCAGCTTTGGCAACTTCTTCGTTCCGCCGCTGGCCGCCCTGCTTATCACGAGCTATGGCTGGAGAACCTCCTACCTGCTCCTTGGCTTGGGCGGACTGGTGCTCATTACGCTGTGTGCCTGCTTCATCGTCCGTGACCCCGAACGTCTGGGGCTCCGTCCGGACGGCATCAAGCCCGGCCTCTTACCGACAGAGGAGCTCTCCGGTCCACGCGTCTCTCCCAACCGGCGCGATGCATGGACTCTCGCGTCCGCTCGTCGGACGGTTTCCTTCTGGATGCTGGTTGCCGCTTTTACGATGACCTGGTTGGTTGTGTTCATGCCGCTGGTCCAGATTGTACCCTTTGCCATAGACCTGGGCGTACCGCAGGTGACGGCCGCCACATTGATCAGCGTGATCGGCTTGGCCGGTTTTTCCGGTCGTCTGATTACCGGTCCGCTGTCCGACCGTTATGGTCGCCTGTTGACCTTGGGGACCTGTCTGACTCTGGAAGCCGTGGCGTTTTTTGGTCTGGCGATCAGTTCCGGCCTCTCCTTGCTCTATCCGTCGGCAGCGCTGTTCGGTCTTTCGTATGGCGGGACCACGGCCCTGTTCCCGGCGATCGTCGGCGACTTCTACGGACGGCTGGCGGTGGGGGCGATCGTTGGTTTCATTTTTTCCCTGGCCGGCTCCATGGCGGCCTTCGGTCCCATGGCCGCGGGCTATCTCTATGATGTATACGGGAGTTACGATCTCGCTTTTCTGATGAGTGCGCTCTTCAATCTTTTTAGCGTAATGTTGTTATGTTTTGTGAAGAAACCGGCGGCGCTCCCCCAGGCCGTCTAGCCGGATAATCAGGAGGTATTATGCCCTTTGCACGGGTCAATGGTGTCAACCTAGCCTATGAACTGCACGGGACAGGCGACCCGCTGGTACTCATCCACGGGGCGCAAAGCGACCGGAGCATTTTTGCCAATCTGCTGCCGGATTTCGTGGACCAATTCCAGGTCCTCGTCTTCGACCAGCGTGGCTCTGGCCAGAGCGAAAAGCCGGACATCGAATACACAATCGGCATGATTGCCGATGACACCGCTGCGCTCATGGATCACCTGGACTTCTCACCCGCACACGTGTATGGCGTCTCAATGGGAGGAATGATCGCCCAGGAATTGGCCATCCGACACGGGGCTGCCGTCCGCTCTCTTGTGCTGGGCTGTACTACCCCTGGTGGCCCGCAGGCCGTCAGTCTGGAGGGCGAGGCTGTCCAGAATTCCCATTCAACAGCCGCGCTCTCTGCTGAAGAACGCGGGCGGGCGCTGGCCGAGACCGCCTTTACCAGAGGTTATGTCGAACAGCATCCTGAGCTTATCCCGGCATTGATTGAAGCCCGTAAAAAGCAACCCCTCGACCCCATCGGTTTCGCTCATAGAATGAAAGCAGCGTATCGACACAATACGTTCGACCGTCTCTCCCAGATTACCTGTCCGACCTTGGTCATTACGGGAAAGGACGACGCCTTGATTGCCTGGGAGAACTCACAACTCCTGGCTGAACATATTGCCGACTCCAAACTCGTGATCCTGGAGCCGGCCGGCCATGTGTTTTGGGTCGAGCAACCGGGGCAGTCGAGAGAGGCGATTCTCACATTTTTGCAAAAACACAAGAGCTAAGGATCAACTATGGCCAATAAAGAACCGACAAAGAATAGCCAAGCCCGGATGATACGGAGTTGGATGCTCGGCCTGCACGCGACGCATATTACCGATATTGGCGGACGGCTGGGATACTTCGCCGCAATGCGGCGGTGCGGCGGAACCGTCTCGGCCGAAGCATTGGCCGAAACCCTGGAACTCGACCCCTGGCGGACAAAGGTCTGGTGTCAGGCCGCGTGTGCCGTAGGGATACTCCAAGCTGACGGAGATACGCAGTTCACCTTTGCGCCGTTTATGGACGAACTGCTTGGCGACGACGCTCCCGAGTTGCTGACCGCCCATGTTCTGGCCAGCCTGTCGCGAGACTTTCCGGCCTACCCCGCTGCCTTTCGGACCGGAGCGCTCAAAACCTTCCACGACCATGATGAAGACTTCTTTCACCACCAGGGCAAAGTTTCGGCCTTGCGTGCCCCTGTGGTAGTGGCGGCGGCCCGGAAGCTTCCCGGTGTGGAAGAGCAACTCGAAGCTGGAGGGCAGGTTATGGATATCGGCTCCGGGAGTGGCACCGTGATCGCGCGCTTTGCCCAGGAATTCGCACACTGCCGTGTAACCGGTATCGAGCCTTTACCCTATTTTGTACAAACCTCTCGAAAGCTGCTTCAGGAGCAAGGACTCAGCGACCGGGTTGACGTGCGCTCAGTCGGCGGGGAAGCGCTGTCCTTTGAGAGTGAGTTTGATCTCATCACTATGGTCCAGGTTTTTCACGAGCTTCCCGACGCAAAAAAAGCCGACATCCTGCGTGGCTGCCAGCGCGCGCTCAAGCCCAGAGGCAGCCTGCTGCTGGTCGATCGGTGCGCCCCGGAAACGGGAGCTGACCTCCACGACCGCCGCTTCACCATGAGTATCCTGGAGCAATGGTTCGAGGTCACTTGGGGGAATATTGTCAACACCCGGAGTGATATTCTCGCCATGCTGCACGAGACCGGCTTCCGCGTCACCCAAGAGAATCCGGATATCGTGCCGACGTATTGGACGTTTGTCGCCCAGAGGCAAGCCTAAGACGGGAACGGAGCGGAATATGAGCCGATCAGGTCTCGTCCTCTACCACGGTATCGAGAGTGGCCCCGAACTGAAGCAATACGGACAGATTGCAGAAAACGCCGGCTATGAATCCCTGTGGGTCACGGAGCGCTATTTCCACGAGGAGATATTCTCGCTGCTCGGCTACCTCGGAGCGGCGACCGAGCGGATCAAGCTCGGCGTTGGTGTCACAAATCCGTACACGCGCAACCCCGCGCTCCTCGCGATGGCAACGGCCACGCTGGACCGGATTACGGGTGGACGTTTCGTGCTGGGGATGGGGCGCAGCGAACGCGAGGTGATCCAAGGCAAGATGGGGATGGCCTACGGCAATGCCCAGGCTGCCATGCGGGGCAGCGTCTCCCTACTGAAACGGCTGCTGTCGGGTGCGCGGGTGTCCGACACGGCAGGACCGTTTACGCTCAGGAATGTCCGGCTTGCCACCACACCGGTCCAGCCCAATCTGCCTATCTATCTTGCGGCGATTGGAAAAAAAGGGCTGCGTCTGGCCGGAGCGATTGCCGACGGCGTTTTATTGAATGCCTATGTGCCCCCATCCTACGTCTCCTACGCAGTGGCAGAGATCCGCAGCGCGGCTAAGGAGGCCGGGCGTGATCCCCAATCGATCGACATTGCCTGCATGCTGGTCATTCGATTGACCGACGATCCGCAACGCCCGCTGCCAACCCTCAAAAAGCGTATTGTCCGCCTGCTTGACGAAGCCCATGTGGGTGAGATCCTGCTCGAAAAGGGAGGATTCGATCCGTCTATTCTCGGGCCGTTACGAGAGTCGTATGCCAAAGACGGTGGCACAGAGGCGGTCAAGCTCATTACTGACGAGATGGTAGCATCTTTTTATCTCATCGGCTCAGAAGAGCAGTGCCGACTGCGGGTCGCCGAGTATCGAGCCGCTGGGGTAGACCTGCCGCTTATCCTGCCGCGACTCGAAGACTATGCACGCGTAGCGGAAGCCATGCGCGGTGCTTGAAAGAGGAAACGTGTCCTCCGCTAGACATGCAGATGCGGGGTACGTTTCCTCTTGGGGCTGAGTAGCCCTGGGTCCGGCCGTCCGCTATAAACAGTCCCCTGAAGAAAGGAGTCCCTATGAAACTTGCAATAGGCATTGGCTATTCCGGTGGCCGGGTCGAGCTCCCCCTGGATATGATCCTCGAAGCGGAAAAACTGGGCTACGACTCCGTCTGGAGTGCGGAGGCGTACGGCTCCGACGCGGTGACACCATTGGCCTATCTGGCGGCCAAGACCTCGCGCATAAAACTCGGTACCGGGATTCTCCAGATTCCGGCCCGCACGCCGGCGATGTGCGCCATGACCATGTCAACCCTAGACGCCTTGTCGAACGGACGGGTGATTGTCGGTCTGGGGATGTCCGGCCCGCAGGTCATCGAAGGCTGGCACGGCATGCCCTACAGCCGGCCGGCAGCCCGCATTCGCGAGTACGTGGAAATCCTGCACAAGGTCTGGGACCGTCAGGAGCCGGTTTCGTTAGACGGTAAAGTATATCAACTGCCCTATCAGGGAGAAGATGCCAGCGGGCTGGGCAAGCCCCTCAAGTCGATCCTGCACTCACGTCGCCTGCCCGTCTATCTGGCAACCATGAAGCCGCTCAGCATCCGCATCACGGCCGAACTCGCCGACGGCTGGCTGCCGATCTGGTTCTCGCCCTATCGGATGGATATGTTTACACCCGACCTGGAAAAGGGCTTTGCCCGGGCCGGCAACGGCAAGTCGCTGGAGAACTTCGATATCCTGGCCGGCTGTACCGTGGTGATCGGCGACGATGTCAAAGCCTGCCTGGCCCAACTCAAGCCGACCCTGGCGCTATACGTCGGCGGGATGGGAGCCAAAGGCAAGAATTTCCACAACGAGATGGTCTCGAAGTATGGCTATGCGGACGTGGCGGCTGAGATCCAGGATCTCTATCTGTCCGGCCGAAAAAAAGAGGCGACCGAGCTGGTCCCGGATGAGCTGTGCGACGAAATCTCATTATGCGGTCCGCCGGAGCGGATTCGTGAGCGTTTCAAAGTCTGGGAGTCTGCCGGAGTTTCAACCATGATGGTGCAGTCGGGTCAGCCTGAGGCGTTAGCCCTTATGGCGGATATTGCGGGAACAAACGGGTAGGAATCCCTCACCCTGGCCCTCTCCCTCCAGGGGAGAGGGGGCTGGAGAGCGCATTTTTTCAGGAGAGCAGTATGAGTCAGTCCATTTCAGCCAACGATCCTTATGAACGAAAACGGGTGGCCGTACTCGATAGTGAGCTGGCCTATGTCGATACCGGCAGCGGCGGTCCTGTCGTGTTTCTGCACGGCAACCCCACCTCTTCGTATCTGTGGCGCAACATTATTGCCGAGGTCGAAGGGAGTGCGCGTTGCCTGGCGCCCGACCTGATCGGCATGGGCGATTCGGGCAAGAATCCTGCGGGCTCCTACCGCTTTGTTGATCACGCCCGTTATCTGGATGCCTGGTTTGACGCTGTTGGGCTCGATCAGCACACGAAGAACGTTACCCTGGTGGTCCACGACTGGGGCTCGGCCCTGGGTTTCCATTGGGCCCACCGTCATCAGGACAGCATCAAGGCCCTGATCTATATGGAGGCGATTGTGTGTCCCCTGACGTGGGAGACCTTTCCCGAGGCCGCCCGCAAAGTCTTTCAGGGCTTTCGTTCGCCCGCTGGAGAGGAGATGGTGCTCCAGAATAACGTCTTTGTCGAGCGGGTGCTGCCCGGCAGCGTGGTGCGGACACTGACCGAAGAAGAAATGGCCGTCTACCGCAAGCCGTACACCGAGCCGGGCGAGTCACGCCGACCCACGCTGACCTGGCCGCGCCAGATTCCGATTGAGGGCGAACCGCCCGACGTGGTCGAGATCGTCGAACAATACGGGCAGTGGTTGTCAAGCAGCGATGTGCCCAAACTCTTCGTGAACGCCGACCCCGGAGCGATCCTGACCGGCCCGCAACGCGAGTATTGTCGGACCTGGCCAAATCAAAAAGAAATCACTGTCACGGGCTCGCACTTTATTCAGGAAGACGCGCCGCAGGAGATCGGGCAAGCCATAGTCGATCTTCTACAAGGACTCTAGCTCCACATCATCAGACGGAGGACCGCATGACCTATACCGCTCTTCAATTTGAGAAAAAGGACCATATCGCCATTATTACCTTGAACCGGCCGGATTCCGCGAACGCGCTCAATATCGATCTGGCGCGTGATCTGATGCAGGTATCGCTCGAATGCGACGAGGACGCGGACATTCGAGCCGCTGTTATGACCGGCAACGGCCGTATGTTCTGCGCCGGTGGAGACCTGAAAAGCTTTGCCGCCCAGGGCGACCAACTGCCCGCCCATATGAAGGAAGTGACCACCTATCTGCATGGCGCCGTATCCCGTTTCGCTCGGATGGACGCCCCATTGATCGGAGCGGTGAACGGTACGGCCGCGGGAGCGGGCATGAGTCTTGCCTGTTCATGTGACATTGTTTTTGCCGGTGAGTCGGCGAAATTCACCATGGCTTACACGCGCGCCGGGCTGACCCCGGACGGCTCTTCGACCTATTTCCTGCCGCGCATCGTCGGTATGAAGCGGGCCTTCGAGTTGGCGGTCACCAACCGGCTGCTGTCAGCCCAGGAAGCCGAGGAATGGGGCATTGTGAACCGTGTTGTTCCGGATACGGATTTGCTGGCTGAGGCGGAAAAACTGGCCACTGAGCTCGCTTCGGGGGCAACCGGCGCGTTCGGTGGCGCCAAACGACTGCTCCACAGCGGCTGGACGGAAACGCTTGAAACCCAGATGGAAAACGAAACCCAGTCCATTGCCGCGCGCTCCAAGACCGACGACGGCAAAGAAGGTATTGCGGCCTTCCTGGAGAAACGCGCCCCCCGATTCAACGGGCAATAGCCGAGCCTCAATCAGGCCTGTGTGAGGATGACGATTATGTCCCAAGCCTACCGTCTCTTTGGTGTCGAGCTGTCGCCCTACTCCTTAAAAGTCCGGGCCTATTTTCGCTACAAGCATATTCCGCACGAATGGATTGCCCGCGATTCCACCAACCAGGAAGAATTCGCACGCTACGCCAAGCTGCCCCTGGTTCCGCTCGTTATCACCCCGGACGGACAGGGCATGCAGGACTCCACGCCCATCATGGAGCATTTTGAGGAACTCCAGCCCGAGCCGTCCATTTATCCGAGCGATCCGACTCTGGCCTTCCTGTCCGCCCTGATCGAAGAGTATGGCGACGAGTGGGGCAATAAGCAGATGTTTCACTATCGCTGGACGTATGAGCCTGACCAGAAATCCACGGCTGAACGCATTGCGCGCCTGACCCGGCCTGGGCTCAGCGAGGAGGAATATGCGGCGGCGACTGAGCAAATCCGGACGCGTATGGTTCCACGCCTGTCTTTTGTCGGCTCAAGCGAGCAGACCCGGGAGCATATCGAGTCTTCCTTTGATCGTTTGTTGGCACTGCTCGAACCGCACCTCGGGCAACGTATGTATCTGTTCGGTGGCAAGCCTACGTTTGGTGATTTCGGTCTGGCCGCTCAATTGCACCAATGCTCCACCGATCCCTCGGCCGGTACGATCATGCGGGCGGTTGCCCCGAACGTCTTATCCTGGGCGATGCAGATGCTGGACCCTAAGGATGAGGGCACATTAGAGACCTGGGACGATCTAGCTCCAACGTTGAAGCCCATCCTCAAAGAAATCGGTCAGACCTTTCTGCCCTGGACGGCGGCCAACGCCCAGGCCCTCGCTGCCGGTCAAGAGACGTGTTCGGTCATGCTGCGTAGCACGGAGTACTCGCAGGGCACGCAGAAATACCATGCCCGGTCGTTCCGCGTTCTGCGGGAACGGTACGCCAAAGTCGAAGAGAAAGCAGCGTTAGACTCCATTCTGGAAGAGGCCGGTTGTTTAGCCTGGTTACAATAATGCGTGCTATCGTGCGTCGATCATTTACAGAGAAGAAGGAGAGCCCATCGTGTACGGCTTTGAACTGACTCCGGAACAACAACAACTCAAAGATACGGTCCACAAGTTTGCCGTTGAGGAGATGATTCCGGTTGCGGCAAAGTATGACAAAGAGCAGGAGTTTCCAGACGATGTCTGTCGTAAAGCCTGGGAACTGGGCATCCTCAACCCGCTCGTGCCAACCGAGTACGGGGGCCTGGGACTTGAGGTGTTTGATACCTGCCTGATTGATGAAGAGATTGTCTACGGCTGTGCGGGTATGGCGCTCAATATGGTGGCCAATAATCTGGCGACCACGCCATTACTCGTGGCAGGGAGCGATGAGCAGAAAAAGACCTATCTTGGTCAGCTCATCTCCGAGCCGGTCTACGCCGCCTTTGCCCTGACTGAGCCCGGTGCCGGCTCTGACGCCGCATCGATCTCGACGACCTATCGCAAAGTCGGTGATGATTTTGTCCTCAACGGAACCAAACATTTTATTTCCAACGGCTCGGTCGCGCACTGGTATGTGACCTTTGCGACCGAGGATAAGAGCCAGGGCCATAGGGGGGTGTCGTGCTTTGTGCTGTCGGCCGATTCCCCTGGAGTGACGGCCAACCGCATGCACGACAAGATGGGCCAGCGGGCGTCAGACACCGCGGAGATCGTGTTTGAGGATGTCAAGGTACCACGCGCCGGCCTGGTCGGCGCGGAAGGTCAGGGCTTTAAGATCGCCATGCGGACGTTCGACCGCAGCCGGCCCGAAGTGGGGGCCTTTGCCATCGGCATCTCCCAACGAGCGCTGGACGAATCGGTCAAATACGCCCAGCAGCGTGAGGCCTTTGGCCAGGCCATCGCCAATTTCCAGGCCGTCCAGTTCATGCTGGCCGATATGGCGATCGAACTCGAAGCCATGCGCCTCCTGACCTATAAAGCCGCCTGGCTGCTCGACCAGGGTGCACCCTCGTCCATTGTGTCCAGCTATGCCAAGGCGTTCGGCGCCGACCGGACCATGCAGATTACCACCAACGCGGTCCAGATTTTCGGTGGATACGGCTATTTCAGCGAGTATCCGGTGGAAAAGCTGATGCGCGACGCCAAACTGCTCCAGATTTATGAAGGCACGTCTCAGATTCAACGCGTAATCATTGCCAGACATTTACTCAAAGGGGCGTAACGGCCCTGAACCGAGAAGGAGGAACACGATGGCCGAAGAAATGGGAGTCTTTGAAACCATACACTCAATGCGGGCAATGCGGCGGCTCAAACCCGACCCCGTCCCGACAGCAATGATTCGGAAAATTCTTGACGCCGGGATACGGGCACCCAGCGGGCAGAATCTTCAGGCCTGGGCGTTTGTGGTGCTCCAGGACCCGGACAACAAGAAGTTTTTTCAGGAACGCTATCACCAGGCTATGCTGGACCGTTTCGGTGACGCCGTGAATGTTGACCCGAGCGACAAATCATCCTGGGCACGTACCGTCCGGGCTGCGATGCACTTGGCGGAACATATGCACGAGGCGCCCATCCTGCTGCTGATCTGCGGTAAACGGGACTGGCCGTTTGCCGTGCCCGCGGAAAAACGCGAAGGCAAGGCTCCGCCGTCCTACGGCTCCATCTATCCTTGCGTGCAGAACATTCTGCTCGCTTGTCGCGCCCTGGGCCTGGGGGCGAGCCTGACGACTATGCACCAGATGTTCGAAGACGAGTTGCAGGAGCGTCTGGGCATTCCGTTCGAGTACGGCGTGGTGGCAACCATTCCGATTGGCTTTCCTACGGGAAAATTCGGACCGGTCACCCGTCGCCCCGCGCCCGAAGTAACCCACTTTGATAAATGGGGACAGCACGAACCGCTTGCATAGTCATCCACGGTTCTGATGTTTGTTTTTATGAAGGGGCGCGGCGGGCTGCGCCCCTGTCTTTTTGTAGAAGGAACGCACGCATGAAATACTCAATGTTTCTCTCCGCCGCCTCCCACGCCGAAATGGTCGGCTGGGTGAAAAAATACGAAGCCGCGGGATTTGATTCACTCTGGCAGGCGGAATTGACCAACTCTGCGCTCATTCCATTAGCCGGTATCGCGCCCAATATTCAGACGATAAAAATCGGCGCCGGTGTGGTGCTGGCCTTTAATCACAGCCCGGTGATGCTCGCCTTTCAGGCCCTGGACCTCGACCTGCTGAGTCAGGGTCGCTTCACGCTCGGCCTGGGAGTCGCCCACCAGCACCGCAACAACAACTGGTACGCCGGACGAGATGAGGGCAAACCGGTCAGTCAAATGCGGGAGTATATTGAGGTGCTGCATCTCATTATGGATAAGGCCGAGCCGGGTGGCGAGGTGAACTACGAGGGCAAGTTCTATAATATTCGCGCCCGTAACTTCTTTCCGCGCCCGAATCCAAAGCCCCGGCCACGGGTGCCCATCTACGTTGCTGCGGTAAAACCGCGGATGGCTGCCCTGACAGGTGAGTTGGGCGACGGCCTTATTGGGAATCCCATGTTCTCGCCGCAGCATGTCCGCGAGAATATCCTGCCGCCGCTCAAAACCGGGCTCGACCGGGCCGGTCGCAGCCGTTCCGATGTCGAGGTTCTGGGCCAGTGCTTTGTGGTCATCAACGACGATCTGGCAACCGCCCACCGGGTCGGCGCGGGAGCTATGCTGTTCAGCATCTGGGCTCGGATTTACGATGACATCTTTGTCGCCCACGGCTTTAGCGAAACGGTTGAGCAGGTCCGGGCGCTCCAGAAAACGCCGGACAAAGACAAGGGCTTTGATTTGATTCCAAATGAAATGGTCGATGCCTTTTGCGCAGTCGGTCCGATTGACCGCGTCCGTGCCAAGTTGAACGAGCGCGAAGGACTGCTCGACACGACTATTCTCGCCGTCCCCAATACCGGCACAACCCAGGAACAACGCGACTACTATCGGGATAAAATTTTGGAGTCCTTTTCTCGGTAAATGCCCTTTCTCAAATCCCCTCCCCGGAGGGGTGACCCGAAGGGCCGGGGTGGGTTGCCCCCCTCTGGTCCACACCCAAAGGAGAGCAAATATATGAGCACACACACCAAGGTCGCCCTCATAACCGGGGCGGGTACCGGAATTGGCAAGGCTAGTGCCCTGGCGCTTGTCCGGGAAGGCTATGCCGTTGTCTTGGCCGGGCGGCGGACCGAGCTGCTGGAAGCAACGGCAAAAGAGGCCGGCAGCGAGACGCAGACGCTCGTTGCGCCCACCGATATTAGCGACCCCGACGCCATTCGTACCCTGTTTGCCACAACCCAAGCGACCTTTGGCCGGCTCGACGTGTTATTCAACAACGCCGGCATTGGTGCTCCACCCATCCCCTTGGAAGAACTACCCTATGAACAGTGGAAGGCTGTTGTAGACGTCAATCTGACCGGCGTGTTTATCTGCACCCAGGAAGCCTTCAAGATCATGAAAGACCAGGACCCCCGGGGCGGTCGTATCATCAACAACGGCTCTATCTCGGCCCATGTACCGCGTCCCAATTCCGCCCCCTACACCTCGACCAAGCACGCCATGACCGGCCTGACCAGATCGACCTCACTTGACGGGCGCAAATACGACATTGCCTGCGGCCAGATCGACATCGGCAACGCCGGGACCGACATGACCGCGGTCATGCAACGCGGCGTTCCGCAACCGAACGGCACGGTCGCCGCCGAGCCGACATTCGATGTCGAACACGTCGCCCAGGCGGTGGTATATATGGCCAACCTGCCACTCGACGCCAACGTGCAGTTCATGACTGTCATGGCTACCAAGATGCCGTTTATTGGGCGGGGGTAGTGCGGTAAAAAATGCAGAGCCCCATCACACCCGGCGAGATTCTTCTGGAGGAATATCTCAAGCCAATGGGCATTTCGCAGAATGCCATGGCTCGCGCAATCGGGGTTGCCCCACGAGCCATCAACGAAATTGTTCACGGCAAACGCTCCATTACGCCGGCGATGTCCATACGCTTTGGTGCGTTCTTCGGTCAGTCCGACGAGTTCTGGCACGGCCTCCAGGTCGAATGTGACTTTCGCGCCCTGGTCAAGAAAAGAAAAAGGCTGATTGCCCGCATCCAGCCAGCGGCAACCGTGAGTCATGTATCCTGACTCTCCCTTTCCACGAGCTTGAGAAGATACGCGGGCTATGCTTGAAGCTCTTGGAAACCGAGGCGCGGTCCGGTGAATAAACAGAACCATCAATCCACCGAGGGTAGGGGTAGCGGATGAATCCAAAGCCTGGCGCCTGTGAGTTGATCGACTTGGGTCGCTAAGCTCCTATCCAGTACACCCAATCCAGTTCGTCTTTGACCGCATTATACAGACGACGGTCCGCGGTCCACAGCGGGCACGCTCTTATCTGTGCCAGGGCCAGGTAAAAGCTGTCGTAGACAGTCGGGCGATGAAATTGTGTTGCGAGTTGCCAAGCCAGTTGACGAAGCTCGGGAGGATGGAGATAGTTCACCGCCAACTCAATAAAGAAGGTGAGCGCTTCCTCACCTTCTTCAGCAGTAAGGTCTTTTCGATGGACCCGGTTGCGCAGCACGGAGCTTGTTTCATACACGAACAGCATGGGTGCAATAATCTCGGTGTGAGCGTCCAGCCAACTCTGCCACAGCTCTTCTACTCGCTCACTGTCTGATTCCGGTAAAATCAGCTTCAGCGCGAAACTAGCGTCGACGCATACCTGAGAATTCACGCACCCGTCCTTCCCGTAATTGTTTAATAACAGAGGCGGAGTCAGCCACATTCTCTCGTCGCCGGGCATGAATACGCTCGCGTAGAGAGCGGGCTCGGACCAGGAGTCTCGCCGCCGCTGTGCCCCGCCCGTCTATATCCAGACGCTTCAGTTTTTCCAAATCCTCAAGACTCACCAAGGCGGCCTTTGGATTCCCCCGGGATTCCAGGGTCACACGGATACCTCTGTAGGCGACTTTGTTAATAAGGGCCGATAGTGTATTGCGAGCCTCCGCAATGCTTGCTTTTTCCTGCCGCATAATATGGCTATAATAGCCATGTTTCTTGAAAGAGCAATCCAAAGGCTGACAGACGATTAAGTAGCCCGATAAGTTCTCCTTGAAAGCTGGCATGACACTGAGATAGAGAACGGACCAAAATTTTATGTCTATTTTTGAAGTGACATCTGACTCTCTGAAAGCCCTTGAACGCACGGACTTTGCCCGCCAAGGACTCCGGGAACGGACCGATTTGCAGCCCCTCATTCGGGATCAAATCGAGGTGCTCGATCCTGACCTGCTGGTCATCAGCGAAGAGTTTGGCGATTGGGAGGAGTCGAAACGACGTATAGACCTGCTGGCGGTTGACCGAAAGGCAAACCTGGTTGTGATCGAGTTAAAGCGGACCGAGAGCGGCGGACATATGGAACTGCAAGCGCTCCGATATGCCGCCATGGTCTCAACCATGACGTTCGAGAAAGCGATAAATACCTACCGTGATTTTCTCCAGAAAATGAGACGCGACGATGACCCTGCGAGCGGTTTGCTCGAATTCCTTGAATGGGATGAGTCGGATGAGGAGCGTTTTGCCCAAGATGTTCGGGTGATACTGGCATCTACCGACTTTTCCAAGGAACTTACGACAGCCGTCATGTGGCTAAATCAGCGCGATCTCGATATTCGGTGTATCCGTCTTCAACCCTATTCCGATGGTGGTCGGATTTTTCTGGATGTGCAGCAGGTCATTCCGCTGCCCGAGACGGAAGAGTTTCAAGTTCAGGTCAGAGAGAAGGCCCAACGAGAGCGGCAGACGAGAAGTTCTGGCCGAGATATGACCCGTTTCGATGTTGAGATCCTTGGGGAAAAGTATCAGAATTTATCGAGACAGTACGCTCTGTTTCGGGTCGTACAAAACCTCGTGAAGTCACGCCACGCGCCTGAAGAAATTTCGAACAAAGTAGACGATAAATTCTATAAGCGTCGCTTTAAGGCAGCGGAGGGAGAGCTCAACGAGCAGGCTTTCATAGATGCCGTGCAGCAATCGGATGAAAAATTTAATCCTCGCAGATGGTTTACCGGAGACGACAATCTTCTGCACTATGATGGGCGGACATATGAGTTCCGGTCTGTATCAAGTCTGGAGAAATTTTATCCTATAATGAAGGCTCTGAAGGAAAGTTACCCATCAGCTGAAATACGATTTAGCCCAACAGAATCGGCAGACTGATATTTGCAGTTGAGGCCTACTCTGCCTTATACCAGCCCCGTGACCTCCCGCCTGCGCCGGACACTCAGCCTTGCCCTGCCCATTATGGGCGGCATGATCTCCCAGAACATCATGAATCTGGTGGATACGGCCATGCTGGGCGTGCTGGGCGACGAGGCTCTGGCGTCGGTCGGGTTGGCCCAGTTCTCAACCTTTACCTGCGGTGCGTTCATCATCGGTCTGGCAACCGGCGTGCAGGCCACGTCGGCCCGCTGGCTGGGAGCCGGCCGCCTGGGTGAAATCGCCGTGCCGTTGAACGGCGGGCTGTTGCTCGTTCTGTTGCTCGGGCTGCCCACCTCGGCCCTGCTGATACATTTCGCGCCAGCCCTGTTCTCCGTACTCAGCCAGGACGCTGCGGTCACCGACCATGGCACAGTCTATTTTCAGGCGCGTCTGGTCGGCCTGCTTGCCATGGGCGTCAACTTTGTCTTTCGCGGCTACTGGAACGCGGTCAACTTGTCCAAGTTCTATATGCGCACCATCATCCTGATGAATGTAACCAATATCTTCCTTAACTGGGTCTTGATCTTCGGCAACCTCGGCGCTCCGCGACTGGGTGTCGTCGGAGCCGGAATCGGCACTACTGCGGCATTGTACATCGGGTCGGCCACATATCTGCTCACTGCCCTGCGCCACGCCCGTGACGGGGGCTTTCTGGTCCGTTGGCCGGACCGGGCCACTCTGTCAACCCTGTTACGGCTCTCGATTCCGGCCGGTATTCAGCACGTCTTCTTTGCTGCCGGCATGCTGGCCTTCTTCTGGATTCTGGGTAATATCGGCACCGCGGAACTGGCCGCAGGGCATGTCCTGTCTAACCTGCTGCTGCTGTGGCTGCTCTTGACGAACGGGTTCGGACTGGCCGCAGCCTCCTTTGTCGGCCAAGCCCTGGGTGCTGGTAAGGTGCAGGAGGCACGGGCCTGGGGCTGGTATGTGACCCGACTCTCCATGCTGGTGGTCGGCGGTCTGGCCCTGCCGGCCTTGCTCGCGCCCGACCTGTTTCTGCTGCTGTTCCTGCGCGACCCGACGACGCTGGCGCTCGCCCGGCTGCCGCTGCAACTCACCGCCGCCACCATGGCGCTCGAAGCCCTCGGTGTCGTGTTGATGAATGCCCACTATGGAGCCGGGCACAGCCGGCGGGTGATGGTCATATCCCTGACTATGCAGTGGTGCCTGTTTCTACCCATCGCCTTTGCCATGCAAGCGCTCTGGGGATTCGGTCTTCTGGCTATTTGGGTCGCTAATCTCGCCTATCGTATCCTCCAGTCCGTCACCTTCGTCTGGAGTTGGCAGGCCGGCGGCTGGACCCGGATTCGGGTGTAACTGTGAGTGTGGACATATTGCCTATTCTCCAAACCTGTCTTGTTTTGCCGTTCGGTTCATCCGTAAAATGGAGACATGGCACCAGCCCCCCAACGGGGGAGACGCGCCTCAATCGCGTCCCGGCCGCCTGCGGGATCTCCCCTGACGCTCCAGCAGCAGTATGCGGCTGCAACGCGGTCTCTGAGCCTCCATTTCGCGCAGATTGACACTTGGCTTGTCGATAACGAACCGGCCGTCTGGCAACAGCTCCATCAGGCAGACGACGAACTCTTTCAGTTGAGCCAGCTCAAGGTCTCAGAGAGCCGCTATCAGGCGGCGCTTGAGGCGTTTGTTGCCCGGTGCGAAGAAGCCGAACAACGCTACTACGAAGCGCACCCATCCGAGTTCCGCCTGCCGCCTCTGTCCACAGGCGAGCGGGTTGCCGTCTATTACGAACTGAGCGACGGCTCGATGCACAAGGTCAGCGGAGAGGAGACCTAGAGGGCGCACGCTTCTCCTTCGACCTATCCCCCTAACTGCGTTCGCAAGAGCGAGAGAATCCGGTACAGTAGCCCGGCTCTTTTGCACAGAGCGCCAGGCACGCACCAGGCTGAGCGCTCAACACACAAAGGGGAAGACTGACGCATGACGGATTCCGCCTCCGGACTGGCTGCCCCGCGCGACTACTGGCCGCGCCGCTTTACGCTGGTTGGCCTGTGTTTTTGCAGCACGTTTATTTGTTATATCGACCGGGTCAATATCTCGGTCGCCATTCTGCCCATGGCCCAGGAGTATGGCTGGAACCAGACAACCCAAGGCGTTGTCCTGTCCTCATTCTTTTACGGCTATCTGGCCACCCAGATTGTCGGTGGCTGGCTGGCCGACCGCTATGGCGGAAAAATAGTCCTCGGCTGGGGCGTGCTGCTGTGGTCCTTCTTTACCCTGGTCACGCCGCCCGCGGCAGCGATTTCACTCACGGTGCTCTTTCTCGCCAGGGTTGGCATGGGGCTGGGGGAGGGGGTGGCCTTTCCGGCGATTTATAATCTCTTTGCGCGTTGGGTGCCGGGCCAGGAGCGAGCCCGCTCAGCCGCGCTCAACGTGAGCGGCGTCTCCCTCGGCACGGTCGCTGCTTTACTACTGACTCCGACCATTGTGGTGGTCTGGGGTTGGCCGATGGTGTTTTACCTGTTCGGCGGGTTGGGATTTGTCTGGTATCTCTTCTGGCACTACCGTGTCACCGACACGCCGGAAACCCATCCCACCATCACTTCCACAGAAGTCGCCTATATCCGTGAGCACGTTCCTCCGATTCCGGCTAACGCTACAATCCCGTGGCGACACCTGCTGTCCAAAACCGCAGTCTGGGCCATCGTGATTAACCACTTTTGTTCCAACTGGGGCTTCTACGTTATTCTGACCTGGCTGCCGACCTATTTTACCCAGGCGCTTGGGGTCGATCTCCGCCAAGTCGGGCTGTACGCCATCCTGCCCTGGCTGGTCATGTTTGTCATGGCCAATGTTGCCGGCTGGATCGCAGACAGCCTGCTACAACGCGGCCTGTCCGTTACCTTTGTGCGCAAGCTGATGCAGAGTATTGGTTTTTTCGGTCCGGCGCTGTTCCTCTTTTTGATTGGCGGCGTCACCTCAGCCCTTCAGGCGGTCAGCTATATGTGCTGCGTACTTGGGCTTGGCGCTTTTGCCCTGTCCGGCTTCGCGGTGAACCACCTCGATATCGGCCCGCGTTACGCCGGTATTCTGCTGGGTCTCTCAAACACGGCCGGAACGATTCCGGGTATCATCGGCGTGACCCTGACCGGCTACATCCTGGATGCCACCGGCTCCTGGGGCCTCGTCTTTTTGATCGCCTCAGGACTGTATGTTTTCGGGGCGGTGGTCTGGCTGCTGTTTGCCACCGGCGAGCAGGTGTTTGAGTAGCCCTCCGCCTATTCCGGCTTTTTCTTGATCTCGTAGCCCAGCTCTTCAACGGCCAGCAGGATGTCGGCAATGGCCGTGAAATCCTGAATATCGGCATGGCCCATACGGATGCTGACGGCGTAGTTGGAGCCGTAGGGATGCTTGGTCCGCCGATGCTGAAACACCGCTTTGGCGAGCCTGAGGAGGTCGAACTTCGGGGTATCGTTTGCCATGCTATTTCTCAATCACGATGCGCCACTGCTGAGGGGTGCCCGATTCGGCCGTCTCTTCAATCTCCACAATGGCATAGCCTTCCGCTTCCGCGGCCCGAGGAATATCACGTCGGCCTTTGGGGTCGTCAATGACGAGTTCGAGTTGGTCGCCCTGGTCGAGGTATTCCAACCGCACCTTGGCCTTGGCCCAGTTCAACGGACATTTGACGCCGCGCAGGGTCAGGTGTTCGGTTCTGCCGCTCATCGCCTCCTACATACCGGAGAGAGTGGTTAGTGGCCAGTGGTTAGTGGCGAGTTCCGATTTTTTACTAACCACTAGCCACTAATGACCAGCCACTATACAGTACGCAATGTGGAACGCGACGAGAGCCGTCCTGAGAAATATATGCTGCGGTCGGATGCGGAGAGCCATCGACCACGGCACTTTACCATCGACTACAAGCACGAGTTGAACCCCAGCCAGTACGAGGCCGCAACCACGCGCGACGGTCCGGTGCTGGTGCTGGCCGGAGCCGGCAGCGGCAAGACGCGGACTCTGATATTTCGGGTCGCGCGGATGATTGAAGAAGGCATTGACCCGGCGTCGCTGCTCCTTCTGACCTTCACCCGCCGGGCCGCGGAAGAAATGATCCAGCGCGCTGAGGCCCTCATGGGTGGTCGCTGCGATAAGGTAACCGGTGGGACGTTTCATTCGTTTGCCAATACCGTTCTGCGGCGCTACGCCTCCCTGCTCGGATTTGCCAATGCCTTCACGATTCTGGACCGGGGCGACTCCGAGGATGCGATCAATTTGATCCGGGCGCGTCTCGGCCTGGACAAAAAGGCGCGCCGCTTCCCGCGCAAACAGACCATTGCCGAGATCATCAGTCTAGCGGCCAATAAGACCACCAGCGTAGCGGAAGTGCTCGACTCGCAGTTCCCCCATCTGTTTTCCGAACTCGACGACCTCAGCCGGATTGAAGAATATTACCGGCAGTACAAACGCGAACGCAGCCTGCTCGACTACGACGATCTGCTGACCCATTTGCGCGAACTGCTGCGCACCCGCCCGGAGGTCGCTGAACGCCTCTCCCATACCTATCGCTACATCATGGTCGATGAGTATCAGGATACGAACCGGCTCCAAGCCGAAATCGTGCGTTTGCTGGCCCATGTGCACGACAACGTCATGGCGGTCGGTGACGACGCCCAGTCGATTTACAGTTTTCGCGGTGCCACCGTTCGCAACATCTTCGAGTTCCCGGACCTGTTTCCCGACACCAAGGTGATCAAGCTCGAAGAAAACTACCGCAGCACCCAGCCGATCCTCGACCTGTCGAACGAAATTATTCTGCAAGCCAAGGAACGCTACACCAAGAACCTGTTCACCAAAAAAGACAGCGGCTTTCAACCGGCGTTGATCGAGGCCGATAGCGAACGCTACCAGTCACGCTTTGTGGCCCAGAAGCTTCTGGAGTTGCGCGAGGAAGGCGTACCCCTGACCGAGATGGCGGTCCTCTTTCGTTCCAGCTTTCATTCCTTCGATCTTGAGATCGAACTGAGCAAGTGTAACCTGCCGTTCGTCAAACGGGGCGGATTCAAGTTTATCGAAACCACCCACGTTAAGGATGTGCTGGCCCATCTACGTGTGCTGGCCAACCCACAGGACGCGGTGTCGTGGCACCGGGTGCTGCTCCTGCTCGAAGGTGTCGGGCCCAAGAGCAGCGACAAGATTCTCAGCCATGTGCTAGGTGGGGCCGATCAGGTGCAGCGTCTGGCCGACTACCCTGGCCGCGGCGCGGTCAAGACCGAGGTGCAGAAGCTGGCCGCCGCGCTCCAAACCGTCGCCGATCCCAACCTCCAGCCGCGCGAGCAGATTGACCTGATCGTGCAGTATTATCTGCCGATTCTCAAACAGCATCATCGCGACGATTATCCCAAGCGCCAGAAAGACCTGGAGCATTTTTCGATTATCACCGAACGTTACCGCAGTCTGAACCGGCTGCTGTCGGATATGGCCCTGGAGCCGCCCAACAGCAGCGTGGGCGATGTGCTGGCAACCGATAAGGATGAAGAAGGCGTGCTGACCCTGTCGACCATTCACTCGGCAAAAGGGCTGGAATGGCACTCGGTGTTTATCATCTGGGCGGTCGAGGGCCGTTTCCCTTCACTGTACAACAAGGAGGACGACGAGCTCGAAGAAGAGCGACGGCTGATGTATGTGGCCGCCACCCGGGCCAAAGAAAACCTGTTTATTTCCTATCCTATCAATATCTTCGATCGTGCGACCGGTATGGTCCTCAGTAAACCGTCGCGTTTTTTGGAAGACATTCCCCGCCGGATTCTGAAACCGGTTTTTCTCATTGAAGAAGAGGATGAAGACGAGGATGACTGGCGCCAGCGTCGCAGTCGAGCTTGGTGAATGTAAAAGAACAGAATAAATGAGAGAGGTGCGGTTTCGTAGGTTCCTTCTTTTATGCCGCTATTTTCCTTCCTTTCCTTGGCGGGTCTCGCCGGTATCGCCTTTGCCATCATTCCCCCCTTTTTACAACGGCCGGAGCTTCGAGCGGAGAATCTCTTCAAATTCTTCCCGCTTGACGGTCTCCGCAGCTAAGAGTTTGCTGCTTGATTCCTCAAGTGATAGCACTTCCCAGTGCACTTGTTCCAACTCATAGCGGTCAGACACCTGCACCACGAGCCATACAATATCGCCCTCGTTGATATCATGGGAGGGACGGCTACTTACTCCCCCAATCGCTTCAAAAAACGGCACATCGACCGCCACAGCTAACTTTGTTCCCCATCGACGTAAAGTCGGGGCTTTGATCTCTAACTGCGGCATAAGCCGCTTTGCGCTGGAAGAGCGCCAATCAGGGCGCCTCACCGTAGTCGGCATGGGGGGAAGCCGTCCGGTATCATGGTGGAAGACTTCAAAGTCACGCGCCATGCCTTTACCGGAGAAGTACACGGCTTGAATCTCTAACCCAAACCACCTGGAAGCAGTGCTGTTTCCTGACAGGACGATATCAATCCGACCGGCAGCTTGTCCTGTATCTGGCGACCGCATAAAGGGGACTTCTTGCGCGAGAAAGACCTGTTGAAACCCCACAATCCTTGCCAACCATTTCGGGACAATATCGTTTTGGTCAAACCGTTTTGGACACATAATAACAGGTGGCCCGGCTCGCTCTCCTATCCGGTCTGATAAATGGTTGCCTAGATAGGGGCGGTAGGTCTGCATAGAGCAGACTCCACCTTTTTTGTTACAGGGAACCTGCCCGCGCTGAAATGGGCATCTGGGAATGTCTCTGTTTTGCCCCAAAGCAACCGCCGCCAAGGCTCGCCGCCGCTTTGGGGGCATCGTGGCGAACGGTTCTCCATACCATTCCGCAATCCCATAGCGCGTGCTCATGAGAACCGTCTTTCCCGCGTAATCACCAGTTCAGGCAGGCGATGGTGATGCGCGTTTTTCATCTCCACACGGACCGCTTGAAACTGGTATTTCTCGACAAGTGCCACAATCTCCGGTGCGCCATCATACGTCATGAGAAAATCTGATTTACAGCGGGCCATCATCTCAAACAAGGCCGCATGGTCAATGGTGCTATAGGCATAAAGGCGTGCGCCTGCTTTTTTCCCCCCAGCTGCCGTATAGGGCGGATCAAGGAAGGCGACGGCGTCTTTCCCCCATCCCCGTAATAGTGGTTCGAGGAGACGCATGCTATCCCCTTCAAAAAAGGTCAGTTTATCGACGTATTCCCCAATAGCTTGCAACCGTGCCACGAGCGTATCGGGATACCACCGGGAAACAATACCCTTATCGTTTTCGCCGGCCCTCATGGATGATGCTCCTGGCGCAAGAATCCCGGCTCGTTTTGTCCGGTTCAGCACCAAGGTCCGAAACGCATGCTCAGCCACACACCGCACGCCTGACTGTTCCAGAGCGCTTACCAACTCCCGTGTGGGGGTAAAATGACGAATCCGCTCCGCAAGGGGCGCTCCATTTTCCAGTACCATATGCCAAAAGGCGGCAACGTCATGGTCACGCTCAATTAAAATCGCTTGGTCAACCAATGCCTCCATCACGGCAGTCAGGGAGACAATGCCACCCCCGGCAAAGGGTTCAACCAGTACGCGGGCCTGAACGTTAGCAAGCCATTCTCGAATATGCGGAATCAGCCACGTCTTCCCTCCTGGATACCGGAGCGGACTCCGTTGGGGAACAGTGGCAACATTGACGGCTGGCAATCGAGAGAGCGGAAAAGCCGAGCATGCGGACGAAGGGGGAACCGACATACCTGCCCTCTATGCAATGGGAATTCCATACTTTACTTGAGGTATAATTGACAGTGCCCAGAAGCCTTCAATCGTGTTGGTCTTGCTTGCGTCTGGTGGCATGATGCGAACCTCCTTTGTCGGATGGCTCCGGCCATATCAAGGCGTGCGCATATCGTCTATCGGGAAGAGAAAAAATGAGAACTTTTACCCTATAGTTCACCAAAAAGAGAAAAAATTCTCTTTTTAGGCCCTTTTTTTAGCCAAGGAGAAATTTAGATCCAATAATATCGGGCACTTACGGGAATTTTACGGCCATTTTTTCCAAAAGAGAAAAAATCCTGTCAGGACACGCTCATATCCCCACCCTGAAATCGCTCTTTATTAGGCAAAACCCCATTCTCACCCACTTTTATTACATTCCCATTCTTTCTGTCCTTTTACATGGTGAAGAAACGCGCCGGTTGCTCTTAGCCGGTGACGGTCGAAGCTCGTCCGGCGTGTTCGTCCAGAAACGCTCCTAGGGCCGCATTAAACCGGTCAGGCTTTTCGAGATTCGACAGATGTCCGCAGTCCGGGATGGTCACCAGCGAGGCACCGGGAATCTGTTTCACCAGGAATTCCGAAGCCGAGGGCGGGGTGACCTGATCCTCTTCCCCCACAATCACCAGGGTCGGCACCGCAATCTGCGGCAGGACCGCGCGGAAATCGGTTGTCACAATGGCGTGCAGGGCCTGTTTATACGCCTCGGCGCGCAGCGCGGACATGGAGGCGATCAGCCGCTCACGCACGGCTTGCCCTGCGCTTTCGGCAACCAGGACCTTGACCACCTCAGGTGCAATGTCCGCCGGGGTGAGACCGTTTTCCAGTGGGTCAAGCCGGCGGGCGAGAAAGTCTTGCCGGACGGCCTCGGGAACTCCGCCGAAACCGGACGAGGTATCAACCAGGGAGAGGGTGGCGACCCGGTCGACATAGCGCCCGTAGAAGTCCTGGATAATCATGCCGCCCATAGACAGTCCGACCAGGTGAGCCCGGTCGGCTTTGAGCCGGTCCAGGAGACGGCACAGGTCATCGGCAAAATCGCTGAACCGGAGCGTCTGGGGAGAGTCGTCGCTGTCGAGATAGCCCCGCGCGTCCCAGGCCACCGTACAGAACCGCCTGCCAAAATGGGCCAACTGATCTGTCCAATTCAGTCGATTGCCGCCAATGCCGTGCAGGAAAACAACGATCGGACCACTGCCTTCAATATCGTAAGCAATCGAGACCGCCTCCTCTGTCCTTCGTGTTTCGGCCATGGGACCCTCCTTGGACTGTTTTGCTTCCTACATTGCTTCCAGGGTCTCAATGCCGAGCAGGTCCAGGCCCGTCTTCAAATACCGGGCCGTGAGGTCGCATAATAACAGCCGCGTGGGCTGCCGGTCCTGCGGAGCCTTGAGCACGGAATACGCTTGGTAGAAAAGATTAAACTGTGTGGCCAGTTCGTACAAGAAGTTGGCCAGGAGGTTGGGCTTGTATGAGCGCTCGACCTCGATCAGGACATCGCCGAAGCGAAGCATCTGCTTGGCCAGGGCCTGCTCTTCCGGGGCCAGCAGTCGGACCGGTACATCTGGAGTCGGCTGCCAGTCCGTAAAACCACCTTTGCGAAAAATCGAACGAATCCGTGCATAGGCGTATTGCAGATACGGTGCGGTATTGCCGTCCAGGGCGAGCAGCTTATCCCAACTGAAGCGGTAATCCGCGGTACGGTTTTGCATCAGGTCGGCGTATTTGACCGCGCCAATCCCGACGATGCGCGCCACGGTAGCCTGCTCTGCGGCGGAGAGACTCGGGTTTTTTTCCTGGACAATGGCCCGCGCGCGCTCCTCGGCTTCGTCCAGCAGGGCGACGAGTTTGATGGGCTGGCCCTCCCGGGTCTTGATCGGCTTGCCGTCCGCTCCCAGGATGGTTCCGAACCAGACATGCTCCAGGGCCATGCGATGCCCCCAGCTTTGGGCCGCGGCAAAGAGTTGCCGAAAATGAAGTTGCTGACGACCGTCCGTCACATAGATGATGCGCTGCGGCCGAAAGGTCTCGGCCCGGTATTGAATCGTTGCCAGATCAGTCGTGGCGTACAGGAAGGCGCCGTCCTGTTTTTGAATCAGGAACGGGGTCTCGGCCAGCTCGGTATCCTGGTCGTAGAAGATGCAGATGGCCCCTTCGCTTGGCCGAGCCAGTTTCTTGTCGCGCAGGTCTTGCACGACATTGGCGAGCATCGGATTGTAGAAGCTCTCTCCGAGCCAATGGTCGAAGTGCACATTTAGGCGCGCATAGATGTGCTCGAAGGCCTGGCGCGAGACCTGCATGAATTCCCGCCACAGGGCGGTATTGGCCGCATCTCCCTGCTGCAATTTGGCCAACTCTTCGCGCGCCCGGTCCGCCAGGGCCGCATCCGTTATGGATCTGGCCTGGACCTCTTTGTAGATGCGCTCCATCTCGGCCAGGGGGTCCCGCTCATACGCGGCCTGGTCAAGAAAAGAACGATAGCCGACAATCAACATGCCGAACTGGGTGCCCCAGTCGCCCAGATGATTGTCCGTCTCCACCGTGTGCCCACGAAAGCGCAACACCCGGGTGAGGGCGTCGCCCAGGATGGTGGAACGAATATGGCCGACATGCATGGATTTGGCCACGTTGGGGGCGCTGAAGTCGATGACGATGGTTTCCGGGTTAGCGGCCGGGTCAACCCCGAGATGGTCGTCTTGGGCGATAGCCAGCAGGGTCTGCCCCAGCCAGTCCGGGTCAAGACGGAAGTTGATAAAGCCCGGTCCGGCAATCTCCCAGCTTGCAGGAATCTCATCCGGGTTAAGCCGCGCCACAACGGCTTCGGCCAATTGGCGGGGATTTTGTTTCCGGGTCTTGGCAACCGCCATGATGCCGTTGGCCTGATAGTCGCCGAATTTCGGATTGGCAGCGGGCTTGACTATCGCCGGGGCGGCCGTCCCACTGGCTGCCTCAATAGCCTGTGTCGTCTTTTCTTCCAAGAATTGTTGTACTGTTGGCATATATAGTAGGGATTGAGGGTCAGGGGTTAGGGATACTCGTTCCTTCCTTTGACTTGTGCCATGATTTTTGAAAAGAACCTACCACCCGGAATACATAGCAGAAGATTGGAGCGAACGAAGCGCCGGACAGTGGCATGTGGTGAGGGCGAACAGGGATGGAACGCACAGCGGACCAGGAGACGGCTCAGGACGGCTGGGGGGACTGGATAGCTCTTCGTCTGGTACGGGGGGTCGGAAACGTGACCTACCGGCAGTTGTTGGACCGTTTTGCGTCTCCGCGCGAGATTTTGCGGACATCTCCAGCCATGCTCACCGAGGCAGGTACGAGTGTCCGTGTTGCGCGGGAGATCGCCGCGTTTGACCAATGGGAAGAGGTCGAAGCCGAGTTGGAAAAACTGGCACGGATGAACGCCCGCTTGGTCACCCAGACAGATGCTGAATATCCGGAACGTCTCAGACAGATTCACGACCCTCCGCCTTTCCTCTATATCCGCGGACATGTTGAGCCCCGGGATACCCTGGCGATTGCCATCGTAGGAGCGCGGACTGCGAGTACGTACGGGCGTAAAATGGCCCGTGAACTCGCCCAGGAACTGGCCGGCTGTGGGGTCTGCGTGGTGAGTGGTCTGGCACGCGGGATCGATTCGGAAGCGCATCAGGCCAGCCTCGCAACTGGGGGGAGAACAATTGCGGTTTTAGGCTCGGGGCTTGACGTGGTGTATCCGCGGGAGCATATAGCCTTGGCAGAGCAGATTGCCGCGAGCGGAGCGGTGGTATCGGAGTTTTCTCTTGGCAGCCAGCCTGAGGCCGGGAATTTTCCCTATCGAAATCGGGTCATCAGCGGCATCAGCCTGGGGACGGTTGTGGTGGAAGCAACGGAAAAGAGCGGCTCGCTTATTACCGCCCAATGCGCGCTTGACCAGAATCGTGAGGTGTTTGCCGTGCCTGGCCCGGTCACGGCGAGCAGAAGCCGGGGGCCGCATCGCCTGATTAAGGCGGGCGCAAAGCTTGTCGAAAGTATTGATGATATACTCAGTGAGATTGCTCCGGCCCTGGCGCGGACGGACCGAGTTGAGAAAAACGGCCCTAGTGTCCCGGTCGTTCCATTAGAGCCGGATGAGGAGATGGTGTTGCAATTGTTTCCAGAAGAGGCGGTGCATGTGGATACCCTCATCACTGGCAGTGGACTTGAGCCAGCGCGTGTGCTTGAAGTCCTGCTTGGGTTAGAATTAAAAGGAGTCGTGACTCAACTGCCCGGCATGTATTTCACCGCTACGAGAGGAAAGTAGAGAGGGGGGAGGTAGGTATGGCCAAAAACCTCGTCATAGTCGAATCGCCGGCCAAAGCCCGGACGATCAACCGCTACCTGGGCCGCGACTATATTGTGAAGTCCAGTATTGGCCACGTGCGCGACTTGCCGACCGGCGGCAAGTCTGAGCGTGGGGCGACCCCAGCGCGCAAGCGTGCAAAGAAAACGCAAAAGGCCGCTGGCCGTAAGAACGCACGTACTCAACTGATCACGCGGATGGGTGTCGATCCCGACAATAACTGGGCAGCAAGTTACCAGGTGCTACCCGGCAAAGAGAAGGTCGTTGCCGACTTGAAGAAACTGGCGCACAACGCGGACGCGGTGTACCTGGCGACCGACCGTGACCGCGAGGGCGAGGCGATTGCCTGGCATTTGAAGCAACTCATCGGCGGGACACAAGAGCGCTTTCGTCGGGTAGTCTTTAACGAAATTACCAAAAGCGCCATTCAGGAAGCGTTTGAGCATCCCGGCGAAATTGACGAAAACCGCGTCAACGCGCAGCAGGCGCGGCGCTTTCTCGACCGTGTCGTCGGCTTTGAGCTGTCGCCCCTGCTGTGGGCCAAGGTGGCGCGCGGCCTGTCGGCCGGTCGGGTGCAATCGGTCGCGGTGCGGCTTATTGTGGAGCGCGAGCGGGAGATTCGTGCCTTTGTGCCCGAGGAGTACTGGGAGGTTTTTGCCGAGCTGGCGAAAGGCGCTGACGAGCCGGGGTATCGCTTCCAGGTCATAAAGGAGAACGGCGAGAACTTTCGTCCGGGGAGGAGCGAACAGGCCGAAGCCGCGGCTGCCCGTCTCGCCACCCAGGATTTTTTAATCACTAGTCGTGAGGACAAACCGACTCAGGCCCGTCCGAGCGCCCCCTTTATCACGTCCACGCTTCAGCAGTCGGCGGCTACCCGGCTGAGCTTTGGGGTACGGAAGACCATGCGGCTGGCGCAGCAACTGTATGAGGCTGGCCACATTACGTATATGCGGACCGATTCGACCAACCTCTCGCGCGAATCCGTGACCACAGTACGGGTCTATATTGAGCGCGAGTATGGGCCGCGCTATCTGCCGGACAAGCCGAACGCCTACGCCAGCAAGGCGTCTGCCCAGGAGGCGCATGAGGCGATTCGGCCGACCGACTTTACGGTCAAACCGACCGACCTAGGTAATCAGGACGCGGATGCCCGGCGGCTCTACGACCTCATCCGCCGCCAGTTCATTGCCTGTCAGATGACGCGCGCCAAATACCTCAGCACCACCATCCTCGCTGAGGCCGGACCGTTCGAGTTGCGTATCCGGGGCCGCATCCTCAAGTTTGACGGCTTCACCAAGGTGTTACCGTCGGCCTCGCGCAAGGAAGACGAGGTGGAGTTGCCTGACTTCGGCCAGGGTGACGCGCTGGTCTGCCTCGACACCGACACCGTGCAGCATTTTACCAAGCCACCCGCCCGCTATAGCGAGGCGAGTCTGGTGCGCGAGCTTGAGAAACGCGGCATTGGGCGGCCGTCCACCTATGCGGCTATCATCTCCACTATCCAGGAACGGGGCTATGTCAGCCTCAACAAACGGCGCTTTCAGGCGGAGAAGATCGGCGAACTGGTGACCGACCGACTGGTAGAGAATTTCAGCCACCTGCTCAATTATTCGTTTACCGCAGACATGGAGCAGGAACTCGACCAGATCGCTCTGGGAGAGCGGGAGTGGCGCGGCGTGCTGGATGCTTTCTACGCGGATTTTTCTCAACGGCTCCAAGCCGCTGGAGCCACGGAAGGCATGCGGCCCAATCAGCCCATCACCACGGCGGTCCGGTGCGATGCCTGCGGACGCCCGATGCAGGTGCGCACGGCCAGTACCGGGATGTTTCTGGGGTGCTCGGGATACGCGCTGCCTCCGGCTGAGCGCTGTACGCGCACCATGAATCTCGTACCCGGAGAGGAAGCGGTTGACATCGATGCGGATGAAGAGGGAGAAAGCCGGCGACTGCGGGCCAAACGGCGCTGTCCCTCCTGCGACTCCGCCATGGATTCCTATCTGATCGACGAAACGCGCAAGCTGCATCTATGCGGCAACGGTCCGGACTGCGATGGGAACCAAATAGAGTCCGGTGAGTTCCGTCTCAAGGGCTATGACGGACCGGTCTTGGAGTGTGAGAAATGCGGCGCTGAAATGCAACTGCAAAGCGGCCGGTTCGGCAAGTACTTCCGGTGCGCCAACAGTACGTGTGGCAACACGCGCAAGCTGCTGCGTAACGGTCAGCCCGCTCCGTCGCGGGCCGACCCCGTACCCATGCCCGAACTCAAGTGCCGGACCGTGGACGATTACTACGTGCTGCGCGATGGCGCAGCCGGCATCTTTCTGGCCGCCAGCCAGTTCCCCCGGAACCGCGAGACGCGGGCGCCCCTGGTTGCTGAGTTGAAGCCTCATGCTGACAAGCTGGACCCCAAGTTTCACTTTTTGTTAAGTGCGCCCGAGGCCGACCCGCAGGGGCATCCAGCCGTGATCAGATTTTCGCGTAAAAGCCGTGAGCAATATGTCGCCTCTGAGGTGAACGGCAAGGCTACCGGCTGGAGCGCACACTATCGGAATAGCGTCTGGGAGGTACGAGAGCGCGCGCGGGCAAAACGCCCACGTGTAACCAGGGCCACGACGACCGACACTTTGTCCCAGGTCGCATGACGGGAAAACCTGACGAGCGCTATGCAGACAGTCATGGTCATTGGCGGTGGCTTAGCCGGCAGTGAGGCGGCCTGGCAACTCGCCTGCCAGGGCGTCGCCACCCGTCTGTACGAAATGCGTCCGGTTCGTCCCACCGACGCCCACCATACGGACAAACTGGCCGAGCTGGTCTGTTCCAATTCTTTTCGTAGTGCCGCCCTGGTAGCGGCGGTCGGTCTGCTGAAAGAAGAAATGCGCGGCCTGGGGTCATTAGTGATGGCCGCGGCCGACGCGGCACGGGTTCCGGCCGGGCAGGCCCTGGCGGTCGACCGTCACGTCTTTGCCCAGTACATCACCGACGCCTTGGCGGACCAGCATCTGGTTGAAGTGATACGGGAAGAAATCCAGGTCATTCCGTCCGGGCCGACGGTCATTGCCAGTGGCCCGTTGACCTCACCGGCCCTATCCGAATACCTGCGGGCGCTGTTTGGCCGTGAGTATCTGTATTTCTACGATGCCATTTCTCCTGTCGTGACGGCCGACTCAGTAGACACGCACGTGGCATTTCGGGCCTCGCGTTATGATCACGGCGGCGATGATTATCTCAACTGTCCTCTCTCGCAGGCCGAGTATTATCAACTCGTTGACGACATTCTGGCTGCCGAAAAAGTACCGGAAAAGGCATTTGAGCAGTGCCGCTACTTCGAGGGCTGTCTGCCGATCGAGGAGATGGCCCGACGCGGCAAAGACACCCTAGCCTACGGTCCGATGAAACCGGTCGGCCTGACCGACCCGCGCAGCGGCACACGACCCTACGCGGTTGTTCAACTCCGGCAGGACGACCGGGCCGGAACCTTGTGGGGGCTGGTCGGATTTCAGACCAAGATGACGTATCCCGCGCAGCGGCGTATTTTCCGCACGATTCCCGGCCTGGCCCACGCGGAGTTCGTGCGTCTCGGCAGTCTGCACCGCAACACCTTCATCGAGTCACCCCGCCTGCTCAGACCGACCTTACAGTTTCGGCAGCGCGACGACCTGTTTTTTGCCGGACAGATGATTGGTGTGGAAGGCTACCTGGAGTCGGCCGCGGCCGGATGGCTGGCCGGAAGAAACGCGGGCCTCCAGGTCAAGGGCCGGCCATTGTTGACGCCGCCCCTCACAACGGCGCTGGGCGCCATGGTCGCATACGTCACCGACCCCGAGCGGAAGGATTTCCAACCCATGAACGTAAACTACGGGCTGTTCCCTGGGCTCTCGCG
>JAJDZM010000234.1 GCA_022824615.1 Candidatus Binatia bacterium | reverse complement strand
GTTAACGGCGCTGAGCGCGTCCCCCACGATGTAGCGGCTGCCTACCTTGCGCTGAGCGATGAGTTGGGTGGTCAGCCGCTCCATCACCGCCCTGGCACGGTCCGCAGCCACCGCGGCGGCGGCTTCGCTGTAGCCGTACTGGTCGTACATCGGATTTCGGACCCGCTCCTTGGCGGCTCGTTCCGGGCCACCCAGCCCGAGCATCACCAGCCGCAGGCTCCAGATGAAGCCGTTCTCGCCGATCAGTTCGTTCGCTAGGCCCACCATCAACATGCGATCGTCGAGATCGGACGGGATCAGGGACGGCCCATCCCCAAGCCGCTCGGCGAGCTGCAGGATTTCCAGCCAGCCCACGCGCGGCGCTTCGTCGTTGTACACCGCCACCGGCGCGTTCCGGTGCCCGGTCCAGGCCACGAGATCCTCGTTGCTGCCGGCTCCGACTTGCAGCACCGGCACGTAGGCCACGCCGTGATGATCGAGTATCGCTCGGGCCGACAGGCTGTAGGGCGCCGGCGGGTTCGACATAGTCCAAAGGTCCTCCACATCTGGAATCAGGGAACGCTCATTTTCCACGAGATCCCGCGTTCAAGCTGGCGCGATGCGGCGTCCCCATAGGTTCACCGCAGCGTCAATCAGGGGTCTCGTCACCCCAAGCCCATGGTTGGTTCTGTTGACCTTGAACCTTGGGACGAGCACGGCGCCTCTCCCTTCCACGATTCTCCACGCGCTCGATTGGGCGAATGTCGTAGGACGGAATAGCGGTCGGCAAGTCATCTCCTAGGTTGAGGGAGATAACGACACGGAGAAAGGTGTCAAAGCTGGTTGGTTGACCGGCTTCCAGCCGACGCAGAGTGCGCAAGCCGATTCCGGCTTCGCGAGCGAGCGTCTGCTGAGTGATGTTCCGGGCAAGACGCAGTTGGGCGAACCGCTTACTGATTTCCGCCTGTAGTTGACGCGCGGTGTACGGACCGTCAACGGAATGGGTCACTTGTGGCCTCAAGAGGACCGATATCAGGAATTAAAGGCCACATGTTGCCCTTCAATTGTGGTAGTTGTGGTCCAACCTCAGCCTGATCAAGGCAGGAGAGGCGCCCCCTTAGTCAATCCCTTTCCATTCGAGGTCTTGCGCTGTGTATGCACTAAACCGCCCCTCAATGAGGCGATCATGCGCGTCCTTCCATCTATCCTTGGCACAGGCGGGCCTCTTGTCCCAGACCATGACGCTGAACAAGAGCACTCTCACCGCAATCGTCACATGATCTGTCGCCAAACTGCGGGTTATCTGGATATCGGTCGCCGCAATCGGCGCTATAGCGCTCGTTGCCGTCTATGTACCAGACGCAGCCGCCGCAATGCAGGCAGTGAATTTCCTTGTCAAATGCCGCGTCCAGTTATGTGTACACGCCCCTTACTTTAGCTCGATTTTCTCTACCTCAGTTGAGAGTTTGGTTACACCCGACTATGCATAGCGCGAAATGACGCTACCAGCTTGGATACAGCCCAAATTCGGGATACCCCTGCTGGGTGACATATATCAGGAACGCTCTTCCTGAGTCCGTAATCTGGACATTTTGTTCATGAGAAACGACAAGAGTAGTAGTCGACAAGTATCCGAACCACTGTTCGAATGTCATCCCAGATTGGATAACTGCTACGGGTTGAAAACTTCGTAAAGACTCTTGTGCCATACCAACACTCGCAGAGTTTAGGGCTCTAAGCGCTCCTATTTGGCTTCCATAGATCTCTCGATACACTCTCTCAAAGAACGCCGAAAACTCTTTTTCGGCGAGTGCCTGTAGCAATACGGTCTGGCGGTCCGTGACTCCCGACTCATGTATAAATCTCCTTAGCTGTTCAATGCGTTTCTTGACCGCTGGGCTCGCGGTCTGCGGTTGCGTAATCGTGGGTGCCTTATCTTCCGTGGGGGGCTTGTCTCCGCGTGGCACACCCGTCTGTGTTCCCCCAGGGAAGGTGATAGGAGATTCTTTGAGCCGCTCCGTAATCTCGCCAAAGAGCTTCTTGATCTGGTCATGGAACAACCAAACAAGACCCACAACCAAAACAAGCATCACTAGTGGAATCGAGCACCATAGCGGCAGCTAGAATCCCCTCAGTTTCAATTGGCAGAAAGCGTTTCGCTGGGTCTCGCAGCTTTAGTGGACAGCCATCACAGTCTCGTACATCGTGCGCTGCAACCTGCTCACCTCTTAGAGCCTTGTCACCGTCGAAACATCATCCAGGAATCGTTCTGCTGCCTTTTCGTACGCTCGTTGAGAGTCGATTTTATTGAGCACCAACGAAGGGTCTTGGAGAGCGACTACTTCCCGGGATTGATCTTTCGACACGCCCAGGGCCGTGAGACCTTGTACAACGGCATCAGCGATCAATGCTTGTTGCCCGGTCTTTGCCACTCGATTGATAACAAAATAGAAGGGCGTAAACAAAAAGTCCTGCAATATTGACTCTTGAAGTGCGACAAATCGGCCTTGTTTGACCCCTTCCTCATAAAGCCTTCTAAACTGTTGAACGGCTCGCAACCAAAACGTTTGCGGGTTCGGGTAACGGGACAGATATATATCGAAGCTGACCCTAGTAATTTCCGGTTCTTCAATTCCAACCTGCAGACTTAAGCTCATGCCGAAAGCCATGTGCTCTACAATGTCGAATTCGTCTGGTACGACTCTCTGATCGTACTGGGCTGCAACCTCGTAAAGTAAATAATCAACTGCGGTTGCGACATCCTGCTTCTTGGGGAAATAGTTGTAGAAAGTTCGCAA
>JAJDZM010000193.1 GCA_022824615.1 Candidatus Binatia bacterium | reverse complement strand
ACGCGGGGTGGAGACTGTGTGCCATGGCAGACGTGACGGAGAGGGAGTGTGTCTTTCCTCAGCCTGAAAAGCTGGACACGCTCCCTCTCTAGAGGAAAAGCAGGGCCGGGGCAAGGACGGCGTCTCACGCCAGCACCTTCTGCGTTGTGCGAAAATGCAGCTTGGCGACCTGGCCCAGGCTGTCCGGGCCGTACTGCTCCACAACGGCCTTGCCCGCGGTGATGACCTGCGGGCCGGCGCCTTTCGGCAAGGGGATGGCAAAGCGGCCGCTCAAATCCTGCAAACGGCGCAAGAATGCGGCCCGGGCGACCAGCGAGGCGGCCGCGACTTCTATCTCTTGTTCGGCGCGTGGCTTTTGAATGAGTTCGACGGCCCGGCCTCTCTGCATCAGGGCGTTGTTGAGAAAACGCGCGTTCCCGAATTGGTCGGCAATCACCCGCTCGCACGGAACGGTTTCCAAAAGATTTTCTATGGCGCGGGCATGTCCCCAGGCGAGCAGGGTGTTGAGATTCTTGAGCGAGGCGTACAGGCTGTTGTAGCGCTCGGGGCCAATAGCCACGAGTGTGGTCGGACACAGCGTGCGGATGTGGGCGGCCAGGGTATGGGCGCGTGTGTCCGAGCAGGTCTTGCTGTCCCGCACGCCCAGGTCGCGCAACTGAGATTTCTGGTCCGGCGCCACATAGACCCCGGCGACGACCAGTGGACCGAAATAATCGCCCTTGCCGGATTCATCGATCCCGATCGTGCCAGTGTGTGGGGAGGTTGTCGTCATACCGCAGGAGACCGGAAGGCGGTTTGGGGACGCTGGCGCTCGTCACGAATGAGGACCCTATTGTCTTGGACCACGACCCGGCCTTCGGCAAAGAGCTTGATGGCGGCGGGATAGATACGATGTTCCTGGGCCAGAATCCGGGCGCTCAGACTGTCTTCCGTATCGTCAGGATAGACGGGGACGGCGGCCTGCATGATAATCGGGCCGTGATCCATTTCCTCGTCAACCAGATGGACGGTTGCGCCGCTAACCCGCACTCCACGTTCCAGGGCCTGACGCTGGGCGTGCAGGCCGGGGAAGGCCGGCAGGAGGGCCGGGTGGATATTCAGAATGCGCTGCGGGAACGCCTGAATAAAACGGGCCGAGAGCAGACGCATAAAGCCGGCCAGAATGACCAGTTTAACCTCGTGGTCTCGCAAGAGTTTGACGAGGTGCTGGTCAAACTCTTCCCGAGCAGCAAAGCCGGTGTGAGACAGCACCGCGGTTGAGAGGCCGTGGCGCTGGGCTCGCACCAGACCATAGGCATCGCTCCGGTTAGTCACCACAACACGGATCTGGGCTGGCAGGTCTCCGCGCTCAATGGCATCGATAATGGCCTGGAGGTTGGTGCCGCCCCCGGAGATGAGAACGCCAAGAGGGAGAGGTGTCGTCATACGCTCTTAGAGATCGACCACTCGGGCGAGAGTAAAAACGTCAACACTGCGCGCTCCATTCTGGTACAGGGTTCGGGCACACTCTTCAACCGTCGCGCCCGATGTATACACGTCGTCCACAAGGAGGAGGCGCTTTCCCTTCGCCAGGGCGGGAGTATGCACCCGAAAGGCTCCGCGGACATTGGCGCGACGGTCTGCTCTGCTCAGCTTCGTCTGGGGCTGGGTCGGCCGGGTGCGACTGAGCAGCCAGGGGTCAACCGGGGCATTGATCCGTAGCCCAATCCCACGGGCCAGGATGAGGGATTGATTGAATCCACGCCAGCGCAGTCGGGTCAGGTGCAGGGGAACAGGAATAACGCGATCATAGTCCTCCGCCGGCCCTGCGTCCGGCTCCTGGGCGCGGGAGAAGTGACGCGCCATGAGTCCGGCGAGGGCCTTGCCGGCTCTCATATTACGCGCATATTTGAAGACGAGGATGCCCTGACGGAGAGGCTGGGGCGAGCCGCTTGACGTATTATATGCCGCCCACGCCCGCGCGTGACGAAAACCGGGTGGCTGTTGCAGGCACTGGTGGCATATATGGTCGGGTCCGACTCCAGAGGCAAAGGGGCGGCCGCAACGGGTACAGAGCGGAGAGTGGATGCGCTGAATCCAGCCCTGACACTGCGGGCAGAAGGCGCGGTCCGAAGCAAGACCGGCAGCGCAGTTGAGGCAGCGCCACGGATATAGTACGGTGAGTGCTGTCCGAGCCGCGGCACTGATTGTTGTTGCAGTCATTCGCAAAGTATCCGAGAGGTGGTCAATGAACATTTGGGTTGCTACATCCACGATCCTTTTTTCCTTTCTCCTTGGCCCTGCTGTCCAAAAGACGCAGGCTGGTGAGTTCAGGACTGCGGAGTACCAGTCCGGCCAATCGCTGCGGTACAGCTTTTTCGGGGAGGACAGTCGCCAGCCGGTCAGAAGCGATATCCTTCCCTACAGCGCGGTCGTCAGGATTCACATCAAAGACAAGAGCGGCAAGAACTTCCAGTGCAACGGAGTGATTGTCGAAGGCTACTATGTGCTCACAGCCGCCCACTGCATTAGGGGAGATGCTGACGATATCAAAATCTTTACTGCGGATGGCAAGGAATATGCCGCGGCGTCCTATAGCATCAACCCCGATTATGAGCCTGGCAATCGTCAATGCCTGGAGATGATTCCTGAGGACGTTGCGTTTATTAAGACGACAGATCAGATTGGGACCAATGGCCACCTCAATATATCGGACTTCCTTCGCGGGGATAGAAAAGCGAAGCTGCTTCTGGCCGCCTATCACCCTGATAACTGGAACCAGCTTAAGCATGAAACATGTCGAGCAAGTGTGAATTGGTGGATGTTTCTCGATCGGGCAATGTACAAGTGTGACATTGTAGGGGGAAGCAGTGGAGCCCCCCTGCTCGCACAGCAGCCTAGTACCGGCAAGTGGTATGTGATCGGCCTCAATGTCGGTAACAGAAGTGATAAATACAATGTTGGCTTTATGGTCGGCGGGCATAAGGGAGCCTGGAAATTTATTAATTCTCACGTCGACATCGAATAACTCCCAGTAGTAGAGGACTTGGTAATGGCGAATACCCAACGGGCAATCGCGCCGATGTTGCGCTTGCCCACTGCCCCGGACGAAAAACCGTATCTGGTCGGCCATCGGTGCCCCGTTTGTCCCGCCACCTTCATCGGCGAGAACCGAGTCGGATGCGGCAAGTGCGCCTATATCGGCGATCTGCCCGAGGTGCGGCTCAGCGATCACGGCACGCTCTACGTGTACTCCATTGTGCACCAGTCCGCGCCCGGCATTCCGGTCCCGTACGTCTCCGCGATTGTTGACCTCCCGGAAGGGGTGAGCGTCCGGTGCAATCTCGTTGATATCGAGCCCGACCCGCAAAAGATTGAATTCGGTATGCCGGTGGACATGGTGACGCGGAAGGTACGTGAGCGCACGGAAAAAAACGCGCACGGAGAGGAAGAGATAATCGACATTATTGCTTTCTTTTTCAGGCCGCGCCAAGATTAAAGAAAGCGGATAACGGCAAAGGGGTGTCAATTATGAGAGACGTATATGTGGTCGGTGTCGGCATGATTAAGTTCGGACGCTATCCTGATAAGGACGTGTCCCAAATGGGAGCGGAGGCGGGGGTTCTCGCCCTCAAAGATGCCGGGGCGTCCATCAAAGATGTTGAGCTGCTCGTGTGTGGGAATTTGTTCCAGGCCAATGCCATGAATGCGCAGAAGATTCTGCAGCAGATTGGCCAAACCGGCATCCCGGCCCTCAATGTCTCGAACGCCTGCGCAACCGGTTCGACCGCCTTTCGCGAGGCCTATGTCGGCGTCGCGTCCGAGATGTACGATATCACCATGGCCGTTGGGGTTGAGCAGATGGGAAAGATGGGCTTGCTCGGTGGCGGAGCCCGCAGCGGAGGAGAGAGCGTTGAGGGGGTATTGGGCAGTGGCCTGATGCCGGCCGTCTTTGGTCAGGCCGGCGTGGAGCATATGCGCAAGCACGGCACAACGGCCGAGCATTTTGCCAAAATCTCGGTGAAGAACCATAAACATTCCGTGCACAATCCCTTATCCCAGTATCAGGTTGAGGTGTCGCTGGATGACGTGATGAACGCCCGCATGGTGGCCTACCCCAATACGCTCTATATGTGCTGTCCGACCGGAGACGGCGCAGCGGCGGCGATCTTGATGTCGGAAGACAGGATGAAGCAGTTTACCAGCAAGCCGATAAAAATCGCGACTTCCGTCCTGACCTCGGACCCCTATACCGACCGAGATCTGACCATGCCCGATGTCAACACCCTGACCCAGAACGCGGCAAAAGCAGCCTATGAAAAAGCCGGGATTGGGCCGCAAGACCTGAGTCTGGTCGAACTCCACGACTGTTTTGCCACAGCAGAACTGCTGCACTACGAAAACCTGGGTCTATGTGCTGAAGGTGAAGCTGGGCGGATGATTGACGAAGGGCGAACCGAACTGGGTGGCGATATTCCGGTCAACGTCAGCGGCGGCCTGCTCTCCAAGGGGCATCCGCTTGGGGCAACCGGAGTCGCGAACATCTATGAGATCGTGACGCAGCTCCGAGGTCAGGGAGGCGCGCGCCAGGTTGAAGGAGCCAAGGCCGGCCTCGCCCATGTCATCGGCCTCGGATCAGCCTGTACGATCCATATCCTGACCGCCTAACCGCTGTAGTAGACGACTATTCTGTGGAGGGGTTGGTGCCCGAGTGTCACCAACCCCTGTTGCGCTTGTGCGGAACGTCCTTGCCACACAGAAGACGACCGTATGGGGGAGTTATGGACCTGCCGATTGTAAAAAAGCTGAAAAAAGAGCTTGACGAATTATACCACGAACTCAATGTCCGCATTCCGAAAGACCTCCAGGAAGCCGCCGCTCATGGCGACCTGAGTGAAAATGCCGAGTATGATGCGGCGCGGTCGCGTCAGGACTATGTCCGAGCTCGGATCGCCCAACTGACGGAACGGATGCAGCAACTCTCGCTGTATGACCTGTCGAGTATTCCAAAAGATTCGATTGCCTATGGCAGCCGGGTCACACTTGAAGAGGTCGAGTCGGGTGATGTGGTTGAGTATCAGATCGTTTTTCCCGAAGAAGTCGATCCTGCTGAGGGACAGATTTCGCTACACTCCCCGATTGGCCAGGCATTGCTACATAAGGAACTTGACGACGAGGTGGAGATTGTCACTCCTCAGGGGAAGCACTCCTACACGATTATCGAGCTGGCCACCCTGCACGATCTTGAAAACGGCGGAGAGGGGGAATGAGACGGGCTACGCCTCTTGCGTGATGGCAGAGTATCGTTTAGCTTAGGGAGGGAAGCAGGGGAAAAGTGGGCGGGAGCCCACTTTTTTTTTCCATATGCAACCCTCAGTCCGAGAGATTGTCCAGCAGGTTGAGGCTCTAGCCGCTCCCCTGGCCGAAGATGAAGGCTTTGAGTTGTGGGGCGTAGACCTGCTGACCGAAAATGGCCGCTGGGTACTGCGGGTTTTGCTGGATAACCCAAACGGGGTGACGCTTGACGATTGCACCCGAGTGCATAGACAGCTGAGCGATGTGCTTGATGTGCATGATCCGATTCCATGGCGCTATACACTTGAAGTGTCCTCTCCCGGTCTTCAGCGTCCGCTTTTTCGCCCCAGCCAGTGTCAACGCTATATGGGACAACCGATCCGCTTACAGACGAAAACAGCCCAGGACGGCAAGCGGGCTTTCATTGGCCCGATATGTGCAGTAGAAGAGAATGCTATTAGCGTCGTTGACCAGGAAAGAGGAAAAGTTCGGGTGAGCTGGGCGAATGTGGCGCGGGCCCATATTGATCTTCCTCTCCCCCTGCCCGGGAAGGGCCCTGAAAAGAAACGGAAAGGCAGACGCCGCCAGACGAGGTAACCGCTATGCAGTCAGACTTGAATCGGGTGATCGAACAAGTCAGCAAAGAAAAAGGGATGGACCGGAGCGTTATTATTGAAGCGCTCGAGAGCGCCATGCTGTCCGCGGCCCGTCGAACCTTTGGCCAGAAGCAGATCGAAGCCAAATTTAATGAGGCCATTGGTGAGGTTGAGCTCTTTGAAATCAAAACGGTGGTCGGGACCGTGACCGATGCGGAGACCGAAATAGAGGTGACGGAAGCGCAGGAGACGCTGGACCCTGAGGCCCAGATTGGCGACGAACTGCTCAGCAAGCTTCCCGCGGCATCTTTCGGCCGCATTGCCGCCCAAGTGGCAAAACAGAGCGTCATTCAGAAGGTCCGCGAGGCCGAACGTGAGCTGATCTATAATGAATTCAAAAATCGGAAAGGCGAACTTTTTTCCGGGATCGTCCAGCGCGTTGAACGGCGAAACATCATTGTCAATTTGGGTCGTACGGACGCGGTTCTGCCCGAAAAAGAACAGATTCCCTGGGAGCGATACCGTCAGGGGGACCGGATACGGGCCTATATCCTTGATGTCGATCTGGCACAGAAGGGCCCCCAGATCGTGCTCTCTCGCACCCACCCGGGGTTCTTGATCAAACTGTTCGAGCAAGAGGCCCCGGAAGTGTACGAAGGCCTTGTGGAAATCAAGGGCGCCGCCCGAGAACCGGGCACCCGCGCAAAGATCGGCGTCCACTCTACCGACCCGGACGTCGACCCGGTGGGAGCCTGTGTCGGGATGAAGGGGACGCGCGTCCAAGCCGTTGTCCAGGAACTCCGGGGAGAACGGATCGATATTGTCCCCTGGACTCCCGACCCGGCCGAATATGTCTGTCGTGCCATTCTGCCGGCCAAGGTGGCCAAGATTATTCTGGATGAAGATGAAAACACCATGGAAGTGATCGTCCCGGACGATCAGCTCTCTCTGGCGATTGGGAAGAAGGGCCAAAATGTCCGGCTGGCTTCCCGTCTGACGGACTGGAAGCTTGACGTCCGCTCCGAGTCGGAAGTCGAGTTGGAACATGTCCAGGTCCTTGAAGCGTTGAACGCCATCCCCGGCATAGGGGAGTCGAGCGCTGATATTACGGCAGAGCTCTTATACCAACAGGGCTTTAAATCGGCTCAGGATATCGCCGGTGCCGATATTGAGGCGCTGCTTGAAGTTGAAGGGATTGGACCGGACCGGGCTCGGGCGATCTTGACAGCAGCCCAGGCGCAGGCGGAGAAAATAGCGGCGGAACAGGAGGCCGCGCTCAGTGAACAGGACACCGCGGCCCCTGACACGCCGGCGGCAAAGACGCAGGACGAATCTGCCCCGGCTCCGGTTGACGACGGAGACCGGGCAGAGCCGACAGGAGCAACTGCTGGAGACGTATGAAGCACACCGAGCCGATGCGGACCTGTCTGGGATGTGGCCGCCGAGAGCAGAAAGGCCGGTTGTTACGGTTGACGGTCACGTCTCAAGGCCGGCTCACTCCCGCTGACCGCCATGGTCGAGGGGGATATCTCCATGCCAGTCGAGAATGCGTTAATGCTTTTGTCAACGCACGGACGAAGAGTTGTCGCTCCTTACGAGCGGTATGCTCCCGCGAGGCGCGGGTGAGCTATGCCGCCCTGATAGAGCCCAGCCTGCCGGGGTGAAGAGACGGCGATGAGGTCATATGTCACGCAAGCGTATCCATGAATTAGCCAAGGAATGGGAAGTCGAAACGCGGCAAGTGCTGACCCAGATTGACGCTCTGGGCATCCGCGGGAAAAGGGCCCAAAGTACGCTCTCGGAGCAGGAAGCCGAGGCCGTGCAACAGGCGCTTCAGTCGCCTGCGGCTCCTCCACTCGTCCTCGGAGAGGAAAAAATCGTTGCCGAGCGCGTGGTCACCGAGCTTGACCAGCAAAAAGAGCATGCGGTGACCGCTCGTGAAGAGATTCGTGAGAACCGCATTCGCCCCGACGTGATTCGACGCCGGAAGCGCGTTGAGGTCCTCGTCGACGACGCTGCGGTGGAGTCTGAATCGGCCCCCGTCGCCTTTTCGGCGCCAACCGTTGAAGAGCCGCTGCCGACCTTTGCGCCGGTCGCGTTTGATACCCCCGGACCGCAGCCCGCTCCGTTTATTCCTGAACCGCTCTCACCCGAGCCGCCCGCCTTCGAGCCTCCTCCCGAGTCGAGAGAAGAGCCGTACCAACAGGAGACCCGCGGTGAGGCCCCTGAGCTGTCCATACCGGTATCGGTTGACGACGGAGCAGCCGGCGGAGAGGAAGCGCAGGAGTCTGTTGCACAAGAAGAGCCGTCTGCGGTCATCCCCGGCGACGACACCCCAGCCGAGGAACCGCCGCCCGCGGTTGTCGCCGAGGTCCCCCCTGCAGGAGAGAGCGGTGAAGACGCGGCCCCGGCAGCGGAGGACGCCGGGAAAGAAGGTGCTCGTCCGGTACGGGTGCTGGGTCGGATCGATCTTGGTAAACTCGCCGAGCCCCCCGCCCCACAGGGCCTCACCCGACCCCCTGCTTCTCCTGCTTTCCCCGCTGATGTCGGCCTCCGTGAGGGTACGAGTGGTGAGGGCCTACCTGCGAGCGGGAAAAAGCGCGGCAAGAAGCGGAAGGTCATCCGCAGCGCCGAGTCTCTCGATGTCCAGGAGCGAGAGGCACACATCGCCCGCGGGGCCAAAAAGAAGCGGGTCCTGCCGGGCAAAGAGCAGCGGCAGACCGAAATCACGGTTCCCAAGGCCAGCAAGCGCGTCGTGCGGATCTCCGAGGTCATCACCGTTGGAGATCTCGCCCACAGTCTGGGGATCAAGGTTGGAGAGGTCATTAAAAAGCTGATGGGCCTTGGGGTCATGGCGACCATTAATCAGGTCCTCGATCATGATACGGCCTCGCTCGTGGCCGCGGACTTCGAATATACGGTCGAGAACGTGGCCTTTGATGCGGAGTCCGTTCTGGAAGACGAGCACGAAGCCTCAGAAGATGAGGGCGCGCTTGAGCCCCGGCCGCCGGTGGTGACCATTATGGGGCATGTCGACCATGGGAAAACGTCCCTGTTGGATAAGATCCGACAGACGAATGTCACCGATCACGAACAGGGTGGCATTACCCAACATATCGGGGCCTATAACGTGCCGGTCGAAGGCCGGAGCGTGACGTTTCTTGACACCCCGGGCCACGAGGCATTTACCTCTATGCGCGCGCGTGGTGCGAAAGCAACGGACATTGTGACGCTGGTGGTGGCCGCGGACGATGGCGTCATGCCCCAGACCGTTGAGGCCATTAATCACGCCCGGGCGGCCGAGGTGCCCATCATTGTGGCGGTGAATAAAATAGACAAACCAGGGGCAGACCCCGAACGGGTCAAGCGCGAGTTGATGTCCCAGGGCCTGGTCGCAGAGGATCTGGGCGGGGATATTATTTTTGCGCCAGTGTCCGCACTCACCGGAGAGGGGATTGAACATCTCTTGGAAATGCTGACGCTCCAGGCCGACATCATGGAACTGCGCGCCAATCCGAATAAATTTGCGCGTGGGGTCATTGTGGAAGCCCAGCTCGACCGGGGTCGTGGGGCGGTCGCCACCGTGCTCATCCAGGAGGGACAATTGCAAGTCGGTGATCCCTTTGTGTGTGGCACGGAACATGGCCGGGTCAGGGCCATGATTGATAGTCGGGGCCAGAAGGCGAAAATTGCCCTCCCGTCCATGCCGGTCGAGATTCTTGGCCTGACCGGCGTGCCTGAGGCCGGGGATACGTTTGTCTCTCTTGGAGATGAAGCCAAGGCGCGCCAGATCGCCGACTACCGGACGGAGAAGCGGCGTGAGACGGAATTGACCAAGAGTAGTCGGACCTCGCTCGAAGACTTTTACCAACAGGCCCAAGCCGGAGAAGTGCAGGAGCTGCGGGTGATTATTAAAGCCGATGTCCAGGGCTCGGCCGAAGCCGTACGAGATGCGCTGACCCGGTTGTCTACCGACGAGGTGAAGCTGACCGTGCTCCACGCCTCTGTTGGCGGCATCTCCGAATCCGACGTCCTGCTCGCCTCGGCCTCGCAGGGCGTGATTATCGGTTTTAATGTCCGTCCCGAGATCAAGGCCGCTCAGCTGGCGGACCGGGAGGGTATTGAGTTACGACTGTATGGCATCATTTATGATGTCATTGCCGATGTTCGGGCGGCCATGGAGGGCCTGCTTGCTCCGACCTATAAAGAAAATCCGCTCGGTCGGGCAGAGGTCCGGGAGGTCTTTTCGGTTTCAAAGATGGGCATGGTCGCCGGCTGTATGGTCGTGGAAGGCGGGATCACGCGTGGGGCTCAGGTCCGGGTTGTCCGTGATCACGTGGTGGTCCACACCGGACGGCTTTCGACGCTGCGCCGATTCAAGGACGACGTCCGCGAGGTCTCGGCCGGAACGGAATGCGGCGCCAGCGTCGAGAATTTTCAGGATGTCAAAGTGGGCGATGTCTTGGAGGTGTACGAACTCGAAGAAGTCGCGCGCCGCCTCGAACCTCGTTCCCAGGAAGTAGAGCGATACGCTTCGTAGCTGGTACCGGGAAAGCGGGGGTGGTGTGAAAAGGCGGGTCGGCTTGCCGCCTGTCCGTTCCCGTCCCCCATCAGGAGGTGGCCGATGGTGGTGGGCGTGCTTCGACTGATCCTCTACTGTCATGCGAGTCATTCCTTAAAGGAGAAACGCGGCGTCGTGCGGAAGATCAAGAGCCGCGTCCGGAACGAATTCAACGTTTCTGTCGCGGAGTGTGCCGAGCAAGACCAATGGCAAACCATTGTGTTGGCGGTCTGCCAGGTCGGCTCTGATCACACCTATGTTGAGGGGGCCTTACAGGCGGTGACGGACTTTATTGAACGGCTGCACGTCGCCGAGTTGGGTGAAACTCAGGTCGAGATTCTCCATTACTAGAAGATTGGTATGCCTGTCCGTCGTCCTGAACGGGTGAGTGGCCTGCTCCGCCACGCGATTGCCGATATTGTCTTACGGGAAGTGAAAGACCCCAGAGTCAATGGGGTGACCGTCACCGCCGCGACCCTGAGCCCTGACTTGCGCTTGGCGCGTATCTTCGTGCGGACCCTCCAGGACAAAACCCGGGCGGAAGCCCTGGCCGGTCTCCGGAGTGCGGCTGGCTATATCCGCCGTCAGGTGGCAGCCCGTTTGCAACTCCGCTACACCCCCACGCTTGAATTTCTCTATGATACGACCCTGGATGAGGTCAACCACCTGGAAAATCTTTTTCATCAAATCAAACAGGAAGACCGCTAGTGGCCGGACTCGATGGTCTCCTCCTCATCGACAAGCCGACAGGGCTGACGTCTGCGGAGGTTGTCCGTATTCTCAAAAAGGCACTGCGGGTCAAAAAAATTGGCCATCTCGGGACGCTTGACCCCTTTGCCAGCGGCCTGCTACCCCTCTGTCTGGGGACCGGAACCAAACTCTCGCAGTTCCTCATGGCCGAACAGAAGTCCTATACCGGAACGCTGCAACTCGGCGTCGAGACCGATACGCTCGACTGTACCGGGACAGTCACCCGCACGGCATCCGTTCCAGACTGCACGCCGACGCAGTTGAGAAAAGTCGAGCAGCGGTTTATCGGCGACTCCTGGCAGACTCCGCCCATGTACTCCGCACTGAAACGAAAAGGCGTCCCGCTGTACAAACTGGCCCGCCAGGGCATTGAGGTGGCGCGTGAGCCCCGTCGGGTACATATATCCCACTTGGCTCTGACGCTCGGAGAGCCGCCCGCCATTCATTTTTCCGTCTCGTGCTCAAAGGGCACCTATATCCGGGTTCTGGCCGCCGATATCGGCAGGGCGCTGAACAGCCTCGCCCATCTGACGCGTCTCCGGCGAACGGCTTTTGGCGCGTTCAGCATTGACCAAGCCGTCCCGCTCTCCCAGGTCCGGAGTCCCCAGCCGGGACAGCCGCTGGCCCTGCTCTCATTAGCCCAGGCGACCCAGTCCTACCGGACCTTTGTGGTATCGGCTCCAGAGGCGGCGCTCATCCGGCACGGACAGCAGGCTGTTTTACGGACGCTGCCTGCAGCCCGGGACACCGGAGAGACGGCTCGGATACTGGGCGGGGAGCACGAATTGATTGCCATTATCACCGCCGGGCAGGGGACCTGGCAGCTTGCCCGGGTGTTCTAACTTTACACTAGGAAAACAGCGTGTTAAAAACAAGAAGAATAATCAAGGAGTAAGGTAGAAAGAAGGAAGACTTATGCAGGAGGCTGAACAGAAGAGCGAAACCATCAGTCAGTTTCGGGTGCACGACAAGGATACGGGATCACCCGAAGTCCAAATTGCCATTCTGACCAAGCGGATCGTCCACCTCACCGAGCATTTCAAAACCCATAAAAAAGATCACCTCTCCCGGCGTGGCCTGCTCAAAATGGTCGGTCGCCGCCGCCGTCTGCTCGACTACCTGCGGAGTAAGGATATCCAGCGCTATCGCAGTATACTCCAGCGTCTCGGCCTGCGACGCTAGACCAACGTTCTCATTGCTGCTGGTCGTTGCTGTGAGGAGCGTGTTGTGGAGAGAGTGATCGCTGCGTCGTCAGAACCTTGGCGCAGAGAACATTGAAGGAAGACATGTATAAAAAGATCGAAATGGAATACTACGGCCGCCCGCTGTCCATTGAAACCGGGCGTCTTGCCAAACAGACGAGTGGCGCGGCCCTCGTCCAATACGGGGAAACCGTTGTCCTGGTGACCGCGGTGGCGTCAGATGCCTCGCGTGAGGGGATCGATTTTTTCCCCCTGACCGTTGACTACCAGGAACGAACCTATGCCGCGGGAAAAATTCCCGGGGGATTTTTTAAGCGGGAAGGGCGTCCGGCAGAGCGGGAAGTCCTCACCTCGCGGATTGTCGACCGGGCGATTCGGCCACTCTTCCCCAAGGGCTTTGCCTGTGAGACCCAGCTGGTTGCATCGGTCCTGTCGGTCGACCGGGAAAACGATGCCGACACCCTGGCCCTGATCGGTGCGTCCGCGGCCCTGCAAGTCTCCGATATCCCGTTCCGGGGACCCATTGCCGGAGTCCGGATTGGACGCTTACACGGGGAGTTGGTGGTCAATCCGCTCCAGAGCCAATTCCAGGACAGCGATATCAATCTGTTTGTGGCCGCTGGCCGGGACGCCATTGTCATGGTTGAGGGGGGCGCGCGCATGGTGTCCGAAGAAGACATGCTTGAGGCCCTCTTCCTCGCTCAGGAGGCCGTTGCGCCGGTCCTTGATGCACAGGACGAACTCGTCCGGGTCGCCGGAAAGCCCAAACGCGTGTTCACCGAGCCCACGATTGATACCGAACTCGCCGACCGGGTGCGGGCCGCCGCGACCCAGAAGCTCAGTGAGGCGCTGACGATTGCGGCCAAACTCGAACGCGGGGCTGCCATCAAGGCTGCCAAGAAAGAAACGACCGAGGCGCTCAATGAAGAGTTCGCTGACCGGGACGAGGAGGTTGCCGCCGCCCTGGAGAAATTGACCGGCGAAATCATGCGCAAGGCGATTGTTGAAGAGAGCCGGCGGGTGGACGGGCGCGGCTTGACCGACGTTCGTCCCATTGCGTGTGAGGTCGGGGTCTTGCCTCGCACGCACGGTTCGGCGATTTTTACCCGCGGCGAAACGCAGGCCCTGGCGGTTTCAACCCTGGGGACTGCCGCCGACGAGCAGCGGGTCGATGCCCTGATTGGCGAGCAGTACAAGAAATTCATGCTGCATTACAACTTCCCGCCTTTCAGCGTGGGCGAAGCCCGTCCGTTGCGGAATCCCGGGCGGCGGGAGGTCGGACACGGTGCCTTGGCCGAACGGGCCCTGACCGCCGTTCTGCCAGCCGGGGATGCTTTCCCTTATACAATCCGGACCGTTTCGGAAATCCTGGAATCAAACGGCTCTTCCTCCATGGCCACCGTGTGCAGCGGCGCGCTGTCACTGATGGACGCCGGCGTCCCGATCGTGGCACCGGTCGCCGGCATTGCGATGGGGCTGATCAAAGAAGGAGAAGAGGTTCGGATTCTCAGTGACATCCTGGGCGACGAGGATCATCTGGGCGATATGGACTTCAAGGTTGCGGGCACGGCCGACGGCATTACCGCCCTCCAAATGGATATCAAAATTGCCGGCGTCACGCGCGAGATCATGCGCCAGGCCCTCTATCAGGCCCGCGACGGGCGTTTGCACATTCTTGGGAAGATGGCCGAGTCGCTCGAAACTCCCCGTGAACAGGTCGCCGAACACGCGCCGCGGATTCTGACCCTGAAAATCAAGCCGGATAAAATTCGCGACCTGATTGGTCCCGGCGGAAAAATGATCCGCTCCATTGTCGAAGAGACCGGAGTCAAAATCGATGTCGAAGACGACGGGACCGTATCCATTGCCTCCTCCGACGGAGACTCCATGGATCGGGCGATCAGTAAAGTCGAGGCGGTCACCGCGGATGCGGAGATCGGCAAGCTCTACACCGGAACGGTCAAGAAGGTGGTCGATTTCGGGGCCTTTGTCGAAATCCTGCCCGGTAAGGAAGGGCTGGTCCACATCTCCCAACTCGCGCCCGAGCGCGTGCGGCAGGTGACCGATATCGTTGATGAGGGAGACGAGATTACCGTCAAAGTCCTCGAGATCGACAAGCAGGGAAAAATTCGTCTCAGCCGGCGTGAAGCCCTGGCAGAGCAGGGCGAGGCACGCTAGCGGGAGCGCGCACCGCCGAGGGAGCACGAGCGGGTGAGCGTAGAGATTGTCGTTCCCATTACGCGTGTACGCCAGGATGAACTGGGCGAGCCGCCGCTCCCGCTCCCCCGCTATATGACCCCCGGCTCCGCCGGGATGGATATCGCCGCCGCGCTGACGGACCCCGTCGTCCTTGCCCCTCTCCAACGATCCGTGATTCCAACCGGATTCGCTCTCGCCCTGCCACAGGATTACGAAGCCCAGGTGCGCCCCCGGAGCGGACTCGCCCTGCGCCAGGGACTGACGATCCTGAACGCGCCGGGAACGATCGACGCCGATTATCGTGAAGAGGTCAAGATCTTACTTGTGAATCTTGGCGACAAACCGGTTGAGGTCAAACGGGGCGACCGCATCGCCCAGCTCATTATCGCCCCGGTGGCACGGGCTCGTTGGACCGAAGTCGACAGGCTCGGCGCCACGCAGCGCCACGGTGGGTTCGGTCATACCGGGACGGCCGTCCACACGGACCAGGACCCGGTCGAAAAGAGGAAACGTGCCCCGCAATAGAGACCGGATTCCGGACCCGTGTCTTCCGCCTTGCAGTTGACTCTCGGCTGAGGTGTGGTAAATTTAGCCCCTGACTAGTACGCTCAACGCGGGTGTAGCTCAGCTGGCTAGAGCGTGTGCTTGCCAAGCACAAGGTCGCCGGTTCGACCCCGGTCACCCGCTTTCCCTTTCTCCTGCCACAGTTGCGTTGTGACACCAGTATCTACTCCCGTTTTCCTTATTGACGGACAGTCGTACATCTATCGTGCCTTTTTCGCGGTGCGGGATCTGACCACCGCTCAGGGATTTCCAACCAACGCCATCTTTGGTTTTGTGAACATGCTCCAGCGTATCCATGCGGAGCATGCCCCCAGCCATCTCGGGATGGTTTTTGACTCCCCGGGAAAGACCTTTCGCCACGAGATCTATCCGCAGTATAAGGCCAACCGGGCCACCATGCCGGATGAGCTGCGGGTGCAGATCCCCCGCATCAAAGAAGTCGTCCAGGCCTATAATATCCCTATTCTCGAACTGGCCGGCTACGAGGCTGACGATATTATCGCCACCCTGGCGACGCGCTGGGAGCGAGAGGGAGCCGAGGTGGTCATTGTCTCTGGGGATAAGGACCTGATGCAGCTCGTCTCGGAGCGCGTCAGCATGCTCGATACCATGCGGGACCGGCGTATCGGCCCTGTCGAAGTGCAGGCGAAATTCGGCGTCGAGCCGGGACGCGTTGTCGAGGTGCAGGCCTTGATGGGCGATGCCACCGACAATATCCCCGGCATCCCCGGTGTTGGTGAGAAGACCGCGCTCAAACTGATTACGCAGTGGCAAAATATGGAGAACGTGCTGCAGCACGCCGCCGAGATCAAGGGCAAGCTTGGCCAGCGTATCCGGGAGCACGCCGAGCTGGCCCGCCTGTCAAAAACGCTGGCGACCCTCAGACAGGACGTGCCCCTGACCCCGGCGCTTGAAGACCTGGCGCTGACCGCGCCGGACCACGAGCGTTTACACGAGCTGTTTACCGAGTTTGAATTCCGTCGCTTCCTGGCCGATTTGGATACCGACTGGGAGTTTTCCCTGGCGGATGAACGCGCCGCACCGACGGAACCCCCCGGGGTCTATGAGTCCGTGCGCACCGCACAACAGCTCAATTCGCTCGTCGCCCGTATTCAGGCGGCCAAAACCTATTGCCTCGATACGGAAACAACGGCGCTCAACCCGCTCGATGCGGAACTGGTGGGTGTTTCGCTGGCGACTCAAGAGCGGCAGGCCTGGTATATTCCGGTTGGACACCGCGCGGACGATACCAGCCCGCAGTTGCCGCTCGACCAGACCCTCGCCGCGCTGCGTACGCTTCTGGCCGATCCCTCGCTGACCCTGATCGGCCAGAACCTGAAATACGATCTCATGGTCCTGACCAACTATGGCCTGCACGCGCACAACCGTCTGGCTGACACCATGCTGGCCTCGTATCTCCTCAACCCAACCCAGCGTCATAATCTGAATGCCCTTGCTCAAGAACATCTGCGCTACTCCATGGTCTCGTATGAGGACGTGACCGATGGCGCCAAAAAGAATTTCGCCGACGTATCGGTCGAAGACGCCACGCGCTACGCCGGGGAAGACGCGGATATCACCCTCCGGCTGGCCCACCGTTTGTTTCCCCAGGTCACCGAAGAAGGCATGGACCGCCTGTTCGCCGATATTGAAACCCCGCTCGTGCAGGTGCTGGCCCAAATGGAACGGACCGGGATGCGGGTGGACACCGACGTGTTGGCGCGCCTGTCCGAGGAATTCGGGCAACAGCGGGACCGGCTCGAAGCGGAAATCCACGCCATGGCCGGAGAGCCGTTCAATATCGCCTCCCCCAAGCAGCTCCAGTCCATTCTGTTCGAGAAGCTTGGCCTGCCGCGCGGCAAAAAGACCAAGACGGGATCATCCACCGATTCCTCCGTGCTCGAACGTCTGGCCGAAGACTATCCGCTGCCGGAGAAAATCCTGGCCTACCGGAGCTTTGCCAAACTCCAGAGCACCTATGTTGACGCCTTGCCCAAGCTCATCCGGGCGGACACCGGCCGCGTGCATACCTCGTTTAATCAGACCGTGACGGCCACGGGCCGGCTGTCTTCCAGCAATCCGAATTTGCAGAACATCCCCATCCGGAGTGAAGAGGGCCGCCGCATCCGAACGGCCTTTGTGCCGGAACCCGGCTGGCGCCTCCTCTCCGCCGACTACTCCCAGATCGAGCTGCGCCTCCTCGCCCACCTGAGCCAGGACCCCGTCCTGGTCGAATCTTTTCACAAAGGTCAAGACGTGCACGCCCGGACCGCGGCGGAGATTTTCGAGACCTCCATAGATATGGTTTCGAGTGACCAGCGGCGAGAGGCCAAAACGATCAATTTCGGCCTGATCTACGGGATGGGCGCGCGGCGGCTGGCGCGGACTTTACGCATTCCCTTCAAGACCGCTCAAGCCTATATTGACCAGTATTTCAGCCGCTACGGCGGCATTAAGACCTATATGGACGGCACGCTGGCCGGCGCCCAGGAACGCGGCTATGTCTCGACGCTGTTCGGCCGCCGGCGCTATGTCCCGGACCTGGGGAGCAAAAGCCCGCAACTGGCCAGTGCCGCGGAACGGATCGCCATCAACACCCCCATCCAGGGCACGGCGGCCGATCTGATCAAGGTCGCCATGGTCACCATTGCCCGCCAGCTTAGCCAGCAGGGGCTGCGGACGCGCATGCTCCTCCAGGTGCACGACGAGCTATTATTCGAGGTGCCGGACTCCGAGCTTGAGCGGATACAGGCCCTGGTCCGCGAGAGCATGGAGGGGGTGATGGCGCTCAACGTTCCGCTCCGCGTCGATGTCGGCGTGGGCGGCAATTGGGCCGAGGCGCATTAGGCAGCCGTCCTCCCGGCTATGGCCTGACTGTACAAATCCGCCCGGCTTTGAAAAGCTGGAGCCCATATCGGCATAACACAAAGGAGGAAGCAGCATGGCGTACCGGGAAAACTACGAACATCTCATCATCGAGAAAAACGACGGGATTGCACTCCTGACGATTAACCGGCCCGAGTCCCTCAACTCGACAAACTTCCGCCTGCACTACGAGCTGAGCAAGGTCTGGCTCGATATCGCGGATGACCCCGCCGTGCGCGTGGCGGTGATTACGGGAGCCGGTCGGGCCTTCTCGGCCGGGGGCGATTTTGACGTGGTTGAGAAATCCATGGGCAATCTTGATGTGGTCTCCGAAACGATGAAAGAAGCGCGGGACATCGTTCATAATATGATCAACTGCGACAAGCCCATTATCTCGGCGATTAACGGCGTAGCGGTCGGGGCGGGGCTGGCGGTCGCACTGCTGGCCGATATCAGCATTGCCTCGGAGAAGGCGCGTTTTACCGATGGACACACCCGGCTGGGGGTGGCCGCCGGAGACCACGCCGCGGTCATCTGGCCCCTGCTGGTCGGCATGGCCAAGGCCAAATACTATTTGCTGACGTGCGACATGCTGGATGCAAAAGAGGCCGAGCGGATTGGCCTGGTCAGCATGGTCGTCCCACCGGATGAACTCATGCCCAAGGCGATGGAGGTCGCGAACAAACTGGCGACGGGTGCCCAGCAGGCCATTCGTTGGACCAAGCAGTCGCTTAATCAGTGGCTACGGGCCGCCGCGCATACCTCGTTCGATTATTCGCTCGCCCTGGAGATGCTGGGCTTCTTTGGTAAAGACGTGGGCGAGGGGCTGAGCTCCGTGATGGAACGCCGCGCTCCGGTTTTTCCCTCCGCGCACGAAAAAGAGTAACCATGTCCGGCATATTGGAGAATACGTTTCCTCTTTGACCAATGACCACTGCGGAACACATCGAGTCCACGCTCCGGCAGGCCCTGTCCGCAACCGAGGTGCGGGTCATTGACGAGAGTGCCCTGCACGCCGGCCATGCCGGAGCCGCGGCCGGCGGCGGGCATTACCGGGTCACGGTGGTATCCCCGCTGTTTACCGGCAAGAACTCCGTCCAACGCCACCGTTTGGTCTACGCCGCGTTAGCGGACGACATGCAGCAGACGATCCACGCGCTGGCGCTGACCACGCTTGCTCCACACGAACGTACGTAAAGGATGTCTGTTGGGTCTGTGGGGTTGATTGGGTCCGTTGGGTCTGTGGGGTCATGAAGGTGTGCGGGCGGCTCCCCTCCTGGGAGAGCGGCCATCCTGGCCGCTTGCGGGCTGGAAGCCCGCACTCCTCAATGGACGTGTGCCGCCCATTGTGTGGCGGTCCCTACGGACAGCAGGCCCGGCCCCCTCACCCTAGCCCTCTCCCTCCAGGGGCGAGGGAATGTATATGGTAGGGGCAACCCTTGTGGTTGCCCGGCCTTTGCTCCACAGCAGCGCTATATGCGCGAGACCCGATAATACTCGCGGTACCACTGCACGAAGCGCGGAATGCCTTCCTCAATGGTGGTGGTGGGGTGGAAGCCGACATCGTGCATGAGGTCTTCCACATCGGCCCAGGTGGCCGGGATGTCGCCGGCCTGCAACGGCAGCAGGCGTTTTTCCGCTTTCTTCCCCAGGGTGTGTTCCAGCACTTCGATAAAATGGAGTAACTCCACCGGCTGGGGGTGGCCGATATTATACACGCGATAGGGTGCGGTGCTCGTGCCGGGGTCCGGGTTCCTGCCCGACCAGTGGGGGTTGGGTTGGGCGATGCGGTCATGCGCGCGCACCACCCCCTCGACAACATCGTCGATATAGGTAAAGGCGCGTTGCATCCTGCCGTAATTGAACACCTCAATCGGCTCGCCGGACAGGATAGCCTTGGTGAAGATGAAGAGAGCCATATCCGGCCGGCCCCACGGGCCATAGACGGTGAAAAAGCGCAGGCCCGTCGTCGGCAGCTGATAGGCATGGCTGTAGGTATGGGCCAGCAGTTCGTTGGCCTTTTTTGAGACCGCATACAGGGAGACCGGGTGGTCAACATTGTCCTGCACCGAAAAGGGCAGCTTTGTATTGGCACCGTACACCGAGCTGCTCGAAGCATAGGTCAGATGCCGCACCTCGGTCTGCCGACAGCCTTCGAGGATATGCATGAACCCCACGAGATTGCTGTCGATATAGGCGTGCGGATTGGTCAGGGAGTGCCGCACCCCGGCCTGGGCCGCGAGATGGATCACCCGCTCCGGCGTGTGACGGGCGAACAGGTCTTCCATGCCCTGCCGGTCCGCCAGGTCGAGCCGCGCGAATGCAAACCGCTCATAAGCGGTGAGTTGGGCGAGGCGGGCTTCTTTCAGACGTACATCGTAATAGGGGTTCAGGTTGTCGAGTCCGACGACGGTATCGCCGCGTTCGAGTAAATACCGGCTGACATGAAAGCCGATAAAGCCGCCAGCGCCCGTCACCAGGACCGTCATGCCGACCTCTCCGGTTGTTGCTGGGGAGGCGGGGGCGAAGCGGGTGTGGAGGAGTGCTGCGTTGGGGTTGCGGCCCGATGTTTGCCCAGCAGCAGGCGCGCCACCGTGACATGATAGTCGAGGCCGGACCACACGCCGACGACCAGGGCGATCCACAAAAAATACATCCCCAGGAGATGAAAGTCGATGAAGCCGTATTGATAGTGAATAATCAGACCGTGCAGGGCAAACATCTGGAAGAGGGTCTTATATTTGCCAAGCTGGTCGGCGGAGACGACCAGTCCCTGTCCGGCGGCAACGCTCCGCAGCCCGGTCACCGCGATTTCTCGCCCGAGGATCACCACCACCATCCAGGCTGGGACGCGCGGTACACGGTCGCTGGCCACCAGCATGACCAAGCCGGCCATGACCAACAGCTTATCGGCCAGCGGGTCGAGGAAGGTACCGAGGATGGTTGTCTGACCGTGCTTGCGGGCAAGATAGCCGTCGAAATAATCGGTCAGACAGGCAACGAAGAAAATACCCGCCGCCATCAGGCTTGAGACCGGGTCCGTATCCGCCAGGCAATAGACCAGAAAGGGAACGAGCGCGATGCGCAGGAAGCTCAAAAGGTTGGGGAGATCTGACATGCCGAGTTCCGGGCGTTCACAGCCCCGATGCGAGCAGGATTATCGCCTAGAATAAAAGATTCTCTGGGGCAGGGTCAAACCCTGCAGCCCAGGGTCAGGGCTCAGTCTGCATGGTGGCCGGCGACACCAATAGTCCGTCCTGAACGACGCTATATCCGTTCGTCAAACAGTTGCAGTTGGCTGCCCTTGGGACGGCTCCCCAGAGCCAGCGGGTAGCGACCGGTGAAACAGGCGTCGCAAAAGCCATTCCCGTTGGCCTGGAGCCCGGCGTACATGCCCGCCTCGCTCAGATAGGACAGACTGTCTGCGGTGACGTAGCGGCTGATCTCTTCGACCGAATGAGAGGAGGCGATCAATTCCCGCCTAGTCGGTGTATCCACCCCGTAAAAACAGGGGGCGATGGTCGGCGGCGCGCTGATCCGCAGATGGACTTCCCGGGCACCGGTCGCGCGAATCATTTTGACAATTTTCCGACAGGTCGTCCCGCGCACAATGGAATCGTCCACCACGATGACCCGTTTGCCGCACAGAATATCGGCCTGGGCGTTGAGTTTGACCTTCACCCCGAAATGACGGATGGACGACTGGGGCTCGATGAACGTCCGGCCCACATAGTGGTTACGGATCAGGCCCATTTCAAACGGCAGGCGGGCTTCTTCGGCATAGCCCAGGGCCGCGGGCACCCCGGAGTCCGGAACGGGAATAACGACATCCGCCTCGACCGGCGCCTCGCGCGCCAACTGGCGGCCAAACGACTTCCGCGCGTGGTAGACATTCTGCCCGAACATGGTGCTGTCCGGCCGCGCAAAATAGACATGCTCGAAAATACAGCGGGCCGATGGCGCCCGCGGGAACGGGTTATAGCTGGTCAGGCCGTGGGCATCGAACAAAATAATCTCTCCGGCCTGCACTTCCCGCTCATACTGCGCCCCGATAAGGTCCAGCGCACAGGTCTCGGAGGTGACCACATAGCCCGTCCGGCCCGCGTGTTTGATGCGCCCCAGCACCAGCGGCCGAAACCCGTAGGGGTCGCGCGCCGCAACCATATGATCCTCGCTCAGGAAGACCAGGGAGTAGGCCCCCCGCACCTGAGACAAGGCGTCGATAATGCGGTCAACCGGCTGCCCGGCCTGCGAGGCGGCAATGAGATGCAGGATGACCTCGGTATCGACCGTGGACTGAAAAATCGAGCCGCCCGATTCCAGCCGGGCGCGCAGCTCTTCGGCATTGACCAGATTGCCGTTATGCGCAATCGCCACCGAGCCAAGCGTATACTTGGCCAGCAGGGGCTGGGTGTTCTTGAGCATGGTTGACCCGGCGGTGGAATAGCGGTTGTGGCCAATGGCGCTGGCCCCCTCCAGGCGACGAATCCGCTTTTCGTCAAAAATATCGGCCACCAGCCCCATGCCTTTATGCGTCAGCAGGGTCTGGCCGTTTGAAGAGGTAATGCCGGCAGACTCCTGTCCCCGATGTTGCAGGGAATATAACGCCAGATAGGCCAGGTTGGCCGCTTCCGGATGCCCATAGACGCCCACGACTCCGCACTCTTCGTGGAAACCATCGAACACCGCATTGGCTGTGTCGTGTACCACGTTCTCCCTCCCCGCTCAGAATGCGTGAACGTGCCCTTCAACAGACCGGCAGATGGTGGCACGTTTACGCATGTGTCAACTGTTGGGCCAGCGCCGTTTGCCACTGCTGGCGTAAGGCGGCGGTTGCGATCTTCATATAGCCCGCGATTTCGAGGTCCGTCCCGCCAACTTCACCCAGGACGCTAAAGGGTAATCGACTCGTGTGGAGCAGCGCCTTGAGTTGGTCCCAGTCGGCCGGCCGGACAGAAACAATAGCACGCGATTGGCTCTCTCCAAACAGTAAGGCGTCGGGGCGCAGATCGCCGGTCAGCGTCACACGGACTCCAACAGTCTGCCGGGGATGGCTGATACACGCCTCTGCCAGTGCCACGGCTAACCCACCCTCCGCCACATCGTGGGCCGAGGAAAAGAGCCCGGCCTGGGCGGCCCGGAGGCACACCTGCTGGAGGCGCTTTTCTCGTTCCAGGTCAAGCCGCGGGGGCCGGCCACACTCCTGATGATGGAGCGCGGCCAGATATTCGCTCGCGCCGAGTTCTTCGTGCGTTTCGCCCAACAGAACGATGAGATCACCGGGGTGCTTGAACCACTGGGTAACATGGTGCGTGACCGCGTCCATAATCCCGACCATGGCGACGGTCGGCGTCGGAGGAATCGCCTGCCCATCGGTTTCATTATAGAAGCTGACGTTGCCGCTGACTACCGCAACCTCCAGGGCTTGGCAGGCCGCCCGCATCCCGTCAATGGCCTGGACAAACTGCCACATCACCTCCGGCTTCTCGGGATTACCAAAATTGAGGCAGTCGGACAGGGCGACCGGCCTGACCCCGCTGACGGCCAGGTTGCGCGCGCTCTCGGCGACCGCAATCGCCGCTCCGCGATAGGGGTCGAGCGCGCAGTAGCGGCTGTTGCAATCGACGCTGATGCCCAGCCCCTTGTTCGACTCTTTCAGCCGAATGATGGCCGCGTCCGAGCCGGGCTGGACCACCGTATTCCCGCCAACCAGAAAATCGTACTGCCGGTAGACCCACTCCTTACTGGCCAGGTTCGGCGTGGTGAGCAGGGAGGTCAGAACCGCGGCATAGTCGGTTGGCAGCGGCAGGGCGCTGAGGTCCACCTGTTGTTTCGCCGTCAGGTCGGCCGGTCTGGACGCCGGGCGTTCGTAGGCCGGGGCTTGCGAGGTCAGGGCCGAGACCGGAATGCGCACGATCTCCTCTCCCCGCCACGTCGTGCGGAACAGGCCGTCAGCCGTGACCTCCCCAATGACGACGGCCTGGAGGTCCCAGGTGGCAAACACGTCCTTGACGGCCTCTTCACAGCCCTCCTTGGCGACGATCAGCATCCGCTCCTGGGACTCGGACAGCAGCAGCTCGTAGGGGGTGATGCCGGTTTCGCGGGTCGGGACGGTGTCCAGGTCCAGGACGATACCGGCCTTGCCCCGGTCGGCCATTTCCACCGACGAGCTGGTCAGGCCGGCGGCCCCCATGTCCTGAATCCCGATAATCAGGTCCTGCTGCATGAGGCTGAGGCAGGCTTCAATCAGGATATTCTCGATGAACGGGTCGCCCACCTGGACGGCCGGCCGGAGATCTTCGGACTTGTCGTCGAATTCCCGCGAGGCCAGCAGGCTCGCGCCGTGAATACCGTCCCGGCCGGTACGCGAGCCCACATAGATGACCGGATTCCCCACGCCCGCGGCGGTCGCCCGAAAAATCCGATCGGTCGGGGCAATGCCCAAGGTAAAGGCATTGACCAGGATATTGCCGTTATAGCCGGGGTTGAAATACACCTCGCCACCAACGGTCGGTACACCGACGCTATTCCCGTAGCCGCCGATACCCCCCACTACACCCTTGACCAGATGGGGGGTGCGCGGATGCTCAATCGCCCCGAAGCGGAGCGAGTTCAGCGAGGCAATCGGCCGGGCGCCCATGGTAAAGACGTCGCGCAAGATGCCGCCGACCCCGGTGGCGGCCCCGTGATAGGGCTCAATAAAAGACGGATGGTTATGGCTTTCGATCTTAAAGACCGCGGCCAGCCCGTCACCGATATCGACGATACCGGCATTCTCACCCGGCCCCTGCAATATGGCCGGTCCGGTTGTGGGCAGACGCCGCAGAAAGCGCCGGGAACTCTTATAGCTACAGTGCTCCGACCACATCACGGAGAACACGCCCAACTCCTCGAACGTCGGGCTGCGCCCGAGGGTCCGGACGATGCGCTCGTACTCGTCGGTTGACAGGCCGTGGTCGTGAGCGAGCTGGAGATCAACCGGTATGGATGCCATGGCTACCCAAAGGCTGAGCGAAAGAGTTTGCGCCCGTCCTCACCCCCCAGCAGGGCTTCGACGGCATGTTCGGGATGGGGCATGAGGCCGACCACGTTTCCACTGGTGTTGGTGACCCCGGCGATGTTCTGCACGGCTCCATTCGGGTTGGCCGACTCCAGGGCCTCGCCGGCTTGGTTGACATAGCGGAAGACGATCTGCTCGTTATCCTGGAGGGCCTTGAGGGTCGCCTCGTCCGCCACATAGCAGCCCTCGCCGTGTTTGATCGGCAGGGACAGGCACTCGCCCGCCGCACACCGGGCCGTAAAACGGGTCCGGGTCGTCTCCACCCGGACGGCAACCCACTCGCAGATAAACGACAGCGAACGGTTACGGACCAGCGCCCCCGGCAGGAGCCCGCTCTCGCACAGAATCTGAAACCCGTTGCACATGCCCAGCACCGGCCCGCCGGCTCGGGCAAAGGCCATCACGCTGGACATGACCGGCGAAAAGCGGGCGACCGCCCCGCAGCGGAGATAGTCGCCATAGGAAAACCCGCCCGGCAGCACAATCGCCTCGACGCCGTGCAAATCCCGGTCCTTATGCCACAACGAGATCGCCTCCTGCCCGAGCACGCGCTCCAGACAGTAGACCGAGTCCCGGTCGTCGTTCGAGCCGGGGAAGGTAACAACACCCCACTTCACTCGTTGTTACTCCTCGACAATCTCAAAGCGAAAGTCTTCAATAATGAGGTTGGCCAACAGGCGTTGGCACATCTCTTCGACGCGCCGCTCGGCGTGCGGTCTCGACAGGCCCGTCAGCCGGACCTCCAGATACTTGCCCATGCGAACCTCGCTGACTTCCGTATAATCGAGGGCGTGCAGGGAATGGGCAATGGCCGTTCCCTGCGGGTCGAGAATGGCTTTTTTGGGCGTGACGTAGACTTTGGCCAGCATGCTCGGCCTTATTCCGTGGGCGCAAACACGCGCGCAAAGATACGGTCCGTATGCCGCAGCGCGTGGCTCGGGTCAAAGAGTTGATCGATCTCAGCCGGCTCCAACAGCCGGGTAATATCCGGGTCCTGACGCACCTCAGCGGCAAAAGAGGCCTGGTGCTCCCAGACCTTCATGGCGTTGCGCTGCACCCAGCCATAGGCCTCTTCACGGGCAATGCCCTTGCGGACCAGGGCCAGGAGCAGATGTTCGGAATAAATCGCTTCCCCGAGTACGGCCATATTGGCCTGCATCCGCTCGGG
>JAJDZM010000084.1 GCA_022824615.1 Candidatus Binatia bacterium | reverse complement strand
CGATACGGCTTGCCCAGCGCGCGCAGAAACGCGACCCTCCCCTCTTCAAACCACGGCAGATAGGCGGCATGATGCGCCATCCCTGCCTGGTCGGTCTCGGCGTAGCGGACACGCAGAGTGTGGGTGTGGGAGGGGGGGGTTGGGGATTGGGGGTTAGGGATTGGGGAGGAAGATTGCTCGGTCTTTGCCATGAACCCTAGCCCCCAATCCCTACTTCCTATCGTCCCTTCCAGTTCGGTTTGCGCTTCTCGGCAAAGGCCCGTGGCCCTTCGACCACGTCTTCGGAGTTCATCATCTGCTTCAATGCCGGGTAGGACTGGGCAAAGGCTTCGTCCAAGGTCAGTCCTGCGCCCATCATGGCGCACTGTTTGGTCGCCCGGACCGACAGGGGAGCGCACTCCTGGATTTCGTCCGTCCAGCGCTTGACCGTAGCCTTGAGGTCGGCCAGTGGAACGACTTCATTCACAATACCCCAGCGATGCGCCTCTTGAGCCGTCATATGTTTGCCGGTCAGCATATAGCCAAGCGCAATCTTGAGCGGCATTTGGCGCGGTAAACGATGAACGCCCCCGGCGGCAGCCGCCAAGCCGACAAGCGGTTCAGGCAGCCCGAGCCGCGCGTGGTCGGCGGCCACGATGATGTCGCACGCCAGTGCCATCTCAAACCCGCCGCCCAGGGCAAAACCGTTCACCGCGGCAATCGTTGGTTTCCAGATATCGGTGCGGTCGGTTAAACCCCCAAAGCCGCCCTTGGCTCGCTTTTTCGGGAAGCCGTGCTCGGCGGTGTATTTGAGATCGTTCCCGGCCGAAAACGCTTTGTCCCCAGCACCGGTCAAGACAATCACCCAGGTGTTGTCATCGGCGAGCGCGTCATCCCAGATTGCCGACAACTCCTCGGCAGCCGGCGGGTGCACGGCATTCAACCGCTCCGGGCGATTCATGGTGATAGTGGCAACATGGCCGTCCTTTTCATAGATTGCATATTCGTACGCCATAGCTCCTCCCTCGTTGTGTGTCTTTCTTCACCTGGCCAAAAGCGGATTGGATACTACCGTTCCGTCATGGTAAAAGCAACAAAATGGCGGCCCATCCCTCTCCTCTGTCAGAACAGGTGGCCCTGATTACCGGCGCGGGTCGCGGCATCGGCAGAGCCGTCGCCCTCAGGCTCGCCCAGGCGGGAGCGAAGACGGTTCTGGCCGCCCGGACCGAACAGGAACTCCAAGACACGGCGCACAGCATTCAGGACCAGGGAGGCGAGGCACTCTCGGTCCCGACCGACTTACAGCAGGATGAACAGGTCACGACCCTCATCGAGAAAACGCTTGCGCGATACGAACGCATTGACATCCTGGTCAATAACGCCGGTGGCGGGCCTCCACGCACGCCCATCGTGAAGTCACGTCTCACCGACTGGGAATCCGTCTTACGGGTGAATCTGTTCGCGGCCATGTCTCTCACCAAACACGTCCTCCCCGCCATGATCGAACGTCGGCACGGCACAATCATCATGCTGGGATCGACGGCCAGTTTGAGCGGACGGGCCGGCGAGGCCGCCTATGCGGCCAGTAAGTTTGGCCTGCGGGGCTTTACGCAAGCGCTATTTGAGGAGGTGCGGCGGTACGGCATCAAGGTCTCGTTGCTCTGTCCGGGCTCGGTTGAGACCGCGCTTATTCCATACAATAAGCGGCTGAATCGCGAGAAGCTCCTCAGTCCGGATGACGTAGCAGAGGCAGCCTACCATATTGCCACCGCCTCACCCCGCGCCTGTCCGGCTGAAGTAATCCTCCAGCCCCAATTTGAGCCGTTTACCTGAACGTCTATGGACCTCAGCGGCAAAGTCGCCCTCGTCACTGGCGGCGCAAAACGTGTAGGGAAAGCCATCGTCCTTGCGCTTGCCCAACGGGGCTGCAAACTCGTGGTCCACTACTACACCTCTCAGATCGAAGCGGAAGCAACCGTTCGAGAACTCCGAAGCGCCGGGCACGAGGCACTCGCCCTTCAGGCGGACATCAGCCGTGAAACGGATGTTGACCGCATGATCGAGCAGGCGCTTGAGCATTTCGAGCGTATCGACGTGTTAGTCAATAACGCCGCCCTCTTTTATCGCACCCCGATTGATACGGTCACGTTTGATGACTGGGAACAGATTATGGACGTGAACCTGGACGGCACCTTCTATTGCGCGCATAAAATCGGCCTGCGTATGAAGGAGTGGGGCTGGGGTCATATTATCAACATGGCCGATGTCGCAGGACAGCACCCGTGGGCCGACTATGTGCCCTACTCCGTCTCAAAAGCCTGCGTGCTGGCTTTCAGTCAGGGGCTGGCAATGGAACTCGCTCCCGAAGTCATGGTCAACGCTATTATTCCAGGACCGGTCCTGTTTCAGGACGATACGCCCCAGGAGGTCCAGCGCCGCGAAATCGAAAAGACCCTGGTCAAACGCGCCGGAAGCCCCGAGGAAGTCGCTCAGCTCGTTGTCTTTGTGGCGGAGTCCGACTTCAGTACGGGCGCGGTGTTTTCGGTGGATGGGGGGCGGGGGCTGTTGTAGGGAGCCTACCCCTCTCGCCTTTCGCCCATCTCCAGAGTATTGAGGCCCACAAAATTGCGGATATCGCTTCCGTGTGGAGTTAGCAATGACCTGTGCTATCCTAATTTGACGCCGAACTGCCTAATTGGGCACTACCCAATGACCCGGCAACTGATCCAGACCTAACGCAATACTGAAACGGAGTATCGAACATGAGACATCTCACCGATCAATATGTGACTTTCGGGAAGGCACGGAGGGCCTTTCTCCTTCGGCTCTGTCTTGTCTCCGTTCTCCTGGCACCGTCCCTGGCGTACGCTCAACTCACCGGTGTCCTGGAGATTCCCGGCAACGGAGTCACCCTGTCGGGCGTCGGGGTGATCTCGGGCTGGAAGTGTGAGGCCGCGGGGGACATCACCATCAGACTCAACGATGGAGCCCCTATTCCGGCGACGTATGGGTTGCCCCGTACCGATACCAGCGGGGTCTGTGGCAATGATGGGAATAACGGCTTTTTCAGCTACACGAACTGGGGCAACTTGGGCGATGGAGAACACACGGTCGTCGCCTACGATAATGGCGAGGAGTTTGGCCGGAGCACGTTTACGGTCGTCACTTTCGGGACGGCGTTTCTGACCGGAGCGCAGGCACGGGTCACGGTCGAGAATTTTCCAAGTCCCGGTGAGACCACGGTGCTGGCGTGGAATCAGAGCACACAGCATTTTGAGGCCGTAGCGGTCGACCTCCTTGAGGACCCCCTGGCCTCCTATGACCGGGCCTACTGGTGGGAGGTCAGACGAGACATTGCTGCCGGTACCTACGCAAGCGCCGACTTCCTGTATGTGTCTCTCCCGGACCTTGACGCTTGCATGGCGGGCACCCTGACCCAGGAGGCGAAGGACCGAGCGCTGGAAGGCATGAATCAGATTCGCGCTTTGCATGGCCTGGCCGATGTCCAGTACAGCTTCCTGTACGATACGAGTGTCCAGGAAGCCGCCCTGATTCAGGCTGCGAATGGCTCTCTGACTCATCACCCTGAGCCCAACGCTCAATGCTACACTGAAGCAGGGGACGAAGCGAGCGGTACCAGTAACCTCACGGGCGTGGGCGGTGGATATCTCCGAAATCGGGACCCGGTCGGGAATATGATCGGCTGGACCAACGACGCTCATAACCTCAGCCTCGTAGCCGCAGCCGGTCACCGTCGCTGGATACTCAACCCTTTCGCGACCCACATGAGTTACGGCCAAGTATACGGTTACGCCGCGCAGAAGGCATTTGGTTTCGACCGCGAACCCACCGTCTCCCCCCTTGTTGAGGTCGACTATATTGCCTTCCCGTATGAAACCTATCCCTTTATGCTCATGGACGATGATCCACCCTGGAGTTTCAGTGTAGTCGAAGACAAAAGCAGCTTTTGGAACAATCAGCATCCCTACTTCGAGAGCGCAACCGTCAGTGTGACCCGCGTCTCTGATGGAACCAATCTCACGGTCAGCAATCTCTATACCGACACCACAGCTTATGGGGTTCCCAACTTCCTGAGCTGGTATGTCGAAGATTGGAAGGCTGATACCCTATACCGAGTCGAAATCAACAACGTCGCCATGCAGCGCGGAGGAACGCGGAGCTTTTCTTATCAGGTGTACATTGATCGGGCAGGGCTGAGGTGATGACCTGCTTTTAGCAATCACCTACGGCACGACACACCGTGAGACTTTTCGCAATCCGGGGGGATACTGATAACGGATAGATTTTTACTCTTAACTAGAATTCGGTTGGCGCTGGGCAGTATACTTTAGGACTGCTAAGGATATCTAACGATGGTCAAGAGCGCTCATTCCGAATCTAATGATGTAGAAAGGCTACGGGTCGAGAGGGAACCGTTCACTCATGTTCAAGTTGCGCCAGTCCTGAAAGCCGAAGAAGCTGAAGAACTCCTCAGTGTATTAGAACGGATGGATTGGCAGAGAAGGAAGCAGTCTTTCTACGAGTTTGATATTGTGACCAATCAGCAATCCCGTGAAAATCTCCAAGAGCGCTTGGTTCGGTCTCGAACAATTGATAGGGTTCGCGGCTGGCTTGAACAATACCTGAGTACTCAGTTGGCTCCTGATGCAGTCATTGATCTACACCGGTATTCTCCTGGGACGGGGGTCGGCGTTCACACGGACAGGCCAACAGCAGAAGCGCGGTTCGTCTTGAACCTCAACCGTTCCTGGCAGCCAAATCGAGGGGGCATCTGGGTGTTATCTGCGCGCTCCGATCTTAAGCCTCCAGTCCATTTTCTCCCACCGCTCCATAATACAGGGTTCGGTTTCCTAACAAGCGCGGTATCTTACCACGCCTTATCGGAACGATTATGTTCTGTCACCTACGCCGTTGTGTTCCGATTTGCTTTTAAGGAGATAGAAGATTAGAACAATCGGCGAAGGACGCAGACCTTTACGGCCTCACGCTTGACCTGCCCGGAGAGCTGCCGATTACTATCGAGTCGTCTGCTTTTGGGTCGGCTTCGAGAGCCTTGATTTGAACCACCTTCTCATCACGCGTTCGGATAAGCACGGGAAGGTCGCCTGCTGTTATATCCTGCTCTAGTGAACATTGGCCCTGAAGCAATTCCATGATAGCAGTATCGTCATCTTTCCTCATAAGGGAGCCCTCCTGTGGCTGCTTTGAAACGACTACAAGGAAATCCTCGGATCCTCGCGTCTCTTATCGTTATATTGATTGCCACCCTAGCAGGTGCATGGATTCTTGCAATAAGTCCTTCCTCTGACTGGAAGATGGGAGTAGGCGCAGCATCCTTAGGAGCGGCAGCTTCCGCTCTCGCTACTCTGATTATTCATCTTCTAGCAGAGCCGGACCTACGCGGAGTTCCACGGATTTTCCTTGAAGCAGTGAGACGCGAGGTCCACGATAAAGGCTACTATCGCTCCGATTGTCGGTTTAGAATCGAACTGAAAGAAAAAGAAGGAGAGCTACACTTTTCCTACTCCTCTAACATTATCCAGACCAAGTCACCCGTCGAGATGCCTGCACCCAAAGTTAATCCACCTGAGGGCTTAGACGGAGGTCCAATTTCAATAAAGTACAAGTATGGTGATGAGGAGTTTACAATTGGCAACAAGGACGGAGCGACTATTCATTTAAAAAGGGAAGCAAAAGAAGGCTGTACAATAATCTATAAAATTCAAGACAGCTATTCAGGCCCGTTTAGAGACGATCACCGATGGACGTGTCCCGTATGGGATGGCTTTGAAGTAACGGTACGCCTCCCAGTAGGGTACGAAATTGAAGGTTCTGTCTTGAGAGGAGATAGTAAAACAATCATGGGCTTTTCTGGGACCGGCAATGAGAACGAGTACCGGTATATCGAACGCAAAGCTTCATTTTCTCAGCAAGGGTTTCAGTGGGATATAAAGAAGAAGTCCTGACGGTTTTTCTGATATATCTCCCTGCTATGAGTCTTGAGTTCCCCGCCCCCCCCCGCCTCACCCCACCAGCCTGGGAGGATATATTCGGCAACGCTCATCCCGTTGAAGTCGAAATCGGCCCTGGGAAGGGCGCTTTTCTCCTGGCGGCGGCCCAAAGCACGCCGGAGCATAATTTCTTTGGGGTCGAGTTCTCCAGACGGCGGGTGTATCGGATCAAGGAGTTGATCGAGCGCGAACAGCCGGGCAATGTGCTCGCCCTTGCCGCCGATATCAGTTGCGTGCTCGACAGCCTGATTCGACCCGAGTCCGTGACCGTCTTTCATCTCTACTTCCCGGACCCGTGGTGGAAGCGGCGGCACCACCGCCGGCGGCTGTTTCGAGACGACTTCTGCGTCGCGCTCACCCGTGCACTCGTTCCCGGCGGAAAAATATTGATCGCCACCGATGTCCAGACGTATTTTGTCGAAATAGTCCGGCAATTGGAGGCTGTTGCTGGGTTGACGCAATTCCCCTGGCAGCGGGACCAGCGCAATCGGAACGGCAAGTTGATTCTGACCGACTTTGAACGCCAGTTTATGGACGCGGGCAAGCCCATCCACTACGCCGGCTTCCGTAAGAAAGTATGGAAACGGGAAGCGATGAAGTGAGGAAGAACCGAATCCCCTCCCTGGAGGGGTGGCCCGAAGGGCCGGGGTGGGTTCGGGCTCGGCAAATCAAGTGCCAGGTCCAGTAGAAAATCTGCCGAACGGTCTGGGGGCAGGCCTGGTGTTTGGCCCCCGGTCGGGCGAAGTGACCACGGCGGGCGGGAACCCACCCCGCCGCTTCGCGGCACCCCTCCGGGGAG
>JAJDZM010000122.1 GCA_022824615.1 Candidatus Binatia bacterium | reverse complement strand
GTCTGCGGGGTCGTGAGAAAAAACAAGCCCTGGCCGACCGGGCGCTCTCAGACCTGGCGGCCTGGCAGACCGAGCACGGTCTGTGTTGAGCGTGTTTGAACCACGATTATTGGACGCTCTCCTCGGCAAAGTCTTCAGCATCAAGTTGGTCGTTGAGTTGATTGAGCTTGTGTGGATCGATGCCGGGAGCGAGGCCGCTACGATTCGGGACAATCTTGAATGGGAGCGGTTCGGGCGATTTGGAACTGGATGTCATACCCCGACGTAAAACCTCGTTCACCACCTGCTTGAACGGTTTATTGTGAAGCCGACTCTGGTCTTTCAGGAAGTCGGCAACATCATCGTCCAGTGTCAGTGTTGTTCTCATGAAGACAGCGTGATGTGTCAGAATTATGATGTCAAGATGACAATAATCCTTCAAATCTATTGAGCCTTCAGTGCTGCCAGCCCTCGAATCTTTCCTCGAAAATAACGGAAACTGGGAGAGTCGTTGTCATCGACATTCATATGTGGTGTGATTTTCTCTGCCCACACCGATTTTTCTCTACCGACGACCTGCCAGCCTCTATTTTTTAATCCATTTGAACCACCGCTGGACACCGCGTCGGCTAGAAGCTCCCACGTGCCGCAGATTGAGTCATTTTCGTAACGGCCGAGTACGTTGTCTCTGGCGTTCGGATACACTGCTTTAATCGCAGGAATATCACCCAACAGCCACGCCTCCCCTTCCTCTATGGCGATGCAGAACCGGGTCTCCGGTTTGGGGTTACAGGCATTCAGGACGGCAAAGAGTTCTTGTCGAAATGCTTTCAGGCATTTGTCATCCAAGTCGCACACTACAATCACCGCTGCTGGATAGTTGGGGGGATAGCCGGCAAACGTCCTTCCATACCCTCTGAGCAATTTGGGCAGTTGGTCAAGCAAAATACGCTTGCGTGCGTCGGTACTAATCCTGAGGTTTTTGGGAATATGGCCAACTCCCTTGTAAGCATAGACTTCGAACGTGTGTTGATCGCTAATTATTTTTGGTATCAGAAGATCAAGCATCGTCTTACCGGACCGGTCTTCGACAAGTATCTCAAAATGCATCCGATTACCTCGCGTCAAGGTAATCGCTGTACCAGAGACCTCCCAGCGGCAAGCCTTCCGCGACCATATTATTTACGACTGGATCGTCGCTTGCCCGCCTGATCGTTGAAAAGCCGTCCGCGCCCTTTTCCAGAATCCAGACCTCTTTCGGGTCGAGTGCATTCACGAAGTAGGGCTGGTGGGTTGTGATAAAAACCTGCGAGCCGTCTTCCCGTTCGCTTGCGTGTTCACGGAATTCATGGGCCAGCGTTTCCAGGAGCTTGTGGTACAGACCGTTTTCCGGTTCTTCAATGCACAGGAACGGCGGGGGAGTCGGATTATTGAGCAACAAAAGATACGCAAACACCTTCAGCGTCCCGTCCGACATCTGCTGAGCGTAAAAGGGGTCCTGAAAGCCTTTATCGTTGAACTTGAGGAGCAACCGGTCGTCAGCGGTTCTCTCCGTTTCAATTCTGTCTATGCCCGGAATTCTCTCGGCGATTTCCTTGAGAATGAACTGGAAACGCTCCGGGTACTCACGTTCCATGAACTGCACAACATTACTGAGATTGTCTCCATGCACGTTAAGATGGCGCTGTGGACCGGCAAGGGGCAGGCCACGCGCCGCGTCCGGGGTGAAGTAGCTAAGATACCAACCTTCGATGAATTGGCGAAAAGCGACGATTCTCGGGTGCTGTGTCAACGCGCCCAGCGTGGCGATACCGAGCTTGCGACGGTCTTCCAATGTGATGAACTCAGCATCTTGGAATTGTTTTTCTCCTTCTCTTATCAACTTTCTCAACTCTGAAAAATCAAAACCTTCGGTTGTTTCATCGATCTGACGACCCGCTTGATTTCCTTTCCACACCATGCCCTGGCCTTGATAGAGAATAAGGAAATGGGTTGGAGAGTTGTTTCCCCGGTCTTCGTGCATTTCTTCGTGTATCACATAGGGCCGCCCGGACTTGTCCGTCTCAATGAAAACCCCATAGGTAATGGGCCAGGCATTTGCACGAGCTTTGTAATATACATTAAATCCGATAGGGCCTGTTTGTCCCTGCGTCCGCAATCTCTCGAACCCGCCACGCCCGCGTGCGTCGCAAGCTTCCTCAACGCCGGACTTGAGGGCGTCGGCTAGAAACCCAAACGCCTCGAACAAGGCGCTTTTCCCTACCCCGTTCTTGCCAATCACCGCAGTCATGGGTGTGAGCGGTTGGTTTTGTGGTTGTCGCCGCAACCGACCTAGTGTCACGTCCTTGAGCGATTTGAAGTTCTTGACTCTGAAGCCTTCAATCTTCGCCATTTTGTGCCCTACTACCCGTGGCTGAGATTTGTTGAAACTATCACGAACGACTGAGACGCACCAAGTGAGCGAGGGGGGATTTATATACCTGAATACCCACAGGCGATAACATAGGGCATGGACACATGCCCTTCCCTCATTGAACTCACGCGCCAATTTCTCACCGAAGCGTCTGCTGAAGCCTGGTTTATCAAGCACCGCTGGCCAGACGGCGTCCGCTGTCTCCATTGCGCCGCTCCGGTCTACCTCACCCCCGGCTGGCCAAACTGCCCGCAGTTCTTCTGCTGCTGTCTGACGTGTGATTCTCTGTTGCAGGAAACCCACGCCGAAGCGTGGTTGAACCTGTATCCGGCTTACTCTCCGTAGAGTATCTTACTGTCCGCCGTAGGACCGTCTACACTCCGCCCTAGCCGCGGGGTTATTCCAGATGGTCGCGCAGGTCCCCAGGGCATGGTTCCGCGCCCGTTCCTCGTGCAAATACTGCATGTAGAGGTGACGAGCGGCCCGCTCCTCTTCGCGGTCCCAGCGGTCCATCTCGCGGTCGAGCGCCGGATTGTCCGAGCCCCGCGTGGGCGGTTCAAAGATATCCTCTAAAATCTCCCCATAGGGGTCCCACTCTTGGGCCAGGGCGGGTGTAGTGAGCAGACACGTCGCAAAGACCAATGCCGTGATTTTCATGGTTTGCCTCCCTCCGACTGACTGACACTGGCCGACCCCTGAGAGTTGCTGGTCCAGTGCCAAGACCACACACAGAGTTATGGAATTTCCTGCCTATTCACCGCAGCATAGGGAGCGACCCCACGCCGAGTATCGGCTGTTGTATTCAGCAAGAGACCCGACGTAGCAGGACTCTGTGCCTAGTCTTGGCGGGTTGACCCTATCCGAAAGAGCCAAAAGGTGCAACGATTAGAGCCGCGAAAGGACGCACTACGATGACGATGTTTGAATGGAGCGTGACGTATTGGGTGCCTATCGGCTAACTACTGCTTAGGATGGGGTATTTGGGAAATACGGAGTAGTCACAAGAGTCGGTCTGCACAAATTGATATGACGATCCAGCAGAGCAGGGCGCTGGATCGCCTCTTGGAGCGGACAACATGAAGCAGTTGACGGAAGGGCAGCGGTTCCTGTGTACGTTTATCCCGTGGGGTCTGGCGGTGCTTTGTCTCTTGGGTATCCCATTTGTATCAGCAGAAGATATCTGGATACTCTTCGTGGTCTTCAGCGTGCTCATGGGGCTGTTTGTCATCTTGGCGTGCCGGGAAATGAGCCGGTGGGAGTCATTTAGTATAGATTGGTGGTAACGGTGCCCATGAAGAAGAAACCCGCCAAAAAGAAAACGCCCCGGCCGGCGCTGGTCTTCCCGCCGCCCATCCCGGACACCCCGGAGAACATTGTGTGCCGGTGCTTTCAAGCGCCGTTCAAAAAAGCCTGGCGAACCCACCCGGTTAAAAACCAGGATGGGTATCCAGGGGTATAAATCCCAGCAAGGGACGCTCTTGGGCGTAATCTTGTCGGCTGCCCATCGCAGGGATACGGTAGCATCTCCCCTTTGATGTCTGTATGTAGCCCTGTAATGAAAGACACCCCCTGGATACTGGTTGATACTGAGACCACCGGTATCAGACCACCGATCTTCGTCGTCGAAATTGGGGCGCAACGGATGCGGGGCTGGGTACCGGAGGGTCCCCCGTTTCAGCGCTTGCTCAACCAGAACCGGGATATTCCACCGGAGGCGGCGCGCGTCCACGGTTATACCAAGGAAATTCTTGAGCGCGACGGCGAGCCTGCGGATGCGGTGTATGAGGCATTCGCGGAATACGTCGGGGATTTGCCTCTTGTCGCCTATAACCTTCAGTACGACCTCGATCAGGTATTGCGCCCGGAATGGAAACGGCTCGGCATTAGGCTCAGGACGCATAACCAGAAGAGCACGGTAGCCGCCAGGCAGATGGCACTGAAGAAGGTGTGGGCGCACCGGTCGTAACGGGTGGCGATGCGGCGTCAGTCCTTCAGGCGGCCGAACATG
>JAJDZM010000048.1 GCA_022824615.1 Candidatus Binatia bacterium | reverse complement strand
ATGCTCTCCACCTCCTTCGCGGGGATGCGTTTTTTAATGGAAAGTAATCCAAATATACCAGACAGAGCGCAGACAGAACAGAGTCGAGACGGGTTTGAAGCCCGCCCCGACCGCTTTATGGATCATGAAAATACAGTGGACGACTACGCCGCCACTCTCAGGAACTCCGGGAAAACCACGCTTAGCCTCGCCCGTTGCGAAGCAACCGACCCGGAGTTTCTCCGGTGCACTCGCCGTCTTCGAACGTCTGGACTCCGTTCACCAGAATGGCGTGATAGCCCTTGGCCCGCTGGACCCGGCGCCATTCATTCCCAGGGAAGTCGTGCACAATCTCGCCGATCCAGTTCGGCTCAATGTCCAGTTCGTCCAGGTTATAGACCACCACATCGGCTGCCGCACCCTCGCGTAACACGCCGCGATCGCGGAAGCCGGCCGCATGCGCCGGTAGGGCGGAGAGCCGGTAATGGGCCTCTTCCAGGCTGATGAGTTGTTCATCCCGGACGAGCCAGCGCAGGAAGTCGGTCGTAAAAGCGCCGCCGGTGAAGAACTTGGTATGGGCACCACCGTCCGAGGCTCCCGGAACGGTGAAATACGAGTCGTTGATCATCTCCGCCGTATGCTCGGCGTTAAAACCACGGTCCGGGCCCAGAAATTCGACATTCAGATCACCGGCAACCGACAGGTCAAGCATGACGTCGATGGGGTCTTTCCCCTCTTCTTCAGCAATCTGACCAACGGATTTCCCCACATAGGATTCCAGCTCGGCCTGATCATTCGCGGTCTGGACGATCAGTCTTGGAATCGGGCCGCCCACGCCGGCCTGGATGACTTGCAGCTTACGGTCCGCTTCTTCGGTCTCGCGCTTGACCGCGGCACGCAGAGCCGGGTTTTTCATCTTGGCCAGCTTGTCGGTTTTGGTTCCGGTCGTCAGTTCACGCCAGGCCGGGCTGGCATCGTACAGATTCCAGTGTTCCAGCGTGAACGCAAAACCCGTCCGGTGCGTTCCGGTCTGACCATAGAGCGGCAGGTTTCTCTCCCGGCAGCGCTCCAGCCAGTCCAGGCTGCGGCGGTGGACTTTCGGGTCCTTGCGGGCCGCAACAATGACGTTATGCAGAATGGGTCGGCGAGCGGTATCCGCCAATTTTTCCAGAAAGGCCAAGTCGGCCTTGATATGGCCGGTTGACTGGGTGATCTGGATAAATCCCTCGTCTCGCTCCCGCAGGACTTGGGCCAAGCTCAGAATATCCTCATCCGCCATGATGTCCGTCACCATCGGGGAGCCATCGTAATCGGCTTGCGTTGAGTCGGGGCCGAGCCGCTGAATGGAGAAGCCACACAGCCCGGCATCCATGCCCTCATGCAGGAGTCGCTGCATCTCTTTCTTTTCGGCGGATGTGGCCTCGCGGGACTTGGCAGCCTCCAGTCCCATCACATAGGTCATGAGCGACGCAGTGGGCATGTACTGAATACAGTTGATACCTTTGGCTGAGCGGTCCAGCGAGTCCAGATATTCAGGGATGGTTTCCCAGTCCCAGGTCATGCCTTCTTTCATTGAATCGTACGGAATGGCTTCCGTCCGCGTCATGGTGAGCATGGAGCGTTCCTGAAACTCGGGTTTGACCGGGGCGAAGCCAAAGCCGCAGTTGCCAAGAACCACCGACGTCACGCCGTGCCAGCCGGAAATCGTGCACCAGGGGTCCCAGCGGATCTGCGCGTCATAATGGGTATGCAGGTCAACAAACCCAGGGGCAACAATGAGTCCGTCCGCATCAATGACTCTTTTCGCTCCCCCGGTCGCTCGACCGCCAAGTTGAGCGATTTTTCCATCTTTAATCCAGACATCAGCCTGAAAGCGCGGGACGCGTGTCCCATCAACAACCGTTCCCCCTTTAATATGAACATCAAACTCAGCCATGGCACCTCTCCTTTAATTTTTTACGCAGGCGCGGCTATGCAACCAAACCACACCCTCCGCCAGCATGATTCCTGACCGCGTGGCTTACCTTCCTCGCCTTTGTATAGAGAGAACAGACCTGGAAGGCAAGCCGGGCATGGGACTTGATTATCAGGGGCAGGCAGGCCGGTTACTCGATTATTTTAGCTGGAATGGCTTCACTCCGAGTGGCCGCGGCCATCGAATGAGGACGATGCACGGACAGCGTTCGTCCTCATCATCCTCATCCTCGAAACCGTCATCAGGCGAACACGCATACTCCATATGTCTAGTGTACGGGACGAATGGCAGCGCTGTCCACTCAGGTATGGGGGAACGGGCTCTGCGCGCGCCGGGGGTACGCAATGCCATACTGCCGGAGCGTCCCTTCCAGGGTCGGACGCTGCAGGCGAATACGCTCATCATTGAGCAAATACGAGAAGACATACCCAAGACCCAGCATAAAAATCCCGATCAAAAAGCAATACATGACAGCCCGGTCGGGATATTGGTCTTTCAAATGTCCGACATAGAGAGGACCGCAGATCCCCGCCGCCGCCCATGCGGTCAGAATTGTTCCGTAAATGGTGGACATCTTCTTCGTCCCAAAAACGTCGAGCACGAAAGAAGGCATGGTGGCAAAGCCGCCACCGAAGCATAAGAGGACGTAACAAACGAGAGCCCCGAATATCCAGGGATTCCGTTCGGTCATCAGGATACCGAAGACGATCATCTGACTGGCGAGCAGAATTCTGAAAACCCGGACGCGACCGATACGGTCCGAGAGGAGCCCCCAGAACAGCCGTCCGACCCCGTTACACAACGAACTGACGGCAATCAGGGTCGCCCCGTATTCGACCAGTATTGCCGGCTCTAAGGACGGGTCGGCAAAGCCCCACACCTCCTGCATGAGTTCCGACTGAAAGCTGATGACGGAGATGCCCGCAGCAATATTGAAGAAAAAGACAACCCACATGAAGATGAACGCCGAGGATCTGAGGTAGGGGGCAGCAGAGTCGAGTTCGTCGCTTCGCTGACCATCTGCCACAGTGGCCACGGCGGTCGGTGGGTCGCTCAGGGCAAAGCTGGACGGCAACAAGATACAGGCAAAGACAACCCCCAGCCACAAGAAAACGAGCGCCAGGTCGCCCTCTGCTTGCAGCACGAGCAGTGGGGCCAGCACCTTACTCAAAAGAAACGCACCCACACCAAAGCCCATGACGACGATCCCGGTTACTAAGCCCTTGTGGTCCGGGAACCACTTCGCCACCGTGGCGACTGGCGTCACATAGCCAAACCCGATACCCGCACCACCGACCACCCCATAGCCGAGATAAAAAAGCTCAATAATGTCTAGGTGCAGGGCGAGGCTGGCGAGCACATAGCCGCCCGAGAACATGAGGCTGCCGGCCACGGCCAATTTGCGCGGGCCGAACCGCGGCAGCATGGTGCCGGCCCAGGCTGCCGCGATACCCAGGGAAAAAATCGCGAGGCTGAAGGCCCAGGCCGTTTCCGTAAACGACCAGCCAAGCTGCCTGACCAGCAGCGTCTGAAAGAAACTCCACGCATAAACGGTCCCGAAGCAGGTTTGCAGGAGCGTACATAACAGGGCGATCATCGCGCGCGGCATATGTTTTTGTTGCGCCATTTCCAAGGGCCCTCAATCGCCAATCAACCGTCACCACTAGGACGAGCCCGCCGCCCGCGCGGTCCAGACACTGTTCGGAAACCCTCCGAGGTCAAGTCCTATCCATCGTTTCCAGACGATACGCGCTGTTCTCCTTCAGCCTGCACCCCTTCTGAAAAATAGAGGAAGAGGCGGGCGAGTTGTCCAACTTCATCGTCGCGGGCCAGCAGCGTGTCGTCCGCTCCGTTGTCCGGGCCACGCGCGAGGGCAACGGCATAGGCGAGGAGGTCACCCAGGGGCTTCGCCGCCAAATTGACAAACCAGATGGCGGCCAGGACGCCAACAACAAGGATAATGGAGATGAGGTAGACCTGACGACCGATTGCTCGCTGGATCTTCAACGCAATCAGATCGGTGTCCATGCCGACATGAACGGTGCCGGCAACGCCAGCCAGAATCGGACTGCCCACTTCCACAAAATCACCCATCCCAGGCAGGCTGCGCTCCACAGTCACCGTGTTATTCCGGTCTCCGGTGCGAATTTCTTCGGGTACACCGGGAACAAACGTATGGGCGACAAACTCGCCCTCCTCGTCCGTAATGTAGATATAGCGGATGCTTTGGATTTCAACAAACTGATCGATGAGCGATTGGAGCGCCGACAGGTCCCGATTCAAGAGAATGTCCACACTGGAATCGGCAATGGTCTTGGCGATGTCCTTGCTATTGCTCTCGTATTCCTCGGACAAATGTGTATCCACGGTATAAATACACAGTACGGAGGTGGACAGGCTGATCAGACCAAACAGAGAGAAAACACCAAATAAGGTTTTCTGAAAGAGCTTTTGGATTTTCATGTCAGGCAAACCTGTCTTCCCAATTGTCCAGCAGGACAAAACGGCCTTCGTCAACAACGGTATAGTAGACTTGCTGTAGCCCCTGGCGACGGTCGGGACCGAAGGAGGCCCGCTCGTCAATGCCCAAATCGAAATCCTGAACGGTGAAGACGGCCTGCTGGAGTTGGCTCCGTTCCGGTCTGTCCCCAAGCCGGCGCAGAATCTCAACCATCAATTTGGCGTCGATAAATCCTTCGAGGCTGACGAAGCTATGCTCAGAGGGCAGGTAGGGTTCCTTCAGCAGTTCTATGGGTGGCTGCGGGTTATAGCGGCGCATCAAGTCGCGATACTCTTGAATGGCAGGCATGGAGGCTTCTTCGTAACTCGGAACCACTTGGGAGTTGACGAGGAAGCGCGTGTACTGCTCGCTGTTGCCACGCTCCTCGGTAAGCGCCCAGTGCGTGAGGAGTTTCAAGAGATTCTCGCTGCCAACAAAGGACAGGTTGGCAATCGGGACTTGCAGGCCGAGGTTGACGGCATCGCGAACAAAGGCCGCACAGGCCGCGTAGGAACCGATACAGATTACCGCTTCGGGCTGTGACGCCTTGAGGATTTCGACCTGCCTACGCATGCTGGCGGTGAACTTTGTGCCGCGGCGGTAGGTCGCCTCGCCCGCAATCTGCCTTCCGTAGTGCTTCAGGGCGCGCCTGACACCGGCCCACCCGCTACGCCCATAGGCATCGGCTTGATAGAACACGGCGATACGTTTTCGGTTGATGCGCACGAAATTATCGACCAGACCGGCGGTTTCCTGGCGATAGGAAGAGCGCAGATTGAACGCGAAGTCGCCATAGGGAGGTTCCCGCTGCGGCTGGGCACCGGTGAAGGGGAAAAACAAAAAGAAATTCCGGTCCTGGAACTTCTTGAGCATGGGGAGGACACGCGTGACCGTTGGGGTGCCAACGTAGCCGAAGAGCAGAAACACCTGGTCTTGCAGCATCAGCTTCAGGGTATTCCGAACAGAAGGGGCGGGTTGGTAGCCATCGTCATACGTCTTGAGTATCACGTTGCGGCCGGCGATTCCTCCCTGCTCATTTACATGGTCGAAGTAGGCAGTGGCGCCACGATACAGTTCGATACCCAAACCCCGGGAGGGCCCCGAGAAGGCCGCAGACATGCCCAGAACAATCTCGGTGTCGGTCACGCCGGGAGCCATCTGCGGGGCAGGCTGACCGGCGTCTGTGTCGGCGTCCGCCCTCAGGGGCTTCAACCAAGGGGTCGCCGCGCACCAGGCAAGACCGGAACGGAGTAGCGCTCTCCTCGTTATTGTTCTCATGCTATCCTCATCTTTACGCCCAAGTTCCAATCGGTACAGAGGATTTGGTGTTCATGCCCGCCCACTCCCAAGAAGAACTGTCAGGCCGAGACGGCCGCGTCGGTAATATCGAGCGCCTGGTCAATAATCGCCAATCCCTCGCGGAGTTGTTCTTCGCTAATACACAGAGGCGGATTCACAAAAAAAGTGTTCCAGCGGACAAGGGTAAAGAGACCGTTCTCTCGAAAAAACGCACCGAGCTGAGCCATGGTCCCCATCTCGGCAGCCGGCGCGTTAAAGGGGGCCAGGGGCTCGCGCGTCTGGCGGTTTTTGACCAGCTCGAACAGGCCAAACAGGCCGATGGAACGGGTCTCTCCAACCGAGGGATGCTTATTCCGTAAGCGTTCCATTTCATGCGCCAGAACGGTCCCCATCTTTTTGGCATGCTCGATCAGACCGTCTTCCTGGTAGACCTTAATGGTGGCAACCGCAGCGGCACAGGAGACCGGATGTGCCCCATAGGTCAATCCGGAATACAGGAAGTTGTCTTCAAAATGGGCCGCGATCTCATCGTTCACCATAATGGCCCCAAGCGGCAGGTAGGCGCTCGTTAAGCCCTTTGCCATTGTCACAATATCAGGCACGACATCCCAGTGATCGACCGCAAACCACTCACCCGTCCGACCAAAGCCGCTCATGACCTCATCGGCGATCAACAGGATGCCATATTTATCACACAAGGTGCGCAGCCCCTGCAGATAACCGTCGGGTGGGATGATGATGCCGTTCGTGCCAGTCACGGTCTCAATCAGCACGGCAGCAATCGTGTGCGCACCTTCAAACTGGATGACATCTTCGACATGATTCAAGCAGTCGAGATTGCAGGCTGACTGCTCCTGACACCAGCGGCACCGATAGCGGTAGGGGTCCATGGCCCGTACAACACCGGGGATACCGGGTTCAGCTCCCCAGCGGCGCGGCTCTCCGGTCAGGCTGACGGCCCCGGCTGTTGCGCCGTGATAGGAACGATAGCGGACAAGAATTTTCTGCCGCTGAGTGGCCAAGCGAGCGATCCGCACGGCATGCTCATTTGCCTCCGCTCCGCTCAGCGTCAGAAAGGATCGTTTGAGGGCACCGGGGCTGACCTCGGCCAGGAGTTGATGCAGTCTGGCCCGTGGCTCGGTCACGAGATGCGGCATCACATAGGTCAGCTTCTCGGATTGCTCCCGAATAGCGGTCAGGACACGCCCATCACCGTGGCCAATGTTGACGCACATCAGCTGGGAATTGAAGTCGAGAAAGCGTTTACCGTCGACCGTCCAGAAGTAGACGCCCTGAGCATGGTCAACGCTGAGTGGCTTCACCGCCTTCTGCGCCGCCCATTCGTACAGGCCGTACTCCCGAGTCAGGCGTAAGATCTCGGCAGAGGAGAGGTCGCTCATATACGTCTCCTGTTTCTACTCGTCGCACTACATTCGTCGTCGTCGTCCCGCTGCCAGTGATAATAGCTACACCGAATAAAAAAAGCGAGAAACGGGACGACTAGTCCCCCACAGACCGGAATGCTATGTCAGAATGAGTAAATGTGCCCCTCCTTATCCCTGGTGAATGGCAGGGCGCGTTTACTCATTGCATCATACAGGAGGGGGATATGGCGCATACAAAAAGATGCAGATTTGTTGCTCTGGCTGGACTCATGGGGGCAGTATTTGTTTGTACGCCCCTCGGAGTACAGGGACAAGAAGCGCAAAACACGAACACCGTCACCGTTCTGCTTGAAGGCTATGTCAAGCCGATAGAAGGGCGGCAGCCCATGCCCGGTGTGGCTGATGACGGGGCCAGACACGTGGCGGGTACGGTTGCCCTGGTCCGAGGCGAGGGAGTCACGCTGGTCGCCGACCCTGGCATGGTTGCAGAGCGGTCCCTCATCCTTGACGCGCTGAAAAAAGAAGGCGTCTCAGCTGAGGATGTCACCCATGTCTTTATCAGCCACCACCACCCCGACCACACCGTGAATATTGCCCTCTTCCCCAACGCCCGACTGGTCGATTTTTGGGCGACGTATACGGGTGACCGGTGGGAAGATCATGGAGATGAGTATGCCATTGCGCCCGGCATACGTGTGATACAAACCCCGGGACATACCGAAGAAGACGCGTCGCTGGTCGTCGAGACGGCACAGGGGACCTATGTCCTGACCCATACCTGGGCATTCCCGGATATTACGCCCGGAGACGCCCCGCTGACCTGGAACCAAGAGGCACTCAATGCGAGTCGAGAGAAGGTTTTACAGCTCGCCGACTGGATTATTCCCGGTCACGGCAAGATGGTGCCCAACCCTGAGAGGGAAAAGGAGTAGGGATAGTCGAGCTGTCATCCGTAGCCGGTGGGTAGCTGTTGCCGCGTCCCAGACTAGAAATTCTTGAGTCGTTCGGTTGTTTCCGGGTCGAGAAAACTAGCAACGGTCGCCTCTGTTTCCAGTCGCAGTGCGGTGTGGATATCGCTGGCTGCGCACTGATTGAGCACACGCTTCATCGCTCGGACGGCCAGAGGCGGCAGGCTGCTCAGTTTCTCCGCCACACTATGCGCCTCGGCGAGCAGACGATCATCGGCAACGACGCGCCACGCCACGCCCAGGTCCAGCAGGGTGCGGGCGTCATACTGTTCGCCCAGAAACAGCATTTCCCGAGCTTTGTTCAGCCCAACCAGGGCCGGTAAAAGCGATGAGACGGCCCCTGTCACAAAAGCGTTGAGCGACACTTCAGGGAAAAAGCCTCGGGCGCTTTCCGCCCAGATCGGGAAATCGCAATTGATCGCCAACTCGAATCCGCCTCCGACTGCCCAACCGTTGACGGCTCCCACAACCGGCTTCCCACCAAAGACAATCGCCAGGGTCGCCCGCTGGACCGCGTCCACGGCATCTCTGGCCTCTCCTTCGTTTTCAGGCTGACGATGTGCCTTCCGGTCATCGCCGGCACAAAAGGCTCGGCCCTGACCGGTAAAAATGATGGCCCGGGTCTCTGGGTCGGCATTGGCTTCGTCAAGCGCGCGCGCGATATCGACCATGAGCTGCCCGTTCATGGCATTCAGGCGCTCGGGCCGGTTCAGGGCTATGGTACGGACCCCGCTATTGCCGAGCGTGCTCAGAACGGTTTCATATTGAAAAGTGTCCATATCGCTTCCTCCCGCTGTGTTGCATTTTTTCCTGCGCCCTCGAAGAGATGTCCGACGACACTCTGGGTAACCTGAACGAGTGCGTCCGATCAAGAACACCGGGCAATCTTTTCTCACGGATACCTCTTGAGGTACAAGGAAACGGGGAAGAATAATGTATTGCCAAAAAGCCCGGATTGTAGAGCCGGAGAGTTGGGACAGTATCCACCCGGACTCGCACGCCTGGGTTCGTCAGTATCGTGGGGCAGAGTTATGGGTGGAGGCCACTCCTCCTCAGGGCACCCACCCGGCCCTTCACGGCGGCATGGTGAGCAATTCTGTGAGAACACCGTATTTGTGGCACGGACGTATTCGCTACCGCATGTCGCTCGACGTGCTTGAACTCTTACCCGAGAGCGCTGAGGTGCCAGATCAACCCTTACCTGACTGGATAGCCGCCCTGCACACATGATACAAATGCCCAACAATGACGCGGGATGAAGAGATTCGGCAGGATTTGGAGCGGCAGTGGGCGAAAATCGAAGGGCCACCGCACCCGACAAGTACAGGTCTCTCCCGGTGTGCCTGTGGTCATCCGGCTCTGGTACACGAATACGCCTGGACCGCAATACAGAAAGACCGATAGTCACCTGCTGTCTGGAATCGGCGACACGCTAGTACGGGCCTGTTTGATCTTGTCAAATAACGCATACTCCGAGACGTAAGATGGGGAGACACTGCCCGCTCTTCTCATTTGAGAAGGAGTACGGTAGGACAACTGGTATGCAGACAATAGCACGCTGGATACTCGTAAGTGTTGGAGTATGTATTTGTGGTGTAGCCCTGGCACAAACAGACAGAACTGCCGAGTTGCGAGCGCGGGCCGAGGCCGGTGACGTTGAGGCGCAGTACGACCTCGCATTCCTGTACGATAATGGCTACGGGGTCGCACAAGACTATACCGAAGCCAGTGTGTGGTATCACAAAGCTGCTGATCAGGGCCATGCGATAGCCCAGTGGAACCTGGGGGTTATGTATGCCAACGGCCTTGGCGTCGCGGCGGATATGGACACAGCGATAGCGTGGTATCGCCGAGCCGCCGAACAGGGCCATGTGACAGCCCAGTACGATCTGGGTATTCTGTACTCATCGGGCAAGGGAATTGAGCAGGATGACGTCCAGGCCTTGCTCTTGATCAATCAGGCAGCCGATAGTGCGGCCAAGCTGGCTGTTTATAAAGGCGACCGTGATTCGTTCAATGCCGCCAAAGCAACCGCTGCAAAATACGCGGGTGCCCGCGATAATCTGATTACACGAATGACGATTGCCCAGCTCACCCAAGCGGCCGAGCAGGGAATCATGCATGCCCAGGCGGAATTGGGCGTGCTCTACGGCCTGGGCCAACGCGTTGACCAGGATGCGACCCAAGCGCTGCAATGGCATCGCCAGGCTGCCGAACAGGGCTCTCCGCAGTCGCTCTATTTTATGGGGCTCCACTATTATACGGGCCAAGGCGTGGCACAAGACGCGGCCGAAGCCGCCAAGTGGTATCGCCAAGCGGCCGACCAAGGCCATGCCGACGCACAGTGGAATCTGGGACTCATGTATCGCACCGGCCAAGGCGTGGCACAAGACGCGGCCGAAGCCGCCAAGTGGTATCGCCAAGCGGCCGACCAAGGCCATGCCCAAGCACAGATCAATCTGGGATTCATGTACGCGACCGGGCAAGGGGTCGAACAGAACGACACCCAGGCGGCGAATTGGTATCGCCGGGCGGCAAATCAGGATGATGCCCAGGCGCAGTATAATCTGGCACTGCGCTACGCCAGGGGCCAGGGGACGCCGCTGGACTATGGCCAAGCCTACATGTGGATCAGTCTGGCGGAGACAAATGCCTCGGGCGAGCACAAGAATGACGTGCTCAAAGTGCGTGAGTATATTGTTGAGCTTATGGAACCTGAGCAGATTGAGGAAGGAGAAGAACTCTTTCGTAAGCGGCAACGTTCGAGTTAACACGCTCAAGGCGAAGCGTTCTCCTGAGTCAGGCGCTTCCCAAGGACAGAAGTCAGTTCGGCTTGAGTGCTCAAAAAAGGAGGATGTGCATGCCCGGCCCTGAAGCCTTACCGAGTCTCCCTATGTCAGGCGTGATCGATGCCGACGGTCATATACTCGAAGCGCCCGACCTCTGGGAAAAATATCTGGAACCTCAATATCGTGACCGCGCGGTCCGTATTCGGAAGGACGACGACGGCCTGGAATATCTTGAGGTCAACGGTCAGCCATCCAAAATGACCCGTAAGGGCGCGCCTTCGGGGCTTGGGGTGATGGACCAGCTTGGGGGTATTGAGTATAAACGCGAGCCAACCGGCTCCGGCTATATTGACAATGCCTCGTTTGGCTCCATGGATCCGAAAGAGCGGCTGCAACGTCTGGACATTGAGCATATCGAGAAGGTGTTTCTCTACCCCACGCTTGGCCTGTTGTGGGAACCCGAATGCGAAGACCTTGAGCTGTCGATGGCCTATGCCCGGGCGTATAATCGCTGGCTGGTGGATTTTTGCTCAGACTCGGACGGACGCTTGCTCCCCATTGCCCATATCCCCATTGGCATCCCCGAGCTGGCGGAAGCAGAGCTACGCCGGGCGGCCAAGGATGGGATGAAGGGCTTTTTTGTGGCTCCGTATATCTGGAGCCGCAAGGCTCATGGCCATCCCGATCACGACCGCGTGTTTGCCGCGGCCCAAGAACTCGGTCTGCCGTTTGGCATTCACCCGTCGTTTGAGCCCCACTGGGCGGCCCCAACCCGCTTTGGCCGGATGACGAGTTTCTCGACCGCGTTTTATCAAAACATCGCCGGGGGAGATGCCATTCGAGGCGGCTTTGTCTCGCTCTTTCAGTATGGGGTGTTCGACAAATTTCCGCAGCTCAAAGTCATTGTCCTGGAAGTGGGCGCGGGCTGGATCGGGTACTGGCTGGAACGTATGGATGCGGTCTACGACTCGCCGCTGGGCAAGAGCGTGCTGCTGAAAGACAAACCGAGCGAGTATTTCCGCCGCCAGTGCTGGATCTCGGGCGACCCGGATGAACGTTCACTCGCCGGAGTCATCCCCTTTGTTGGAGAAGATCGATTTTTCTGGGCCAGCGATTTTCCGCATGCCGATCATCCCCCTGAGTATATTCCCAATTTGATTGAACTCACCAATCTGATGGCCGAATCGGCCCGAGAGGGCATATTGGGCAAGAACGTGCTGAAGTGCTACGGCATGAAGGAGTAAACGCGTCCTCCATCAATACAGACAAAGCTGGACACGTTTACTCTTTGATTCGTAGTCACAGTACAGTCAGACCACAAGGAGACAAAGGGGCCGCCGAGCAGGCGACCCCTCGTAGCTCACTGCTCGCACGAGCGGTCTTATTGCGGCTGCGGTACGATCCGCAGATACGGTTTGGGTGCCTTCCAGCCGCCGGGGAATTTTTCCTTGGCCTCCTCGTTCGAGACCGCAGGGACAATAATCACGTCCTCGCCCTGTTTCCAATTCACCGGAGTGGCGACTTTGTGTTGGGCGGTCAACTGACAGGAATCCAATACGCGCAGAACCTCGTCGAAGTTCCGCCCGGTGCTCATTGGATAGGTAATCATGAGCTTGATCTTCTTGTCCGGCCCGACCACAAACACCGAGCGAACGGTGGCATTGTCGACCGCCGTCCGGCCCTTGGCAGTCCCGCTCGCATTCGGGTGGATCATATCGTACAGCTTGGCAACGGCGAGGTCCGTGTCGCCAATCAAGGGATAGGTGACGGAATGCCCCTGAGTTTCTTCAATGTCTTTGACCCATTCAGTGTGGTCGGTGACCGGGTCAATGCTCAGACCGATGATTTTGCAGTTGCGCTTATCAAATTCCGGCTTGAGGCCGGCCATATAGCCCAACTCCGTTGTACACACCGGAGTAAAATCTTTGGGATGTGAAAACAAAATGGCCCAGCCATCCCCGATCCACTCGTGAAAGTTGATCGTTCCCTCTGTGGTCTCCGCCGTAAAATTGGGAGCTTCCTCGCCAATGTGTAACGCCATCGTGCATCTCCTTCAATGCTTATACTTCTTACAGTTGCCAGTCACCCACGAATCGAATCATCCGTTTATAGCGCCTTGCACGGAGAAGGGGAAGCAGTTCTTCCCTCTCTGACACAGTTCATATTAGCCCTACATATTCAGCCGAAACCCAACCTTGATCTTGACCTGGAACTGATTGACTTTGCCGTCCTGAATCACACCGCGCGCTTCAACGACCTCAAACCAATCCAAATTATTGAGGGTTTGATTTGCCCGGGCAACGGCATTCTGGATGGCTTCTTCAATCGAGTTTTCCGATACTCCAACCAACTCAATGAGCTTATACGTTTTGTCTGACATGGCTCCTCCCTTTCATCTCTACACCCAGGGTTTCTCTATGGCTTACCCTTCCGCCCAGGCTTTCATTTCTTCATCGCTCAAATAGCGAAAGCCCACATCAAGCGTGACCTGATACTGCCCAACTTTACCATCCACGACTGTTCCGCGGAGCGCCTTGACCTCAAACCAGTCAAGCGCCTTGAGCGTCTTGTTGGCGCGATCAACCGCGTTGCTTACCGCCGCCGAGATCGACTGCTCAGAGGTGCCCACGATCTCGGTAATGACATAGGTTTTGTCCTGCATATCATTTCCTCCTTTCCGACCCTTGTCAGCTTAGTCTCGTTCTGCTTCTCCTGCTGTGTCACTTCCTTACTATCCTTTGCCCCTGGTCTCCGCCTGTCAACCACAGGAGGGCTTTAGTCGTACTCGCGGTAGTTGATCACCCGCCAGCCCTCGGCCTGATTGCGCAGGGTTAACACAATATTCTTGGTCAAGCGTCCGGCTCCGTCAACGTCAAAATCTGCCTTATACAGGAAAGACACACTCGATTCGCCGCGCGGTGTTTCTTCAAGCAGTTCATAGTACACCCGAGGCTGCCGTGTTGTTGCATCAATGGTCAGGCCCTCGGTCAGTCGCATTTCCTCCTCTACCCGGTTACGGGCAAAGCCGGCGCAATAGGCTCTGGCGGTCGGCAAGTCAATATGCACATAATGCGCGTCGAGAAAGAGTTCGGCTGTCCCTTGGGCCGTGTTCGGATCAGGCTGACAGGCCCCCAGCAGCACCAGCCAGACAAGGCAAAAAAGCATCGGAGGGAAACGCCGAGCGGTCATGGCAGGAACTCTGTCAGGACTTTTTTTTGAATAAGGCGTCCAGTTGCGCCCGAGCGTCTGCTGCGGACGGGCGGGCTCGGCTCGGCTGCGTATTCTTGAGCGCAAAGAACTCACAAAAATTTGCCGCGTCCTTATGCTGGACGAGATCGGCCTGTGGTTCACGACACGCATCAGCAGCACGCACGTCGTAAAAGCCACAGTTGAGACAGCAGCGCACGTCAGCCCCGCACCCCGTACACGTGTCGCGTCGTCCAATGGGCTCTTCGAGAGATATTTCTGTCTGGCACTGATAACAGACTCGCACAACCGCCCCCGTTTTTCTCTTTCTCTATACTACCCGGCACGCCCTTCGTTTTCTCATCGCAGGCCGTCTCTCTCCTCACTTTCTTCAAACCGGACTTGTTGATACCATTGCGGGTAATAAATTGAAATTCCAATGGCACCAGAACTCTACGAATTGTTTGACCGCTATACCGTCTATCTGGAGGTAGAGAAAAATGTCTCTACCCATACCCTGCGGAACTACTGTAGCGATCTGCACCAATTCTTCGCTTTTGTTGAAAAACCGACAGCACAGGCGGAGCCCGGTCAGGTCGATGTCACCCAGATCAGCCACCACATCATTCAGGCCTTTTTGTCCACCTTGTATCGACAGCATACGAAAAGTTCGATTAGTCGGAAGCTCTCGGCACTCAAGAGCTTTTTTCGCTTCTTGCTGCGCGAGGCCGTGATTGACCAAGACCCGACCCTGCACCTGAGTTCACCCAAGCAAGACCACCCCCTTCCGACCTATCTCCCGGTTGACGATATGTTTCGGCTCTTGGACACTCCCGCACCGGATACCCCCGCCGAAATGCGTGACCGGGCCATACTTGAGGTGCTCTATTCGTGCGGGCTCCGCGTCAGTGAATTAACCGGTCTGAACTGGGAAGATATCGATCCCAACCTTGAAGTCCTGCGGGTGAAAGGGAAGGGGCAGAAGGAACGGATTGTGCCGATTGGCCACACGGCGCTTGACGCGCTACTCCGGTATCGGGCAGAGATTCCGGCCTTGCTCGGCAATAATTATCAACCAACGTCTCATGACGTATCGGCAGGTGACGCCAAGCCGGTTTTTCTCAACCAACGCGGTGGACGCTTAACTCCTCGGAGTGTGGCTCGACTTGTGGCCAGCTATGCCAAGCAGTGCGGTCTGGCCCACAAGATCAGTCCCCACGCCCTGCGCCACACCTTTGCGACACATTTGCTTGATGCTGGAGCTGACCTGCGGGCGATTCAGGAGTTGTTGGGACATTCCAGTCTATCCACCACCCAGCGCTACACCCACGTCAATTTAGACCGGCTGACCCAAGTATATGATAAGGCACACCCGCGGGCCTAAGCCGACCCGCTTGTGGTTCGCTTCTTCCGCCGCGACGGCAATAGTGCATTGCCAGACAATACTCTATGCTGTGGGTGGTATACTATGATCCGGTGGCTGGAGGATACACGGTGAACGCAGCTATGCATGGGACAACTATTCTCACCGTCCGCCGCGACGGCAAGGTCGCTATGGCGGGAGACGGGCAGGTTAGCCTGGGAGACACTGTCGTCAAGCACGCCGCGCGGAAAGTGCGCCGTTTGTATAAGGATCGTATTCTGGCAGGCTTTGCGGGAGGGACGGCGGATGCCATTACCCTGTGCGAAAAATTCGAAGGCAAGCTGGAAGAATATAATGGCAATCTTCGGCGGGCCGCGGTCGAACTGGCCCGGGACTGGCGTGCGGACCGGGTCTTACGTCGCCTTGAAGCGCTGATGGCGGTCGTTGATAACGAGTCATCTCTACTGATCTCCGGGAGCGGAGATGTGCTTGAACCTGACGACGGCGTCCTGGCTATTGGGTCGGGCGGCAATTATGCCCTGGCAGCAGCCCGCGCGTTGATCGCCCACACGCCTCTGGATGCGGTACGAATTGTTGAGGAGGCCATGCGCATTGCCGGAGCTATTTGCGTATACACCAACGATCAGATTGTAGTGGAGGAATTATAAGATGACGGATGTCGTCGACGGGGCGCCCGTGCTTGTTCAAGACGCAGGCCCCCCGGTTATGACCCCGCGAGAAATCGTCTCCGAGCTGGACCGGTATATTATTGGCCAAGCGAAAGCCAAACGTTCCGTTGCGATTGCGTTGCGGAATCGCTGGAGACGGCAGCAAGTCCCGGAAGATTTGCGTGACGAGATTGCCCCCAAAAACATTTTGATGATCGGTCCGACCGGGGTTGGCAAAACCGAGATCGCCCGCCGTTTGGCGCGGCTGGCCCAGGCACCGTTTATCAAAGTGGAGGCCTCAAAGTTTACCGAGGTCGGCTATGTGGGGCGCGATGTCGAATCTATGGTGCGGGACCTGACAGAGCTGGCCGCCGGCTTGGTCAAGCAGGAAGAAAAGGAACGGATCCAGGTCAAGGCCCATGCTCAGGCGGAAGAACAGTTGCTTGACCTTCTGCTTCCTCCAACCCCGTCATCATCCAGTCTGGGTGAAGAGGGAGCAACAAGCGCCGGACACAGCACCCGGGAAAAAATGCGACGTATGCTCCACGAAGGGAAGCTGGACGAGCGAGAGGTAGAGCTTGAAATTACCCGCTCGGCCGCCCCTTTTGTCGAAGTCATGGCCCCTCAGGGTATGGAAGAAATGGAGAATCAGCTCAAAGAGATGTTCTCCAATATGATGCCCAAGCAAACCAAGAAACGCCGGGTGAAGGTCCCGGAAGCGCTCGATATTCTGACAGTCGAGGAGGCCGATAAGCTGGTTGATATGGACGCGGTCGTTCAGGAGGCCATTCGTCGGGTCGAGCAGACTGGCATCATCTTTATTGACGAAATCGATAAAATTGCCGGCCGAGAGAATACTCACGGCGCAGACGTCTCTCGCCAGGGTGTTCAGCGAGACCTGCTGCCGCTGGTCGAAGGCTGTACCGTCAATACCAAATATGGCATGGTCCGCACCGACCACATCCTTTTTGTTGCGTCGGGTGCATTTCATACCGCCAAACCCTCAGACCTGATTCCGGAATTTCAGGGGCGTTTCCCGATTCGCGTGGAACTGGAATCTCTGACGCACGGAGATTTTGTTCGGATCCTGACCGAACCAAAAAATGCGTTACTGACCCAGTATGTCGCCTTACTCGATACCGAAGACGTCAGGCTCAACTTTACGGCTGACGCTGTAGAGCAGATTGCCCAGATTGCCGCCACTGTAAATGAACGGACTGAGAATATCGGAGCACGGCGACTGCATACGGTAGTCGAACGGCTGGTCGAGGACCTCTCTTTTGACGCTCCAGAATTGAGCGGGCGGGAGCTGCCGATTGATGCCAATTATGTCCGGGACAAGCTAGAAGCAATTGTCAAAGATCAAGACTTGTCCCGATATATTCTATAGGCATTGCAAAACCGTCCCTCCTTGGAAGGAAAGAGGGGGCACAAGGAAAAAAGGCGACTTTCGCCGCCCTTTTCGGTCCGCTCTGTTACTCCAACCAGCTTTCAACAATCCTTATTTTGAGAGGTTCACAGCCCCTCGGCCAAGCTGTACGGGGGCTGTGACACGCATCTCCTTCTGATCTGTTGCGCTGGACATAAACTCCATAGTGAAGCCCTCCGCGTCGATATCGAGATGCTTCCGAATTGCCGCAAGGATATCTTTCCGTAAGGCTTCCTTCTTTTCCCCAGTCAAACCAAGTCGGTCGTCTTGTAAGACCAGGAGGAGGCGGTTCTTTGCAGCGTCCTTACTTCCACTTCCACTTTTGCCAAAAAAGATCTGGATACGTTCCGTTAATGTCATAGCTTATCTCCCAAAGATGAATTGGCCGAGCCGTTTGGCGAAACTAGAGTGACCGTTCAGCTCGGGAATCGGAACGTCTTCCCCAAGAATCCTGCGCGCGATACGCCCGTAGGCATCGCCAGACGGCGAGCCGCCATTCAGGACGACCGGAGCTCCCTTGTTACCGGCAATCACGACTGCTTCATCTTCGGGGACAATCCCAAGGAGGCGGATGGCCAGGATGTCCAACACATCTTGTTGGTCGAGCATGTCCCCCCGCTTTACCATGGCCATAGACATGCGATTGATAATGAGCTGAGGTTCCCCGAGCGAACCCTGCAACAGACCAATGACGCGGTCCGCATCACGGACCGGAGAGACATCTGGTGTCGTCACCACAATCGCCTCATCTGCCGCCGCCACCGCGTTTCGGAACCCCTGCTCAATTCCGGCCGGGCAGTCGATGAGGACGAAGTCGAATTCCTCCTTCAGCTGAGTGGACAAGTCCCGCATCTGGTCAGCATTAATCGCTTCCTTCTGGTCAATCTGCGAGGCTGGAATCAGAAAAAGGCTCGAAATCCGCTTATCCTTGACCAGTGCCTGCCTGGGCTGACAGCGTCCGCTCACCACGTCAACGATATTGTAGACGACCCGGTTTTCGACGCCCAGAATGAGGTCAAGATTGCGCAACCCGATATCCCCATCAATCAGCACCACCTTTTGACCCCGGCTGGCAAGACTCAGGCCGATGTTTGCGGTCGCGGTCGTTTTCCCGACCCCCCCCTTGCCCGAGGTAACGACGATGGCTCGTCCACTCATGGCTCACCTCTCCTATAGCTTCCCGTTATATGGTTCAATCACGATCTGATCATCCAGAACCCGAGCGACTTCCGGGTGGAGTACACCGCGGTGGTTTTGCCCTTCTTCTGGAATGGCGATCAAGGGTCCAATTCTGAGCTGTAGCGGCGTCAGGTTGAGCGCGATCACCACAGCCCTGGCGTTATCGGGATAGCCGGCGTGGACCACTCCGCGGAGCGTTCCTATCACAACCACATCCCCACCTGCGATGATTTCCGCTCCTTGGTTCACATCCCCGGCCAGGATCACATCCCCATCAAAAACTTCTTTCTGTCCGCCCCGCATCCCGTGGCGCAGATATGATGCCCGCTGTCCTTCGGGCGGAAGAGGGTCTTGATCTGTTTTCTCCGTCCGGGGCAGCGGCACACTCTCCCGAACGGACAACCCTTCTCTGTATAACATCTTCCTGCTGGTGGCATCGTTTGAAACCACATAGCGCAGCAGCACCCCTTCTCGATGGAGAGTCTCCTTCAGGTGCCACCATTCTTCTTTTTGCAGGGGACGGTCCCCGAAGTGTAGGACGATAGGAGAGCCACGAAAAAAACCGTCCGCCCGCGCTAATTCTTCCTCAACCGCTGCAACGACATCGGCAAACGGAGCATGGTCGTCGAAGAGAAGGGTCGGACCTTCTTTGAGCCCTTTTATGGAAAATAACGAGGTTCCCCCCTGTGACACGACCAACTCCACCCACTCGTTCGTTTGGATGCGGGTATGGTTACCCCGGACCATCCACAACTTCCTGTAGCAGAAAAATATATGGTCTACAATATCTAGTAGCTAGGATTTTTCCCACCGAGAAAGTTTGACCCTGTTTTCAGGTCGGGTTGAGACGAGTATAGTATATGCCTCAAGTCCAAGGAGACACCTGCAAGAGCAATCGGAGAGAAGGTCAGGAGAAACCATGCATAGAGAAAGAGACCAGGAGATCCGTCGACGCCGCAAACGTCGCGAAAAAGCACTCAAGCGCCGCATCAAAGAACTCAAGGCAGAGGCGAAGGTCAGAAAGGCTGCAGCTTCGTAATTCTTCCCCTCCGTCAGCCTCAGGCAGAGAACTGTCAAAGCTTTAGCGAACGCGGATTTGAAAGCGGGTCGTACCAGACCGAAGGGCGACCGAGTCTGGCCGAATTTCAGCGACCGTATAGCCGCCAATAGCATCGCCTTCGTGAACAAGGGTCAACGGGCCCCCTCCGACCCTGACAAAGGCCTTTCGTCGCGCAGACTCGGGTGACCACTGAAGAAAGCTGACCGCTGAATTGGCTGGGGCAGGAGCATAGGCATCTTCCGGTTCGTCCGCCTCTCCGTTGTCCGCCAGCTTCTCTGGCTCAATCGACTGGTCTTGTTCAGAGTGTTCCGCCTCCCCAACCTGCTCCCCCCCTCGCTGATTTTCCTGTCTACTCTCCAGGGTCGTCTCACGCCCCTCACCCGCCGTCTCTGAAACGTGTGGGCCGCTGGCTTCGCGTCTTTGAGGTGCTTGGTGGGATTTCTCTCCGCCAGGCTCAGAAAACCCCTGAGGGGTGGTGTCCACAAGCGACGTGCGCGGCGCAACTTGGGGGGAGGAGACAAAGGGGGAATCCTGAAGAGGCGGTGGCTCTGAGAGAACAAGAGGATGTTCAGGCAGAAAGGGGCCAGTGACGCTCCCTATTCTTCGCTGTTCTTCTTGGACTTGCCCCCCCGTAACAGCAGAGACTGTTTTCTCGGACCCTCCGAAATCTTCAGGCCTAACCGGTAGCGGAAAGCGGCGTTCCGCTTCCTTTGAGAGGTGCTGTAGAGGCGTTCCCCCGTCTTCTGGAGGGGTTTCTTCCTGACGAGTCATCCATGCGCCTACAATAAATCCTGCCAGAAGAAAACTCATACCAGCCGCCCACAGCCGAGACCGGTACGGCGGGGTGGGAGAGAGAGGCCGAGGAGGGCTCACCAGGATGCGGGCCCGGACCTGGCCGCCCTGCCCTTGTTGCTCTCTTTCAATTTTTCTGAGGGCGTCAAGGATCGCGCTCATGCTTCCTTCCCTACAGGCTCAAGTTGTTCAACGGGCTCGACCCGCTCGCTCCGAGGAGGAAGACCTGTTCCTTGCCGCATCCTCGTTGGAAGCTGAACAGCAGACGCCTCTTCAACCTTCTCTCTTCGACTCAGACTCGGTGGCGCATATTCGGGGAGGCAACGGTACAAGAGAATCAGGGTCTGTGGCCCAACGATCCCGTCGGGAACGAGGTGCTGCATTTTCTGGAACTGTGCTACTGCGTCTTGCGTTTGTGGTCCAAAAAACGGTGTTGACCTTCCCGCCTGATGGACGAGCAAGGTTCCCATATGGGCCGGCGTGGGGACGTTGGCCAATAAGGTTTGTAATTTCTTAACCGCCGGACCACTGCTGCCCATAGCCAGGGTTGTTCGGATCTCTTCGTAGTTTTTCCAAAAGACGTGTGCTTCTCGAACCCAGCGATGGGTAATCGCTTCGAGTGGCACGACGTAATCTCTCTCCAGCCGGATACGGCAGTGGGTATCTGTCACCTGGCGGATCAAAGCAAAGTGCGTCTGCTGAGAAGGTGGAACAGTCAAACCGATTATCACTGGCAGGTCCAGCAGAGTCAGGAGTCGGATATTGCTCCGCACGGGCAGATACTCAAGCTGACGAGCAGCGGCAATGGCGGCAAGGTCGAGTTTACCGTCTTGCCACTCAATTTCTTCCAAAGGCGCCCCCTGCCACGTAGCAATCAATTCGCGTGTTGCGCGTACCGCACCGGACAGCGTCTCGTCCTGCTGGAGGGCTTGGAATAATTCCTGTGAGGAGGATGTTGCAACCCCAAGGTCTACGGTCTGCTGCTCCAAAGTGGAGGGCCGCGTTTCCGCCCCTTTCTGTGCTTCCTGAGAAACGCCGGGTCGTGTTTCCAGTACAAGGGAAGTATTCGCTAGAGGAGGACGTTGTGTCTCTTCGTGGGATGCCCACCTATCCAGTTGATTCCACGCCGCAGGAATATCAAAGCTTCCCCAGGCCAGCAGGAATCCGCCAACAGCGAGTGTAATCGCCGCAGTGGCAGATGACCAGCGAAAGCGCGGGCTACGAATCGTATGGCGACGTAATTCCCTGATCGCCTGTCGAATCGTCTGTGACTGTAGGTGCGACTCTTCTTGAGTATAGCCAACCAATAGCGCACGGTGGCACAGGACGTTGATAAGTCGTGGAATACCGCGCGAGAAACGGTACACCTGTCGCAGGGCCGCGGGCGAAAAAAGCGAGGCTTCTCGTCCATCTGCGGCAACGCTGAGTCGGTGTCGGACATAGGCCGCGGTGTCTTTTACGCCCAGCGGCTCAAGATGCCAGCGTAGGGTTACGCGCTGGTCGAGTTGGGCAAGTTCTGGTCGAGCCAGAATTTCACGCAGCTCTGGTTGCCCGGCAAGAATGATGTGCAGCAGGTTTTCTTGTTCGGTCTCAAGGTTAGAGAGGAGACGGAGTTGTTCTAAAACCGACGCTGCCAAGTTCTGGGCTTCATCGATAATCACCACCACCCGTCGTCCCGCAGCCTGTTGGGCAAGAAGAAAACGGTTGAGTTCTTCGGTTAACTCTCTTTTGCTCGTCGAGTCGGCCGGGAGTCCAAGATCAGCATTGATCGCTTGCAAAAGCTCGACATCGGACAGCGCGGGATTAAAGAGATACGCAGGCGTTGTCGACGCATCAAGCTCGCTCACCAGGGTCCGTAGGAGCGTCGTTTTCCCCGCACCGATTTCTCCGGTCAGGACCACCACGCCATTGCCTTCATTCACCCCAAACAGGAGATGACCAAGGGCCTCCTGGTGATTGGCGCTCAGAAAGAGGTAACGCGGGTCTGGGGTGAGGCGGAACGGATTATCCTGAAAACCGTAAAAGGCTTCATACATAGCTGATAAAACGGACCTGTGGACTCTCTTTCATAGTGAGCGTGGCTCAGTATGGAGTCAAGAGCAAAGCCACACAATTGCCTTCGGATAAGAGATTCGGTAGAGTGGGTCGCCATAATGGAGCACGCGAGAGACCCACGGTATGCCGCCTCAGGCGTCGATAGCGCACAGGCCGAAGAGGGCTTAAATCGACTCCGTGCCTGGGTCGAACAAACCTTCTCCTTTCACCCCACCGCTCGGCCCGCTCTGCCCCTTGGATATTTTGCCAACATCATTCGTCTCGACGCGCTCAACCTCGGCATTGGCATTACCACCGATGGGGTTGGAACCAAACTCCTGGTGGCAGAGCTGCTGGGGAAATACGATACGGTTGGCATTGACTGCATCGCCATGAACGTCAACGACTTGTTGTGCGTTGGCGCGACCCCGATCTCGTTTGTGGATTATGTCGCGGTCGAGAGCTTGCAGCCGGATGTGCTCGACGCATTGGGTCAGGGTCTGCATCGTGGTGCCGAGCAGGCCAGAGTCAATATTGCCGGCGGAGAAATTGCCCAACTCAGGGAAATGGTTCACGGCGTTCGGGACGGCGTCGGGCTGGACCTCGCCGGGACCGCCATCGGCACGGTTCCGCTTGACCGTATCATTATCGGTAAAGAGGTCGAGCCAGGCGATACGCTGATCGGGCTCGCCAGCAGTGGCATCCATAGTAACGGCTTGACCTTGGCCCGACAGGTGCTGTTCAAGGATGCCCACCTCAAGGTCGATAGCCATCTGCAGGAACTAGGACGCACCGTTGGAGAAGAGTTGCTGGAGCCCACCCATATTTATGTTCCGGAAATCACCGCCATGTTTGCGGCCGACATTCGGCTCAAGGCCCTGATTCACATCACCGGAGACGGCTTCTTCAATCTCACTCGGACCGCGGCCGCAGTGGGATATCATATTCATACCCTTCCGCCGCCGCCCCCGATTTTCACGGTGTTGCAGGACGTTGGGCAGATCACCGACGCGGAAATGTACCAGGTCTATAATATGGGGATAGGCTTCTGTGTTGTCGTTGCTGAGGCGGAGGCTGACCGCGTGATACAGATCGCCGCCGATCATGGCGTCCAAGCGTGGCGTCTCGGTACGACGGTCGCCTCTCCGGAGCGGACGATCATCATCGAGCCTCGGAATCTCAAGGGCACGGCGGGACGCTTCGGTCCACTGGAATGATGGCAACGCTATGGCCAGCGCAAACGACCCGCCTGACCTTGAAAGAGTAAACGTCTCCAGCTTTGTCGATGTGAGGGAGGAGACGTTTACTCTTTCCGCCCTTAATCGCGAATCGCTTCTTGAATTGACCGTCGTCGGTCGAAAGACGGGCACACCACGCACGGTCAAAATCTGGTTCGTCGCCACCCAAGACAAAATTTATGTCTCGTCCGGCCGAGGCTCGAACTCGCAGTGGATAAAAAACCTGAAGCAAACGCCGACCGTCACCTGTCAGATAGGCTCAACCCGTTTCCAAGGCATCGCGGTCTGGCTGGAGGAAGGGCAGGTCCGGAATACTATTTTCCCGCTCTTCTTTCGCAAATATTTCCTTGCTCGCCTCTTTCGCTGGATCGGCTGGTATAGAGAGGCCTTCGCTTTTGAGATCACCCCGCAGCAAGCCCAGGGCTGACACCGCTTTTGCGGACAGGTCTCAAAAGCGGCAACGGATAGCTAAACCATGAATCACCTTCCGCAAGGATGGTGATGTTTCTTTCTCTGCTGAACCATTTGCGATAATCGCCTGTGCGGGTTTTAACTGCCTTTCGGGTTTCTTTCTCAAGCTCGATATCCTGGTCGATTTTGGTCTGCCATTTGTTCAACAGTGATTTTCTGTATTTCATGAATATCTCCCGAAAAGTAATACAGCCCGGATGAAGCGGAACGGAATTCGAGGAGTCTTCCACCCTCATGGTAGCTTGATGAGAGCAGCAATCAATCCGCCCTGAGCAAGCGTCGTTTTTACCGGAAGACCCTGCTAGGTGAAAATTTCTTTGACGTGAATCGTGAATCCGGGAAGGGCTTGTGAACGCAGGATATCACGAACGGTGAAGACCTTTCCGCGTCCGAACCGCCGGCCCGAGTGATGATAGCGGGTGACTGCTCGGTCTTTGGGATCAACGATCCAATACTCTTCAACGTCGTTCTCTTCGTAGAGGGCTTTCTTCTCGGTCCGGTCTTTTTGGGCGGTTGCCGGAGAAAGAATTTCGACAACGAGATTCGGGACAATGCGGATGAATTTCCCGGGCTGTGGCGTGGGGCCGGCTTTGATCCTTGCAGTGGCGAGAAAAGAGACATCAGGCTCGACCGTATCCCCAGAAGGGAAGTCATATCCCGTACTCGAACCGAGAATGAGTCCGAGTTGATGCGTCCGTACAAAAAGCGCTAGCGCCGTGACGATATTCGCCTCAATTGACCCGTGTGGCCAGCCGGCCGGTGGACTCATCACAATCCTTCCCCGCAACAACTCATAGTGATTCAGGTCACTGGCCGAGCGTTCATCAAGCCAGCGCTGAAATTCCTTTTGGGTAAAGATCTCGGTGGAGACAAAAGCGGTTTGTACGGACATACGATAACCTTAGTCTATTGTTTCTAGTCTGTCATCACATCCAAACGCAGACAGAGTTCGGTCAGCGCGGGATGGTTTTCAACTGTTGCCTGGCCTTCGGGGATGGCCTTGTCGTACAGGAAAAATAATTGTCCGTAGACGGCCAGGTCGGCAACGCTGGGCTGGTCCAGACCGAAAAAGAAGGGGCCACGTCCGACCATTTTGACCAAGGCCGCCAGGTGGCCATCGAGTTCGCGCACCAGCACATCCGCAGGCAGCCGACCCGTCCCTTGCGCCCGAACCTGTGACCGCATCAGGCGTGGCGCCATGACCTTGATGAGGGGACGCAGCAGCGGGGGCGCTGCGGCTACGAAGGTCTGGAGCGCACGTTTGGCATTGGCCGGGACCGTCCACCGCAGAGCCATGCCATACCAATACAGGGACTCGTCCGCCCAATCCTCAATCAACCGCTGTTGCGCGGCAATCAGCGGGTCGGCAGACAGTAACGGCGGGCGCGACTGGTAGGCGTCAAGCGCGCGCAGGATGAAGGTTGAATCAAAGAGCAGACGTCCGTCCAGCTCAAGCGCCGGCATCTTGCCCGTCGTGGGATTATGCCGGCGGAGGTCCTGAAACGTGTGGGGCTCGTGGATCTCAAACGGCAGGCGTTTCAGCATCAGGCCCCGATAGACCTTTTCTACAAAAGGTGAGCGCCGTGAGCCGTGGAGAATAATTTTGTGATGGTCGGCCATCGACCTTAACGCAGGTCGCGGAAGAATGTCCGAATATCCTCGACCAGTAACGCGGGCTGCTCCATGGCCGCAAAATGGCCGCCGGCCGGCATCTCAGTCCAGTGCTGAACATTATACGCCCGCTCGGCCCACTCCCGTGGAGGGCAGGCAATCTCTTTTGGAAAAGCGGCGACCCCGGTGGGAGCACTCACTTTCTCGTCTTTTCCCAGCCGCCACGGATGGTGCCGCTCCTCATAATAAATGCGGGAGGCTGAATGGAAGGTTTGCGTGGCCCAGTAAATCATGACGTTGGTCAGCAGTTGGTCTTTGGTATAGGCGTTTTCCGGATTCCCGTCGCAGTCACTCCAGGTCCGAAACTTTTCAACGATCCAGGCGCAGACGCCAACCGGCGAGTCGTTGAGCGCAAAGCCCAGGGTCTGAGGCTTGGTGCCCTGAATTTCCTGGTAGCCGCGCTCCTCGCGTTGCCAGGTTCTCATACTTTTCAGAAAGTCCTCTTCCGCCGGGCTCAAATTCTGGCGGTTGGCCGGATGGGACGCGATCCCGACCATATTGAGATGGACACCGATCAGTTGGTCCGGATAGGCATAACCCAGCCGGGACGAAATCATGGAGCCCCAGTCACCCCCCTGGGCACCGTAGCGCTCATAGCCGAGGACCTCTCGCATCAAGACGGCGAACCACTCGGCCATACGACTGATGTTGACTTTGCGTTCTTGGGGCGGGTCGGAAAATCCGTAGCCCGGCAGGGACGGCACCACCACATCGAATGCGTCGGCCGGGTCACCACCGTGGGCGGCGGGATCGGTCAGCGGCCCGACCACCTCCATAAATTCATAAAACGAGCCAGGCCAACCGTGCGAAATAATCAGCGGCAGCGGCGCGGGGCCTTTCCCGCGCGCGTGGATAAAATGGATCCCCTGTCCGTCTATAGTGGTTTTGAAATGTTCCCAGCGATTCATCGCCCGTTCCTGGGCACGCCAGTCATACTCAGTGCGCCAATACTCAACGAGTTGCTGAATATAGGAGAGATTCGCGCCGTAATCCCAGTTCGAGTCGGGCAACTCGCCCGGCCAGCGCACACGGCTGAGCCGATTTTCCAGGTCAGCCAGCACCGCATCCGGGATGGAAATCGTAAAAGGTTCCGGTGATGAGTATTCCATGCTTCTCCTCCTTCCGTATGACAGCACCGCTGCCGACGCTGCCCCGCCCCAGGCATCAGGTATCCGCTCCGTTTCAGTCCTGAGGGTCAGATCGCCTTTTCCGCCAGGCCTTCAGCCGCTCGCCCATGACTTTTTCATGGCCGCGGTCGCTGGGCTGATAATACTGTCGTTGGGTCAGCTTCTCAGGCAAATGAGTCTGGGTCACAATGGCCTCCTCGTAATCATGCGCATACTGGTACCCCTTGCCATACTCCAGGTCTTTCATCAGCTTTGTCGGTGCGTTGCGTAAATGGAGCGGAACGGGCAGAGGGCCATGGGTCTGCACATCTGCCTGGGCGGCAGTCATGGCTTTGTATGACGCGTTCGATTTGGGCGCGACCGCAAGATAGGTGGCGGCTTGAGCTAATGGAATACGCGCCTCCGGCAGCCCGACGAAATGAACCGCTTCCTTGGTCGCTATAGCCAGAGACAATGCCTGCGGGTCGGCATTGCCAATGTCTTCGGCTGCAAAGATGACCATCCGTCTGGCAATAAAGAGAATATCTTCCCCGGCCTCCAGCATACGCATCATCCAGTATAAGGCCGCATCAGGGTCGCTCCCGCGCAGGCTCTTAATAAAGGCGGAGATGATATTATAATGTTCCTCCCCAGCCTTATCGTACAGGATAGCCTTCCGCTGGGTGGCCTCTTGTACCAGAGCCACGTCAAGGCGTGTAGCTTTTTTTTGGACCGCCAGGGTCGTTGCGACCTCAAGAGTATTGAGGGCGACCCGGGCATCTCCCTGCGCGGCCTCGGCAATGGTCCGCAGCACGGTTTCGTCCGCTTCAATCTGATACTGCCCAAGGCCGCGGTCCGCGTCCTGTAAGGCGTGAGACAGAATCTGGACAAGCTGCTCTGCCTCAAGCGCTTCCAGCACCACCACGCGAGAGCGCGACAAGAGGGGAGCGATCACTTCAAAAGACGGATTTTCCGTTGTTGCGCCAATCAGGATAATCAGCCCCTGCTCTACATGCGGCAGAAAGGCGTCCTGTTGGGCTTTATTGAAGCGGTGAATTTCATCCACAAATACGACGGTCGACTGCCCCGTTTGCTGCTGGTGCCGCTGCGCATCCGCCAGGATGAGACGCAGTTCTTTGACCCCGGACAGCACCGCCGAAAAGCTCGCCCAGGGGAGTTCGACAGCCTGGGCGAGCACCTGGGCCAGGGTCGTTTTGCCACTGCCGGGCGGTCCCCATAGGATCAGAGAGGTCAGCGTTTTCTGCTCAATCATCTGACGCAGGAGGCGGCCCGGACCGAGGAGATGTGTCTGGCCAATATAGGTATCCAGCGTCTGGGGGCGCATCCGCTCGGCCAGAGGGGCTTTCTTGGCCGCTTCCTTTTCGGCACTATGAGCAAATAAACTGTGCTGGTCCTTCAGATGAGGCTGACGGGTTGCCATAGATAGGCCATTATACGCGAGGCACGGAGAAAAGGGAGCGCCCTCACCGCTCCGCTCGATATATGCAGACAATCGGTCTGGTCATCAAAGTCAATACGCCCGCTGCCATTGCGTTGGGTCGCGACTTGGTGGCCTGGTTGCAAGAACGTGGCAAGAGCATTCTGCCGGAGGACCGGACCAGTGAAGAACTCGGTCTTGGACGGGGGTGGCGTAAAGTCGAGATCATGGCCCAGGCCGACCTGGTTGTTGTGCTGGGCGGTGACGGGACGCTGCTCAGCGTTGCCCGGCGGGCCACATCGCGGGACGTACCGATTCTTGGCGTCAACCTTGGCGGGCTGGGCTTTCTGACCGAAACAACGACCGAAGAGCTGTTCGCCACGCTCGAACGTATCCTCGCCGGTGATTATGCCATCGAGCGGCGCAGCCTGCTCACCACCACGCTTATCCGCGACAGGCAGCCGGTTGGCACGTTTCAGGCGCTGAATGATGCGGTCATTAATAAAGGCGCACTGGCCCGTATTATGGACCTGGCCACCTGGGTGGACGGCAAACATTTATGTACCTATAAGGCGGACGGGCTCATTGTCGCCACCCCAACCGGCTCGACCGCCTA
>JAJDZM010000170.1 GCA_022824615.1 Candidatus Binatia bacterium | reverse complement strand
CTAGAAAAGCTGCTGGATAAAATACCTGATCGGTTTATAATCGCAGTCGAGGAGTCCGCAGCATTTGAGTTCTGCGAAACCTGCTTCGGTATTCTGAGGATAATCGTAGGAGTGTTTTTAGCGTTCTACACGATTATCCTCATTTGGGTGTTCTTACCGCCCGTTATAAAGATCCCGTTGAGCATAGTAGGCTTGATGCTGTTGATCTTTTGCCTGGAGTTCAGCGACGAGATCCAAGAGTCCGGTGGCTATCGTGATTTTATCCCAGATGAGTGGATCAGATATAAGAACAAGCTTAATACGTATCCTTGGTTCATGGCTATCCGACAACGTATAGTAGCTATCTGTACCGGGATAGCTACATTTGCTACTTGGGCTCTGATTGTAGTCGTCATTGTCTGGTTGTCGTTCACATAGAAGGCATATATGTATCACCCCCTCGAAATATGTACATTTTTTATAGCTAAGGTAGAGATGAACGAGTTGGGGTAATAGGCTGCGTCAACCAGACCTACGGCGACCGCCGCACCGGACCCTGAAGAAGAACCACCCGTGACATGGTCGTTCCCTCCTTATTTCGCCCCAGTCATGCCCTGTTGCTAGGCTGGAGCGCCGGAAACGAGGGCATCGACTTGCATGACTTCCTCCGCCGAGAGCTTCCAGTGCGCCGCCGCCGCATTCTCCCGCACCTGCACGGGCGTCGTTGCTCCGGCTATCACCGAGGTGACACACGGCTGGGCAGCGAGCCATGACATGGCGAGCTCAAGCAGGGTGTGGCCGCGCCGTTCGGCAAAGTCTTGCAGAACCTCAACCTTGGTAAAATTCTCATCAGAGGCCATACGCTGCGAGAATGGGAGAACAGCCATCCGCGTTCCGGGCGCAAAATCCTCACCACGTCGATATTTGCCGGTCAGCATGCCACTGGCTAAAGGAAAGTAGGGCAACTGGCCGAGTCCATGCCGCTCGCAGGCCGGGATCGCATCTGCCTCAACCGCACGATTCAACAGGCTCCAGTCATTTTGCGCAGTGACAAAGTGAGCAAAATCGTGCGCGGTGGACTGTTTCACCGCTTTATCAATTTGCTCAGCAGAAAAATTGGAATGCCCGACCGCGCGCACTTTACCCTGCCGGACCAGAGTGTCCAGCGTCTCAAGGGTCTCTTCAATCGGTGTGTTCGGGTCGGGATAGTGCATTTGATACAAGTCAATCCAGTCTGTCTGCAACCGATATAGGCTGTCCTCGACGCATCGCCGGATATACTCGCCCGATCCCCACCGTTCTCCCGATTCGGCCATCTTGGCGACACCGCCGAATTTTGTGGCCAGAACAACATCCTTGCGGCGCCGGCCCAATACTTTACCCAGAAACTCCTCAGACTGGCCTTTGCCATACATATCTGCGGTATCAAAGCAGGTAATGCCGACCTCCAGCGCCGTGTCGATCACCGCCCGGCTGGCCTCCAGATCAATTTTCATCCCAAAATTGTTACACCCAAGACCCACCACACTGGCCTGGATTCCTGATGCACCGAGCGGACGTGTTTCCATAGACGATTCCTCCTCAGATCGGATTGTTTTTCTTTACGCAGAAGGGGGGAGCAGGCTTTGCCAATCCACCGAACGCTGATACGCCGCCGCGACCCTGAGCAACTGATCCTCACGAAAATGCGGGGCGACCAGCATCAGGCCGATTGGCAATCCATCGACCTTCCCGCAGGGCACACTGAGCGCGGGATGGCCGGTCAGATTAAACGGTCCCATGTTGCGGATGACCAGCCCAAGGTCCAAGCCGAGTTGTCCCCCGAAAAGTGTATGCTCAATCGCTTCCTCGTAATGCTCGGGCTCGCGATACCGTGGCGCCTTGATCGGAACGGTCGGCATAGCAAGGACATCTACCTGAGTAAATGCCTGATTATACTGTTTGACAAAGGTGGGCCGGACATTATGCGCCTTGGCGTGCAGCCGTCCGTGCGTAAAACGAGCGAGATACGCACCGAGGATCAAATGGAGTTTGTAGTTCAGGGGGAGTTCGTGCCCGTGGCTACGCTTAAAGCGGCCAAAGGTGGAGATGAACGAACTGGGATAATAGGTCTTTGTGCCAGCGCCCCCCAGATTGGTGTCAAACATATGCTTGCCGCCTTCAAAGTAAATAGGCAGCAGGGCCAACGTGGCTTTGTCGTGCAGCGGAATGGAGACACGCTCAAGCCGAGCTCCGGATTGTTCCAGGGTCGTGAGCGCGTTGAGGACGGTCTGATCAACCTCGGGCTCGCTGCCGGGAAAACCAAAGCCCTCAGCTAAAATACCGAGGCGGACGTCCTCGATGTTCTGAGTTAATGCCTGGGTATAGCTCGGCAATTGGACCGGCAGGGCGGTCTGCCTCGGGTCATAGCCGTCCGCACCCGCCACACACTCCAGGATGAGAGCGATATCTTCGACCGTCCGAGCGAGTGGACCCACGTAATCGATCGTCGGGTCCAGGCCGAACACCCCAGTGTGGGGAATCAACCCGTGTGTGGGCATCAGGCCCACGGTCCCCGACCAGGCCGCCGGCAGCCGGACCGACCCGCCTTGATCCCCGCCAAAGGCCACGTCAACCAGACCCGCGGCGACCGCCGCGCCAGACCCTGAAGAAGAACCGCCTGTGACGTGAGCCGTATTATGCGGGTTCAGTGGTCGCCCAAAGTCGCCCACGCCACTGAGCCCTGGGCCGCCAAAGGAGAAGTCCTCCATATTCATTTTGCCCACGATGGTGGCTCCAGCGTCGAGCAGTCGGGTGACAAGCGGCGCGTCAAAGTCCGGGATATAGCCGTCCATAAAATGGCAGCCGAGCGTGAGGGGCACGCCAGCTACACTGATATGGTCTTTCAAGCCTATGGTCTTGCCTGAGAGCGGTCCATCTTTTGCGCCCTCGATTCGACATTTCCGAATGAAAACGTTCAGTGGGTCTTCTTCGTCGGTTGGCCGATAGCCGGGGTCTCGGTCGGTATAGCGGAGGGGCAGACGCTGCTCCTCAATCCTCAGTTCCTGAAAGGTTTCGAAGGTTGCGATGTGTTCAAGCATACGAGCGTGCATGCTCTGCATCTCAGCCGGGGTGAGTTCCAAGCCAAGTTCTTGACTGTATTGAGCGATGTCCTGAATACCGAGTCGGGGCAGCATGATCAGCCCTCCTGTGCTGCAAAGTGAGGCATGACTTCTCTGGCAAACAAACGCATGGAATACTCCGCCCGGCGTGGATCTATGCCGCCGATTTGCATCCACATGACCAGATGGGTCACGCCGGCTTCCTGCTGTGAACGCGTAATCTCCTGAATTGCATCCTCGGGTGTTCCGATGATGGGCGGTGCGCCAAAGAAATGGAGTCCCTCGGCTTTGCCAAGCTCTTCGGCGGACGGTAACGGCTCGACGCCAAAATAGCCACCGGGAATCTGAAAATCCCCGGCTTCGTCGAGCTTTTGGGTATAGACGGCCATACGATGCCGCACGTGCGGCGCGCACTCTTCCCAGGCCCGCGCCCGTGTGTCGGACAGGTAGACTAATCGTAGCGCGGCTTTATGAAAATTCTTCGGATCATGACCGTGGCGGCGCAGACTGTCTTCGTACAGCCGCGTGGTATGGGCACTGCCCGCACCCGCAAAATGACAGCCGTAGCGGGCAACCCGGTCGATCGATTTCGGCGTCAGCCCGGCAACCCACAGGGGAGGAGTCGTTTGCACCGGCCGGGGGCGAAGAGAAATGGGCCCGACCGTGAAATGCTTGCCGGTGTAGGCAAACTCCTCCTGGGTCCACAGCCCGGTAATGATCGCCAGCCCGTCTTCCATCCGCGCCGGACGCTGGGAGCGAGGGATGTTATAAGCGGCGTATTCGTCCACCACATAGCCCTGGCCCAGACCCAAGTCGAAGCGGCCGTCCGATAGGGCATCGAGCGTTGCCGCTTCTTCCGCAACCTGAAGCGGATGGTAGAGCGGCAGGATGACGATATAGGTTCCGAGCCGAATGCGGCTGGTCTGGGTCGCCAGTGCGGCCAGCAGCGGGAACTGGGCTGGGAAGTAGTCGTCGGTGCCGTGGTGTTCTGCCGTCCAGATATGGTCGTAGCCCAACTCTTCGGCCAGCACCGCCTGTCTGACCATGCTCCGACAGAGTTGAGCCGATGAAACCTGCCAGGGCCGTGGGTTCTCAAACGCGAACAGCAGTCCAAAGTCCATCTCTTCCTCCTTGTGAGACGCATGAGGAGGTTGCCCGTGCGTCCAAACCTTGTCCTCCCAAATCGGGCGTGGTTTAACCGAAGGCAGAAGGGAGGCTGCTATGGCAACATTCGACGAGTACCGCAATCAGTATAAGCATGTTCAGATGGAGCGGCGCAACGGAATTCTGCAACTCACGCTCCACACGGATGGGAAAACCCTGCGCTGGGGAGAGAGCCCGCACTCGGAGTTGGGAAAATGTTTCTACGATGTTGGCAGTGACCCGGAGAACAGAGCCGTCATTATTACCGGCACGGAGGACAAATTCATTGCCCGCTACGCCCGAGAGGGTCAGTGGGAGATCACGCCCCAGTTGTGGGATCATATTTACTGGGATGCCAAAAAGCTCCTCATGAACCATCTGGACATTGAGGTACCCATGATTGCCGCGGTCAACGGGCCGGCCACCATTCACGCCGAGTTGGCGGTGCTGTGCGATATTGTGTTGGCCTCGGACGACGCGGTATTCCAGGACGCCCCGCATTTCCCCAACGGCATTGTGCCGGGTGACGGGGTACATATTGTCTGGCCGCTCCTCTTGGGTGCGAATCGAGGGCGCTACTTCCTGCTCACCGGTCAAAAGCTCTCGGCTCAAGAAGCGTTGACGCTCGGGGTGGTCAATGAGGTCATGCCGCGTGAGAAACTGCTTGAGCGGGCCTGGGAGCTGGCAGAGATTGTCTCCAAACAACCGCGGCTGACCGTTCGCTATGCCCGCGTCGCGCTGACCCAGCAACTCAAGAAGCTGATGCTCGACAATCTTGGCTACGGCCTGGCGCTCGAAGGGTTGGGCGCGCAGGAATACTGGCCAGGCGGGAAGAAGAAGAAGTGAGGGAATCGGTTCGATCTCTGTGTCTGGCACCTGCCGAGTCCTGGCAGCGATCAGCGCTTGCCTATCGGGTCGGAACCGCTTAATCTTACTTGTAAGATTAAATAAGGGGCGCGTATGTCAACGCTGGCAACAACCAGAATGTCGTCAAAAGGGCAGGTCGTTATTCCTGAGGAAATTCGCACGCGGCTCAGGCTTGAGCCAGGCGCCCAATTTGTCGCGGTTGGGGAGGGCGATGTTGTCATTCTCAAAAAAATTGCACCTCCCACACTAGCCGACTTCGACGTGTTAATTGCCGAAGCTCGACGGCAGGCGCGGAACGCCGGAATGAAGCGCTCGGATATTACGGCTGCGCTGAAGAGTGTCCGGGGAACCAAGTGAGGATCGTTCTCGACACGAATGTTTTTGTGTCGGGCGTATTCTTCAGCGGCCCTCCGTATCTCATCCTTCAGGCCTGGCGAAACGGTCAGGTCCAGCTCGTCGGCTCACGAGAAGTCTTTGAGGCATATGAACTGGTTGGACGCCGATTAGCAGAACAATTTCCTGGCGTCTCCCTTGACCCCTTTCTGACCTTGCTGTTCGCCCACGCCCATGTCGTCGAGGTCCACCCTCTTCCCCGGCAGATATGTAGCGACCCGGACGATGATAAATTCCTTGCGTGTGCGCTTGCTGGAAAATGTCGCGTTGTCGTGAGTGGAGACCGGGCACTCCTCAAGACTTCGGGCTATCGTCGTGTGCAGGTCGTCACTCCTCGAACCTTTGTGGACCGGCATTTGTAAATGCTTTTGTCACTCCGGATACTTTTCATGTACCGCTATCAGGAAACGCAGCGCTACTTTGCCCAAGTAGCGGATGATATCAAGGACATTGCCGAGCAAGAACTTCGCACGCTCGGAGCCCGAGAGACCAGTCCGACGTACCGGGGAATTTATTTTACCGCCTCACCAAAGGCGCTCTATACCATTAACTTTTATGCTCGCCTGATTACCCGCGTGCTCGCTCCGCTCACGTCGTTCAGGTGTCACTCCGACCGCTATCTGTACAAAAAGGCGAGAGAGATCGAATGGCAGGACTTCCTTGATCCGTCGCAAACCTTTGCTGTTTTTGCCACCGTGGCCAACAGCCGGCTACGGCACTCGAAATTTGCTGCTCTTCGGCTGAAAGACGCGGTGGTTGACGCTTTTCGAGCCGCCACTGGCGCGCGTCCGTCCATCGATACCAGAGAGCCGGACGTCTGGATTAATCTGTACATCCATAATGATGAGGCCACGATCAGCCTGGATACGTCCGGAGGCTCGCTCCATCGCCGCGGCTATCGAAAAAAAAGCGTTCAGGCGCCCCTGGTCGAGACCTTGGCCGCGGCTATCATTCACCATACTGAATGGGATGAACGCCGACCGCTGTACGATCCGTTCTGCGGCTCCGGCACCCTACTGTGCGAGGCCTATATGTCGGCTGCACGGATGCCGGCGGGACTGTTTCGTCAGCGATTCGGTTTCCAGTCCCTGCCCGACTTCGACACGAGACTCTGGCGGCAGGTGCAAGAAGACGGACGGGCTGCGCTGCGTCCTCCTCCTCAGGGTCTCATCTCCGGTAGCGATATTGATCCTGAAGCCGTTCACGCCGCGCGGGTCAACTGCGCCGCCTTTCCCGCCGGTAGTGCCATCTCGGTCAAGCAACGCGATGCTTTTCAGATTCGTCGGATCGACGACGCGGTCATTGTGTGCAATCCGCCGTATGGCCTCCGCATGGGCAAACAGGACAATCTGGATGCTTTCTATGCCCGCCTGGGCGATTTCCTCAAACAGCGCTGTCAAGGCTCGACGGCTTTCATTTATTGTGGAGACCGTCAGTACCTGAAGCGTATCGGCCTCAAACCGGCGTGGAAAAAACCGCTCGTCAACGGCGGACTGGACGGACGCCTGGCAAAATATGAACTGTATTAACTCCCCTCCGGTGCAACCCCTCTACAGATGCGTGGACGATTTCGAGTACGACGTGGTAGAGTAAACGCTACTCAACGAAGGAGGGTACGACGATGCTGTCTCTGAGTGAATATGCAAAGTATGACGGTCTTGGGCTGGCTGAACTGGTTGCGCGTAAAGAAGTCAGCGCCGAAGAACTGGTGGCCACTGCCGTCCAGGCTATTGAAAAGGTCAACCCGCAACTGAACGCCGTACTCCAGGTGCTGTCAGACCAGGCACAGGCTGAAATTCGGGGCGGGCTGCCGCAAGGCCCCTTTAGCGGCGTGCCGTTTCTCATCAAGGAACTCGTCCTGCACGCCAAGGGAGTCCGCCTCGATATGGGCTCGCGGCTGGCCCAGGGCTATGTCGCTCCCGAGGATTCCGAGCTCATGGCGCGCTTCCGGCGTGCCGGGTTCGTGCTGACCGGAACAACCCAGACGCCAGAGTTGGGCTATAACCCGACAACGGAGACCGTCCTGTTCGGGCCGGTCCACAACCCGTGGAAGGCTGGTCATAGCGCCGGCGGTTCGAGTGGCGGTTCCGGGGCATCGGTTGCCGCCGGCATTGTGCCGGTTGCCCATGCCAACGACGGTGGTGGCTCTATTCGTATTCCGGCCTCGTGTAACGGTCTGGTTGGCCTCAAGCCCTCGCGCGATCTGGTGCCCACCGGGCCTGACTATTCTGACCCGCTGTGTGGCTTGGCGTGTGAGTTTGTTGTCTCACGGAGTGTGCGCGACTCCGCGACCCTGCTTGACATCGTGGCTGGAGCCGATGCCGGTGCGCCTGGCATCCCGGTCCCGCCGGCCCGTCCCTACCGTGAGGAAGTGGGTGCCGCGCCGGGGAAGCTGCGTATTGCCTGGACCACAACGCCCGCTTCGGGCGAAAAGGTTGACCCGGAATGTGAGCAGGCGGTCCATGACACCGTGCGCGTGCTAGAGGAACTCGGCCATACGGTGTACGAAGGCCGCCCGGAGTATGACTGGGAGGAGTTCCTTGAAAGGATTCACGTCATCTGGACTGCCTATAACGCTATGGCGGTTGAAGATCTGGCTGTGGAAATGGGTCGTTCGCCGAGTCCGGATACGCTGGAAGCCGTGACGCTGGCCTGCTGGGAAGACGGCAAGAAGTATTCCGCGGTTGATCTGCTGAAATCCCTGGATCATGGGGGCCGCCTGTCCCGCATCGTCGGTCGCTTCTTTGAAGACCTGGATGTCTTTGTAACGCCCACGATTGCCACGCCGCCCGCGCCGCACGGAGAAGTGAATCAGAACCGGGCCGGTATGACGGCCATGGAGTGGACCCGTCAGGTCTTCTCCTACGTCCCCTTTACGCCACTCTTTAATACGACCGGACAGCCGGCGATTTCCCTGCCGTTGCACTGGAGCGCCGACGGCCTGCCGGTCGGTGTCCAGTTTGTCGGGCATTTCGGGGACGAAGCAGGGCTGCTGCGCCTGGCCGCTCAGTTGGAAGAGGCAAAGCCGTGGGCGGACAAGCGTCCGCCGGTGCATGTGGCCGCCTAGCCCTGCGCGAGAGTGCGACGAGGCCATAAAAGAACCGCGCACCGGTGAGGAGTACGCGCATGACCGATATGCACCCATCCCCCCATCTCATCCTGTGGGGTGCAGGAACAACCCGCACCATCCGTCCGCACTGGGTGTTACACGAACTCGGTCTGGAGTATGAAAAACACCTGATTGGTTCGCGGACGGGAGAAACGCAGACCGCCGAGTTTCGTGCCCTCAACCCGCGCGGTAAGATTCCCGTGCTCCAGGATGGGGCTCTGGTCCTGGCCGAGAGTGCCGCGATTATCAATTATCTGGTCGAAAACTATGGGCCGGAATCCGGACTGGTCCCCCGTCCGGGTACTCCGCAGCGGGGACTGTACGATCAGTGGTGTTTTTTCATTATGACCGAGCTTGATGCCCACACCTTATACATTCTGCGGCGGCACGCTGACCTCGCCTATCTGTATGGCGCGGCTCCGAATGCGCTGCAAGCCGCAAAAGAGGGTTTTGCACGGCAGATTGCCGTTGTGACGCAGGCCCTCCGTTCCGGCGGGCCGTACCTATTGGGGGCAAGCTTTACCTGTGCCGATATCCTGCTGACTACCTGTTTGACCTGGGCTCGTTACTGTAAAATTCCTTTAGCCACCGTGCTGATCGACTATGCCCGGCGTCTGACGGCTCGTCCGGCCTATCGTCAGGCGGCGGCAATTAACGGTGGACCCATGGTTGGACTGACATGAAAGACCTGGACCGGATTGCGGGCTGCTGGCTCGCGCCCCTCTCGCAAATGGTAGCTGACTTATGACCCAACCGATTCCGACCAAACACCTCCTGCTTTTTCGGCATGCCAAGTCTGACTGGGGCACGGCGACCGAGGATGATCACGCCCGCCCGCTGACAAAACGGGGCATTGCCGCAGCACGGGCAATGGGGCGGATTCTGGCGGCTTCCGGCCAAATGCCGGACCGTATCGTGACCTCGTCCGCAGTTCGGGCAAAAACGACACTGGAGCTGGCCCGGGCCGCAGGCAAATGGAAATGTCCGACGGAAATAAGCGACGCCCTGTATGATACCGATGCTGCTGCGGTGCTGGAAGAAATACGCGCCCTCCCCAAGAGTGCGACGACGGTTTTATTCGTCGGTCATGAACCGACCTGGTCAGAGTTGGCGAGCTTTCTGATCGGCGGCGGCAATATCCGGTTTCCGACCGCAGCCTTGGCCCGTATCGATTTGATCGTTCCCGGCTGGCATGCGGTAACTTTTGGCCGGGGAGAACTCGTCTGGCTCCTCCAGCCCAAGTTTTTCACCAAAGGCAAATTTTCACTAAAATAAAATGGAATGTGGCACCCTCGCGGTCACAGGCAGGCAAAAGATAAAGAATGAGAACACCATAGAAGGAGGGGGATCATGATTAAAGGTATCCATCACACCGCTATCTCGACTGGGAATATCGAACGCGCGCTGCGCTTCTACAAAGATCTGCTCGGTTTTGAAGAGGTCTTTGCGTTTGATTGGAAAGCAGGGACAAAATCAATTGATCAAATTGTGGGACTCAAGGACTCTTCGTCGCAGGTCGTCATGCTCAAGGCCGGGAACGCCTGCGTGGAGCTGTTCCAGTACGCCACACCAGAGCCCAAGCCCGGCGACCCAAATCGTCCGGTGTGCGACCATGGTATTACCCACCTGTGTCTACAAGTGGAGGATATTGACGCTGAATACGAACGGCTCAAAACCGCGGGGATGACGTTCCACTGCGCGCCGCAGAAAGCCGGTAAGGGGCTGCGTGCGACCTACGGTCGTGACCCTGACGGCAATGTTGTTGAGCTGTTGGAGGTGGAAGACCCGGACGACAGGCTCTCGGTGGCGGCGTAGCAAGAGGGAAATTCCTGTCGCGTTCTCAGGAGGAAAGTATGACCCAGGATGCACCGAAGACGACAGAACCGTATATCGGTAAAGAGCTTGGCAGTGTCTCCTTCACTGTTACCGAAGATATCTTAAACGATTACTACAACGGTCTGAACCTCTCGTGTCCGCAGGCCGCTCCTGTCCCCTCCATGATCGCTACTGGACCGGACAATGCTTATTTCGCACAGTCGTCGTTCAGCAATCACTTTGGTCATCTCTGGATGCGCCAGGAGTGGGAATTGTTCGCGCCGCTGACGCCGGGCCGGACGTATACGGCAACCGCCCGGATCACGGATATTTATCCCAAGCGTAATCGTTCGGTGGTGCGGTACGAGGTCGAACTGCGCGCAGACTCGGGAGAACTGGCCCTGCGCACGCGACACCACCAGAGCTATCTGCTCGATCAGCACGACGGGCAGCTCACCTTTCGCGACCCAAAGGCCAAACAGGGCGCGCGGCGCTTCGTTGTCCCGGAGGGCGAACCGTTTGGGCCGCTCGAACGCGTCATCACTCTGGAGATGTGCGACCGGTTTTTTCACGGTGACGCCAACTACCACACTAACCGCGAGGAATCGAAAAAACTCGGTTTTGGCGATGTCGTGATCGGCGGGCGGATGACCATGGCCTATGCGGCCCATATTCTCGAAGAACGCTTTGGCACCGCCTGGTGGACGAGTGGCCGGCTGGATATCAAGTTTACCAACCCGGTGTGGCCCAATGAGACCGTTATTGCCCGCGGTGTTACGACCGGCCCACTCACGGAGGAGCCGGAACGGACCTGTGCTTTCGTGTGGCTGGCAAAACCGGACGAGACCGTCGTGCTGGTTGCAAACGCGAGCGCCAGGTCAATAGAGGAAGAACGCAAACGGGATAGTTGAGTCTCATGACAAACCACCACAAGACCCCGCAATTTTTTACGCCGCCCGACAGCCCGTTTCAGGTGCCGTGCGACGGAACCTTCCTGATAAAGGACGCGCCGACCGGCCCTGGGAAGAAGGCACCCGGGACCGCCGAGTGTCGGAAGCAGCTTACGCAGTTGACCGCTCGCCTCGACGAGCGGCAGCGCGTTTTGTATGCCCAGACTCAGTATGCGGTTCTGTGCATCTTCCAGGCTATGGATGCCGCGGGCAAAGACTCAACGATTCGGGCCGTCATGCGGGGGCTGAACCCGGCCGGGTTTCAGGTCTTCTCGTTCCAGGCGCCGTCAGTAGAAGAATACGCCCACGATTTCTTGTGGCGGGCGACGCTCCGCCTGCCCGAGCGTGGGCGGATCGGCATCTTTAACCGCAGCTATTATGAAGAGGTGCTGATCGCGCGGGTCCACCCCGAATTTCTGACCCGCCAGCACCTGCCCTGGCCGAAGGACCACGACCGCCTCTGGGGGTATCGCTTTGAGTCAATCCAGGACTATGAGAAGCACCTGGTTCGGAACGGCACGATAGTGCTCAAGTTCTGGCTCAACGTCTCCAAGGCAGAACAACGCCGGCGCTTCCTGGACCGTCTGAAGAAACAGGAAAAACACTGGAAGTTCTCGGAGGCCGATACGGCCGAGCGTGCCTATTGGGACACGTATATGCAGGCCTACGAAGACTGTCTGAATCAGACGTCTACTCCGTGGGCACCGTGGTATGCAATTCCTGCGGACAACAAGCCCTATATGCGTCTGGCCGTGGCGCAGATATTGGCGCAGGCCCTTGAGCAACTGGATCTGCATTATCCGACCCTGACCGCAGAACAGCAGGCCGGTCTTGTCGCCAGCCGCAAGCGTCTCAAAAAGGAAAGTTAGCGCGGATTATAGGGGCGAGCCGCCCCCGCTCTCCCCCGCCGACTATTTATCTCGGATTCCGCCTCCTCAGCCGTCTCGCTGATGAGCGGAACCTCAATGCGCTTTTTCTCCAGGATAGTGAGTGAGTATGTGCGGTTGCGCGTCGTTCCGCGCGCCGTCAGGAACCCTTCTTTGACAAGGCGACTGAGATGTTTGTTGACAGCCTGACGGGAGATTCCGAATTGGAAAGCTGTGGAACGGGTAATGTGTTGGGAATTGGAATCAACGTGCTCCAGGATATAGCGGCGAACGAGTAGTCCCCGCTCTCGTATTCCCGCCATGGCTTTTGATGCGCTTCCTTCTCACAAAGATATCGATAGTTTCTCAGTTTGTTCTCCAGCCGTACTTCCCCGGTTAGGGTAGCCGTAGAGGCTACCCACAGGGAACCCGGAGGCGGGCAGGACGCCCGTTATTTCAGAGGATAGGGAGGATTTTGTTGTACGTGGCCTAGGCGTCGCCGGTGCGCATGGATGCCCGCAGGGCTGTGGTGGCCGCTTCGTCAACCGTCCTGGTTGCCATATCCACCACCACGCCATAGACGCTCCGCGCCTTTTCCACAGAGATATACTCGTCCAGCGTATCGTCGAGGACCTCCTGCACCGGACGGTCGAGCGGGTTGCCCCAGCCACCGCCACCGGTGGTTTCAAACCAGAAGGTATCGCCATAGGAGAGCTTGTGACCGCGCAGCAAGGGGTTGAGCCACCGATTGTCCTCGGTCAGACCGCCGATAATTTTTTGCGTGCCATCCGCAGATAGGTGCCACAAACGTTGAGGCAGACCACGCTGTCCACCATTCACCCCTGGGGCACCTTCGCGCGTCCGGGCCGTTTCCACGCTCATCGCGCCTTCGCACAGAAAGCGAATTTTGAGATTGGACCCAACCCCGCCCCGATGGTGACCGTCCCCGGCCGAGTCCTGCCGAATATCAAAGGCTTCATAGGCAATCGGGAACATCAGCTCTGCGGTCTCCGCTTCCATATTCATGCAGTTGCCCAGCGGGTCCATGGTGACATTCATGCCGTCACTAAGCGGGGTGCCGCCCCAGCCGCCGGCTGGCAGGTCTGAGAAGACATCGGTTTTCCCGTCCGGCTCACGCACGCCACATACAAACCAGTTACAGTCGCCACACGCAGAACCGACCGCGCGCTCGGGCAGGGCGTTGGCAATCGCCTGCCACACCGCGCTGGCGACTTTCGGGGCGGCCAGCACCGTACAGCCGATGGTTGGGGCCGGCCATTTGGGGTTCAGCCAGCAGTCGTCGGGTAAGACCACGCTGATCGGGTTGAACATACCCTCGTTTTGCGGCGCGCTGGGCTCCAGGAAAAACTGGAGGGAGTAAAAGACCGCGGAATGGGTATTGGCCTTGGGCGAGTTGATGGCGCCGAGACATTGGGGGTCGGAGCCGGTCAGGTCCACGGTAATATCCGAGTCCTTGACCGTCAGGGTCACTTTGACTTTGACGGGATCATCGCTCTGGCCGTCGGTATCGGCATAATCCTCGCCGGTATACACCCCGTCCGGGATGCTCTCGATCTTCTTGCGGACAATCCGCTCGGTATAGGCGATCAGCTCGGCCATGGCGGCCTTGATCGTCTCCAGCCCGTACCGCTCGGCCGCGGACTGCATTTCTTCTTCCGCGGCTTTGAGACAGCCGACATGGGCCTGGAGGTCGCCCTGGATAAAATGCGGGGTGCGCGTATTGGCCAGCAGAATCTTGAGGATTTCCGGTTTGACCACATTGTTTTCAAACGCCTTGATGGGCGGGATACGGAGCCCTTCTTCCGCAATATGCGTGCCCCACGACTGGCCACCTGGCGCCCCGCCGCCAAAGTCCATCCAGTGACCCCGGCTGACCGCAAAGCCCAGCAGCTCCGTGCCTTTGTAAAAAACAGGCTTGATCCAGGAGATATCGTTAATATGGGTACCGCCCCGGTAGGGGTCGTTGACTACATAGATATCGCCGTCCTCCATATTTTCGATGCCGAACTCGTCCCGCACGGCATGGGCCGAAAACTTCATGGCCGCCAGGTGGACGGGAACGTTTGCGGCCTGACTCAGCAGCCGCATCTCCGGGTCGTAAATAGCGTTTGAGAAATCCACCATATCGGACAGAATCGGCGAGAACGACGCCCGCTGGAGCACCGCAGTCATCCGATCGCAGGTATACTCAAACAGATTCCGCAGGACCTCAAAGGTAATATGATCGAGTCCTGACCGGTTTTTAATACTGTCGCCCGTTTTTTCGAGTGCGCTGGATTGCATGACTATCCTCCTGCAAATCTGCCCGATTATCATCCTACCTGTATAATAAGATTCCCCTGGGTATCAACCGTTGCCTGCGCGCCGGGCGGCAGCACGGCCACCGAATCCGGGTATTCAAGAATCGTCGGTCCCTGAAGCTCGGCGCCGGGCTGGAGAATCTGGCCGTTGTAAATCGGACAGTCGATCCATTCTCCAGAGAAATACACCGCGCGCGCGCTTTTCATGGCCACGACATTTTCCGTGGCGACACTTTTATAGGGAGGTAGGGCTGCGGTTGGCGCGGTGGCGGCGACACTCAGCGAGACAAACGCCGGATCGAAGATGTCCGAACTGACGCCATGCTCCTGCTTGTGCACGGCATGAAAGGTGTCGGCAATGGTGGCGAGCGCGTCTCCGGTGAGCGCTCCTTCCGGAATGGGGGTTTCAATTTCATACGTCTGGCCCACATAGCGCATCTGGGCGGTGCGGTTGATGAGCACATTTTCCGCCGGGATATTGTCGCGGGCGAGCAGGGTACGGGCCGTCCGTTCGAGTTCGGCATACGCGCTATTCAGCCGGTCCAGGTCAACCTCCCCAATCGGGGCGTACATGAATTGCTCGACATCCTGACGGACATCCATGACGGTGGCGCCAAAGGCCGAGGCCACCCCGGCGGCCGCCGGGACGATGACTTTCGGGATATTCATGGCCCGGGCGACAAAGCAGGCGTGCATGGGCCCGGCTCCACCAAAACTGGTCAACACAAAATCGCGCGGGTCCCGGCCTCTATTGATGATGACCTTCTTGACGGCCTGGGCCATGATCTCACAACTGATCTGGATCATGGCGTCTGCGGTCTCGACTGGAGACAGGCCCAGGTGCTCAGCCACGCGACTCACCGCCTGTTCCGCCGCCTGCCGGTCCAGATTGATCTTCCCCCCCAGAGTCGGCTCCAGGCGGCCGAGCAGCAGGTTGGCGTCCGTGATCGTCGGCTCGGTCCCGCCGTTGCCATAACAGGCCGGCCCCGGTTGCGAACCGGCACTGCGCGGCCCCACCCGGAGTGAGCCGCCGCTATCCACCCAGCCGATCGAACCACCGCCGGCACCCACGCTGTGGATGTCGAGCATGGGCAGGATGATCGGCAGCTCAAATTCGAGTTCATACTCGCGGGTGACGAGGCCCTTGCCGTCTTCGACTATCGAGGCGTCAAAACTCGTACCGCCCATGTCCGCGCAAATAATGCTGGGCTCGTGTATGGCATCGGCCAGATAGCCGGCATAGGCGACCCCGCCGGCCGGCCCGGACTCCAGCAGTTCTTCGGGATGTTCCTTGGCCAGATCAACACCCATGACGCCGCCGCTGCTTTTGAGAATCAGCAGGGAGCCGTCAAAGCCCTGCTGGGTGAGGCGCTCCAGCAGATGATCGAAATAGGCTCCCATCACCGGCTTGAGCGCGGCGCTTACCGCAGTGGTGACAAATCGGCCGTGCTCGCGAAACAGGGGCCGCGTCTCGCCCGACAGCATAATATGCGCCTCAGGAATATGTTCGAGCAGGATGTCGCGCATCTGCCGCTCATGGTCGGCGTTGACATAGGAATTGATGAAACATACGGCAATGGAGCGAATTCCCTCCGTCTTGATGGTTTCGGCCACTTGCTGCGCGGCTGCGGTATCGAGCGGGCGTTCTTCTTCGCCCTTAACGTTAATGCGCTGCGGAACCGTGTAGCGATGGCGCCGCCGAATGAGCGGCTTGGGTTTGACCTGATAGGGGTCGTACAGGTCTTTCCGATGCTGACGACCGATTTCGATAGTATCCCGAAACCCCTGGGTGGTAACCAGGGCCGGGGCCGGGTATGAGCGCTCGATCAGGGCGTTGGTTGCGGTGGTCGTGCCATGCACCAGGCAGGATATCTGGTCGAACGGAATACCCGATTGCTCAACCGCTTCAACAGAATCCCGGGCGGCCTTTTTGACGGCCTCAATAACGCCAACGGAGCGGTCCCACGGCGTGGTCAGCACCTTGGCCGTGACACGCTCACCGGTCGTTTCTTCCCAGCCAAACAGGTCGGTAAATGTTCCGCCAACGTCAACGCCTACCCGCCACATGTGCTGACATACTCCTTTCGGTGATTCCTTCGCCCTTGCTCCGTGCGCCATGGTCAGGCGAGCATCAAGCGTTCACCCTTGGGCTGCGGCACAGGATCGCCGTATTCCCGCGCCGTATCAATCCATAATTGTATGGCTTCCTTGATGTGTTGGAGCGCGGCTTCCTGACTGTCGCCATGTGCCATACATCCCGGCAGTTCAGGCACTTCGGCAACGAACACCTGATCCTCGTTACTCCAGTAGAGAATGATCTCAAACTTATGCATCAGTCGCCCTCTCCCAGGTGATATTTCAGGATCAAGCGGCGGATTTGTCGGACCTGATACGGCTTTGCATGGCCGCCGTCCCGTTGCAAGTTGGGTTTCTCCATGAGTCCCTGCTTTCGGTAGATATAATGACTGCCGCGTATGCGCTCGTCAAATCCCATCGCTTTCAACAGGGCGCGTAGCTCATCGAATCGGATATGAGCATCCGACCGGCCGCTGAGAATCTTCTGAAGAAGCTGTCCGTATCTACTCATGCCAAGCACCGCCTTAAACATAGTAGTGGGGTAGGTCGGATGAGCGAAGCGTAATCCGACATGGGGCTAAACGTCCTCGGCAAAATAGTTTTCGTCCATCTTTTTGACCTCGTAGGTGGATACCGTGACCACGCCGACGCCATGCTGGACCATTAGTACTGCCAACTCTTGTCCGTCAATCAGCCGAATGAGCTTGTTACCCGCTGAGATGTTCCGGGCGGTTTCCTTGGCGGTGTTGCTGAAGGTTGAGTTGGTGATGAAGACGCCCTTCGCCGCGCCTTTAGCGTCGAGGCTGCCGGAGAAGTTGCGTATCTCCGGCTCGCCGACCTGACTCGACCAGCGTTTGGCCTGAATATAGACTTTCTCCAAGCCGAGCGGGTCCTGATTGATGATGCCGTCAATGCCGCCGTCGCCGCTACGTCCGACAGCCTCGCCTTTCCCGTAGCCCATTTTCTCCAGCAGGTTGACTACAAGCTGCTCGAATCGATCAGGCGTCAATTTCATAATGCTTTCTAGGCTCAGGACGCATAACCAGAAGAGCACGGTAGCCGCCAGGCAGATGGCACTGAAGAAGGTGTGGGCGCACCGGTCGTAACGGGTGGCGATGCGGCGTCAGTCCTTCAGGCGGCCGAACATGCGTTCAATGCGGT
>JAJDZM010000121.1 GCA_022824615.1 Candidatus Binatia bacterium | reverse complement strand
CCTCCTCCCGTACAGCTCAAAGAGCAATGGCTCCAATGGGGGGTGGAATATTGGCGACAACGAGGGTGGGAGTCAAAGCATGTCTTGATCGTCCATCCAGGCAGTGGTGGGCAGAGAAAACGATGGAGAGCAGAAGGATTTCGGCAGGTAGTCGAGTGGTGGAGAAAAAGCGGAGACCGGGAAGTGCTCATATTGCTTGGGCCCGCCGAGACGGAGGAGGCCGAGTATTGGCGGCGCTGCGGTCAAGTTGAGACATCTCTTGAACTCCCTCAGGTCGCGAGTATCCTTACCCGAGCAACCCGTTATCTAGGAAACGACTCTGGAGTGAGCCATCTTGCCGGGGCGGTCGGCGTACACGGTATCGTCATATTTGGGCCGACTCGACCTGAACAATGGCGTCCTCTCGGGGGAGGTCTACAGGTCATCAAAAATACCCGCTACCGCGAGAAATGGCCGGATCGAGCGGGGATTTCCCTGGAAGAAGTGACGCCAGAGCAAGTCCTGGAAAGACTTCTTGCCTGGTCTGGAAGTGCCCGCTGAGTGTCAAAGTATGTGAGAACCCACTATAGTGTGACATAATGGGTTGTATACTAATGGAGGGCAATCGCAATGAGCGAAGAAGAACAAGGGCAGGGCCAGGGATTTCGGGTCACTGATCGACGCCGCTTCTCTCCAGAATCAGGAGAGCCCCGATCGACACAGACAGAGGAGAGCGCTGCGGACACGCAGCAAGAACCGGTGCCGCCGCAAGCCGAGACGCGGGAGACATCAGCGCAAGGCCGCCCTCATGAGGCCACATCTGACCCGATTGAGATTACTTTTTCGAGCTTTATTCTTGGCCTGAGTACGCAGGCGCTCATATCGCTCGGAGAGATTCCAGCCGCTCCTGGCCAGGCAACCCAAATCGATCTTACCGCGGCGCGGCAGATGATAGACGTCCTTGCCATGTTACAACAAAAAACTTTCGGTAACCTCGATGCAGGTGAGGAGCAGATGCTGGAAAATGTGCTGTACGATTTGCGGATGCGATACGTCAAGCTCAAAAGGGAAGGCCGTCCTGCATAGTGCAGTGCCACCGCTGTCGCTATTGGCAACTCTCCGCCCTTATTTGTGATGGATATGCAGCGAATATTGTGGAAAATCATTGGTTGTCTTTTCCTGGGATTGCTTGGAACTGCGAGCGTTCTTGGCTGGCAGTTTTACCACAAACTAGAAGACGCGGCCGTTACACGTTTCTCCGACCATCGCTGGGCAGTCCCATCCCAGGTCTATGCGCGTCCGCTCCTCCTTTACCCCGGACTCAATGTCGAAGAGGCGGCTCTTTTCGACCATCTGACCCGCTTGGATTATCAACCGGTCGAACACCCCATCCGTGCTCGGGGAGACTATTGGCGCAATACTCAGAGCGGAGAGGTCCAGATTTTTTTACGAGAATCTACGTATCCCGGACGAGAGCGCTCTGCCCGACGGATTCTGCTGTCCATAGAGCAGGGGCGGATCGAGCGCCTGACCGATCTTGACGATGAGACTGAAATCCAGGCCATCGAGACGGAGCCGGAAGTCATTACACGTTTCTATGCGCAAGCGTGGGAAGAACGCAGGGTGGTAAAACTCTACGAAGTTCCCTCTCTGCTTGTCAAAGCCGTGCTGGCGGCCGAAGATCATCGCTTTTTTGAGCATAGCGGGGTTGATTGGTGGCGCATCTTGGGGGCTTTATGGGCAAACGTCACTGCTGGACGAACCGTCCAGGGTGGCAGCACGCTGACGCAGCAGCTGATTAAGAACTTCTTTCTTTCCCAAGAAAGAACCATCAAGCGCAAGCTGACCGAAGTCTGTCTGGCACTCATCATTGAAAACCATTATTCCAAGCTGCAAATCCTCGAGAACTACTTGAATGAAATCTACTTAGGTCAGCGGGGCGCAAAGAGTATTTTGGGTATTTGGGAAGCAGCCCGATTCTACTTTGGAAAGGCGCCTCGTGATTTAACGCTCGGAGAAATGGCCATCATTGCCGGCATGATCAAAGCGCCGAACCGATATGCCCCCAACCGTCACCCTGAGCGTGCCATCCTGCGGCGCAATCATATTCTCCAAAGAATGGTCACATTAGGAACCATTACGGAAGAGGAAGCAGACGCAGCCCGGCACGAAGAAGCGGGACCGCGCCAAATGCCCCCTGAGAAAAACAAAGCGCCGTATTTTATCGACTTCATCAGAAAAGAGCTTGAGGCCAGTTACCCTGCTGGAACATTGACCAAGGCCGGGCTCAATATCTTTACTGTTTTAGATATGCGACTTCAGCAGATCGCGCGTGAAGTCATTCAGACCGGGCTCGCAGAAATCGAGGAAAAGCACCCGCAGTTGAAACGAGAGATGCCCGAAGAGCGCCTCCAGGCATGCCTGGTCGCGATCCAACCCCAAACCGGACATATTCTCGCCCTGGTGGGTGGGCGTGACTACCAAGTGTCGCAGTTTAATCGGACCGGCCAGGCCCGCCGGCAACTTGGCTCGATTTTTAAGCCAGTGGTGTTCCTGGCGGCCCTTGAAAAAGAAAGACAACAGCGAGACGGCCGCTTCCTGCCTACCAGTCTGGTGAATGATGCACCCTTCAGTTGGTTCTATGAAGATAAAGAATGGAGTCCACGGAACTATAAAAACCGCTATCGTGGCATGGTGAGCCTGCGAAAAGCTCTTGAAAAATCATCGAATGCGGCAACAGCACGTATTGCCCAGGAAGTCGGTCTTGAACCCGCTCGCCAAATGGCCGTTCGTCTGGGCTTTACCAGTCCTTTACCGGCCTACCCCTCACTTGCGCTCGGAGCGGCTGAGGTGACACCCCTTGAGGTCGCCTTGGCGTACAGCACTCTGGCCAATCAAGGTGTTGCGACCCGGCCAGAGTCTATTCACTGGATCACCAGTCGTACGGGAGAAATCATTGAGCAGCACCAGATGACGGTCAAACGACGGGTTCATCCGGACGATGCGTATGTTTTGACTCACCTGCTGGAGGGAGTCATGAAACAGGGAACGGGCGTAGGTGCCCGTCGGCGGGGATTTGTCCGCCCTGCCGCAGGAAAGACGGGCACCACGAACGATTACGGAGATGCCTGGTTTGTCGGCTATACGCCCGATCTCTTAACGGTTGTGTGGGTCGGGTTTGATCGCCGAGTTTCGCTCAACCTTTCCGGTGCTCAGGCGGCATTGCCTATTTGGACCGCGTTTATGAAGCGCGCGACAGTAGGGATGCCGATCACGGATTTTTCGTCTCCTCCTGGGGTGACGCTCGTGGCGATTGATCAGCAAACTGGTCTGCGTGCGACTCCTCATTGTCCCAACGTTATGCAAGAGGCTTTCCCAAAGGGACAAGAGCCGATTCTTTCATGTCCGTATCACACTTCTGGTCCGACCCCGCACCGTTCCCCCGTTCGTACGACATCAGCAGACCGCCAACTCCCCACACCAAAACTGCCTGTTGGAGCACCACCTGTGGCGCTGTCTGATTCTTTGCACCCCGCTTCAGTCGATACGCCATCACCGCAATCGAGCCGATCAAAACCGTGGTGGAATATATTGTAATCGCGCTGCGGCGCTCTCTATTGAGATCCTGGCTGCCTAGTGCCGCTCTTGTGTTGGCGTGTGGAGGTCCTGCCGGGTACGCGCAAGAGGGTACAGCCTATAACCAAGTCGAAGAAGCGACGCTGCAAGACGGCAGACGACCACAGTATCGGGGAGTGCTACAAGAGCACGCGGCTCCCCCCCTGCCTGATCCTGCCGTATTTTCTCCCCAGGACCGTATTGCCCTCCATTTTGTCGAACAAGGCCAGACTGCATTGAACCAGGAAGATTTTCATCGTGCTCGTATCTTTTTTGAGCGAGCAGTCAATATTGCCCCTTTGCAACCCTACGGCTATTACTTTCTTGGTCGGACGACCTTTGCTCAGGGTGACGCACACCATGCCTTGGTATTTTTACTGAAAGCGGAGCTCGCGTTGTCGGAATCTGAAGAGGACGCTGATTGGATGGCGAAAACGAAATGCCTCCAGGGAATGATTCATGAAGATTCAGGAGCATATGGGGAGGCTCGATTCAGTTACCAACGCTGCCTGGAAATTTCTCCGCAAAGCTTACGCGCTATGAGCGGTCTTGCCCGGCTGCCCGATGAGAGTGAGCCGTGAACATGTCGGGTCAAAAGGACCTCACGGTCTTGGGCATTGAGTCCTCATGCGATGACACGGCCGTGGCCGTTCTGCGTGGACGACGCATCCTGTCTAATATCGTCTCGTCTCAGGATGCGGTTCATGGTCCCTATGGTGGGATCGTGCCCGAACTAGCCTCGCGACAGCACATCCAGAATGCCCTTCCCGTTCTCGATGCGGCGTTGGAGCAGGGCCACATCACTCTCGACGCTATTGACGGGATTGCCGTCACTGCCGGACCGGGTTTGGTCGGTTCGTTGCTGGTTGGCGTATCGCTTGCGAAATCGCTCGCCTTTGCCAAGAATCTCCCTTTTATTGGTATCAATCACCTTGAA
>JAJDZM010000213.1 GCA_022824615.1 Candidatus Binatia bacterium | reverse complement strand
AGCCTTAACGGGCTGGTGAGGATTGAAACTCGCAATAGCTTGATCCTCTTGGAGCATCCGGGTAGAAGCACCAGCCTTAACGGGCTGGTGAGGATTGAAACGGCGGCTCGACGGAGTGGAACCAGCGGAACACGAGAAGCACCAGCCTTAACGGGCTGGTGAGGATTGAAACTCCTCATTGATGAGGAGAGGTCGGACTGGCAGTGGCCCAGAAGCACCAGCCTTAACGGGCTGGTGAGGATCGAAACCGATTGACGTGTCGCAAACTGCGAAAATTCTTCAGTTCACTCGCTCATTTTTTGCAAGCGTGAATTGAGACGGCCAGAGCGATAGGCCGGAGCGTAGCAGCAGGAAGAGCCCGCCTAGGGTAATAGGCAGATACTGGGCAAGGTGGGCAACAATAGAGAAACTGAGCGCCTCTTCCTTAGGCACAGAGAAGAAAGACAGGGCGAGCACCACGGCATATTGGAAGACGCCAATAAAGCCCGGCGCTGCCGGTAGCGCAACACCCACAGCCAGCAGCAGCATAACGACAAGCGCTGCTTCAATCGGTAGAGAAAAGGCGCAGGCGTGCAATAACAGCCAAAAATAGATCACCATGCCGCCCCATATCGCCGTCGAGAGTGCCAGGGTCTTCAAGAAGCGTGGCCCACTACGCATGACCTGGAGACTATCCAGGAATTCCTCGACCCTGGGCCGTATCCGCTGCGGCACTCTTCGCACCCACCTCGAATTGTCTGCCTGAGCCAGAAACCAGGCTGATCCGAGCAGCATAACGACGAGACTCAAGAACAGCGCATTTGTCACAGAATAGCCCTCCAGGCCAGGTATGAGAGGGAAGCTGATACCGAGGAGCAGACTTATGAGCAGCATGTCAAACACACGATCCAGGGTTCCGGTTGCCAGGGCGTGACTCACGGAGACCGGCCCTAAACGGGCCAGGGCGTACAGTCGCAACAATTCTCCGGCCCGCAACGGAAGGATATTATTGCCCATAAACCCGATGAGGGTTGCCGAGAAGAAGACCGAAACGGGTACAGAAGCAACCGGTGCAAGGAGCAACTGCCAGCGATACGCCCGCGCCAGAAAAACAAAGCCGAGCCAGAGAGTCGAAAGGATAAGGAGGCCGAGGTCTACGAAGCGTAAGGCTTGGACGACTTCGGCCCATACCACGTCACGCACGGCCAGATATCCACAGCCAAGGCTGAACGCGAACCCCAAAGCAATTTTCAGAATTTTCAAGCCCGGCTCTCTTGGGTTGGAAAAGGATTTCTTCCAAAAGGCGCGCCCGGGGTGACTCGAACACCCAACCTACGGGTTCGAAGCCCGGTGCTCTATCCAATTGAGCTACGGGCGCGTTGTGAGAAAATCGGGTCCCAAGCCTATGTCGCAGGCCGTGAAAGCGCAAGTCCGGCCGTCGAGAGGAAGGAGGTTATGTCCCACGACTTTCTCCCGTGCGGTACAACCGACACGAGGTTGCCTTAATCACCAGGAAGACCTCGCTCCCAACCCGCAGACCTAACTCAACAAACGACTTCTCAGTCACCTCAACGGTCAGTGGCGGCAGGTCGGGGCTGAGTTCGGCCGTTGCCAGCCCAACATGACCGACAGACCGGAGTTGGGTGATACGGGCGGGCAGAACGTTGCGGGCGGAGAGCCCTTCTGGCCGCCGCGTGGCCAGCATAATATCGTGCGCGGGAATCCCGGCCAGCAGCGCCTCGCCCGGTTGTGCCTCGGAGCGGAGCGTCACCAGCTCGACCGGCGCCCGTTCAGCGTCTCCCCCTTCGCCCAAGCGCACCTGCCCGGTACTGCCACTTCCCTCCACCGCATAGCAGGGCAGGATATTCTCGAAGCCGTGCTGTTCGGCCAGGGGGAAGATATCGGAGGCGGTCAGTACGCTGCGTGGGTCGCCGTGTGAGATAATCGTGCCGTCTCTGAGCACGATCAGCTCGTCGCACAGGGCCTGCACTTCGAGCGGGTCGTGCGACACGAACAGCATGGGAATCTGGAATTCGGCCCGTACCCGCCGTAGAAAGGGCAGGAGTTTGCGTCTCAGGGCAACGTCCAACGAGGCAAACGGCTCGTCAAGCAGGAGCAAGCGCGGTCCGGAACACAGGGCGCGTCCGAGGGCGACACGCTGCCGTTCGCCGCCGGACAAGGTATGCACGGCGCGTTTGAGGAGCGGGCCGAGTTCGAGGATATGGACCACGGTCTCAAACGTCTGCTGGACGGGGTGGCCGCGCCGCACACCGCGTTTCCTGCCAGCCAGCAGATTGTGCCGAACGTCCTTGTGAGGGAAGAGCAAACCATCCTGGGGGACATACCCGATATGCCGTTGCGATGGCTTGACAAACACCCCTCGATCGCTATCCAGCCACGTCTCTTCCCCCAGCGCAATAATCCCTCGCGCCTGGCGCCGGACGCCACAGATCGTTTCCAGCAGGCTGGTTTTGCCCGCCCCGGAGACACCGAAAATCCCGGTCACATGTTTTTTGGTATGCAAATCTATATTCAACTCAAAACGGTCCAGTGGGAGGCGGACCTGCACGGTCAGGCCATCCAGCGAGCCGTCCTGTAGACTGTCGTGGGTGGGCGGAACGCTGGTCATTATGGACGGGCCATCCTGGGGAGTGCGCGGCCGTGTCCCAACAGTTCAGCACTCAGAATGGCTAGGAAGCCCAACACGACGGCGACCAACATGAAAAAATCGGCTCTGGCCTGCGCGCCGACCTGCTGGGCGCTGAAAATAGCCGAGGCTATCGTTTGCGTTCTGCCTGGGATATTGCCGGCAATGGTGACTGTGGCGCCGAACTCACCCATGGCTCGCGTAAAACCGAGGATGACGGCCCCCAGCAAGCCGCGCCGGGCCATGGGTAAGCTGTACTGAAAAAAAGTGGCCAGCCGGCCGTGCCCCAGGGTGTGAGCCATCAATTCGAGCCGCGGATTGATACCTTCAAACGTTGCCTTTGCAGTCCGCGCAACGAGCGGCAGGGACATGGTCGCCGTGGCAATGACCGCCCCTTTCCAGGTGAGCAGTATGTTCAAATCAAACCCGAGCGTCTCCCGCCCTAAGGGTCCATCGACCGCAAACAGCCGTAACAAGAGAAAGCCGACCGCGGTGGGCGGCAGAACGAGCGGTAAGCCGACCAGCGCAGACAGAACATTCTTGCCGAAGAATTCGTATCGGGCCAGGACGTAACCCAGGACCGTGGCTGGCAACAGTACAATCAGAGTTGATACGGTTGCGACTTGGAGCGTCAGCAGGATAACTGACAATACTTCGGGACTCATGATAGTCACGACAGCGGACGAGTTCCTCCTTCGTCTACAACAAACCCCCGCGTGTTGTAAATTGCGCGGGCTTCGAGGCTCTGCAAAAAGTCGAGAAACTGGGCCGTGAGTGCGGGCCACGGACGATTCTTGAGAGCCACGGCGCAATAGACGACCGGCTGGTGCAGATTGGATGGAACCTCGTACACGATCTGCACCCGGTCTGAACTCATGGCATCCGTTCGATATACAATGCCAATGATGCTGGGATCAGACTCCACCAGGCCGAGGGCAGCCCTGACATCGGCGGTCGGAACGATTTTATCTTTGACAGCTTCCCAGACCGAGCGGTCTGCCGTTTCGACCGCCTGCAAGAAGGTCTTGGCATAGCGTCCGGCAGGCACCGCCTCAGGGTCAGCCAAAGTCAGGAAGGTAAATGCGAGCGTGGGCAGCAGACCGGGCGTGGATAACTGGAACTCCGCCTCCTTTCGACCGATGAGCACCAGACGATTCGACAGAAAATTACGGCGCGATTCAGGCAAGATTAACTCTGCCCTGTCGAGCACCTCGACCCAATCCGGGTTCGCCGATAAAAAAACATCGGCCACCGGAGCAGCCTGAAGCTGCCGTGCCAGGGTATTGGACCCGGCGAAATTATAGATCACGTCAACCTGATGCGCCTCAGAAAAGTGCGCGCCAATATCCCGGACAACCTCGCGCAGGCTGGCAGCGGCAAACACTACGATCGCCGGCTTCTCCTGTCCGGACGAGCCATTATGACCACATCCCGCGGGCAGCAGAATGAGTACGAGCACCGTGAGCGCAAAACCAACAGGTTTCACCTTTACGCTGGTCCGAGTTGTCTGGGTGGAGGAACAGACGATAGTTGATATGAAGTCACCGTGTGTCGGGCTCGACATGGCCCTTAGCAGCCCTTACCTCACCGTCCACGTCGTCCCCGTCGGACTGTCCTTGAGCACGATTCCTTGCTCAGCAAGCTGCGCCCGAATTTCGTCCGCCCGCTGAAAATTCTTCTCTTTCCGCGCGGCAGCCCGTTCGTCTATCAGGGCCTCGATGACCTCAGGCGTGAGGCTGGCTTCGGCCAGGCCGGTCTGCTTTTGATGCTCTAAAAATTGTGCAGGAGATTCTTGAAACAGGCCGAGAACTCCTCCCATTTTTGCAATTTCAGATCGGAGTACTGCCACCTCCGGGATCTGGCCACCATCCAGCGCACGGTTCATCTCACGCACACCGTCAAAGATCATGCCGAGGGCGCGGGGCGTATTGCAGTCGTCGTCCATTGCTTCACGGAACCGGTTGACATGAGCCGACTCAGCCAGCCGACCTCCATTGTTGGTGGCACCAAGCGCTTCGTCGGCGCGGGCGAGCGTTTTATAGATGCGCGCCAGTCCCTTTTCCGCCTCTGCCAGTTTTTGGGTCGAAAAGTCGAGCGCCATCCGGTAGTGAGACGAGAGCAAGACTTGGCGTAAGACTTCCGGCGTGGAGACTCTGCTCAGCGCGGCCTCGATGGTCAAGAAGTTACCCAAGGATTTCGACATCTTTTCCTGCTCAACGGTCACCATACCGTTATGCAGCCAATAGCGGGCCAGGGCACAGCCCCTGGCCCCCTCGGACTGGGCGATCTCATTTTCGTGATGGGGAAAAATCAGGTCGGCGCCGCCGCCGTGAATGTCGAAGGGCTGACCCAGATATTTGCTGCTCATGGCCGAGCACTCGATATGCCAGCCAGGCCGGCCCTTGCCCCAGGGGCTGTCCCAGGCCGGCTCTCCGGGCTTGCTGGACTTCCAGAGAGCAAAGTCCATGGGATGGCGCTTGCGCTCGTCCACTTCTATACGTGCTCCGGCCTCCATGTCTTCCAACCGCCGGTGGGCCAGCTTGCCGTATGCGGCAAAGCGGTCCACCGCATAATACACGTCTCCATCCACCGCATAGGCGAGTTTTTTGGCTTCGAGTTCCTGGATAAGGGTGAGCATATCCGGGATGTGCTGGGTGGCCCGGGGTTCATGCGTGGGCGGCAGGCAGCGCAGCGCCTGCATGTCATTATTGAAATCCTGGATATAGGTGTCGGTCAGTTCCTCGGCAGAAATGCCCCGCTCGTTGGCGCGGTTGATAATTTTGTCATCTACATCCGTAAAGTTGCGGACAAAGGTCACCTCATAACCGGAGAACTGGAGATAACGGTAGATGACATCAAAGGCGACCAGGGCCCGGGCATGCCCGATATGGGAGCGGTCATAGACCGTGACCCCACACACATACATACGGACTTCGCCAGACCTGAGCGGCACAAACTCTTCGGTTTTACCCGTCAGGGTGTTGTGAAAACGCAGAGCCATGCGATTAGGTTCATCCCTGGCTAGAGCCGTCCCTCGACTAATTGATCGACCACGGAAGGATCGGCCAGGGTAGACGTGTCGCCGAGTTGATCGATCGCGCCTTCGCCGATTTTCCGCAGGATACGCCGCATGATTTTTCCGCTCCGCGTCTTGGGCAGCCCGTCGGCGAACTGCACCTTGTCCGGCGTGGCGTGCGGGCCGATCTCCCGGCGGACCGTGTTATTCAACTCTTTCACCATGTCCGGAGAGGACTGCTGTCCGGTCTTGAGCGTCACAAAGGCATAGATGCCCTGCCCTTTGAGGTCGTGCGGCATCCCCACTACCGCAGCCTCGGCCACAGCCGGATGCTTGCCCAGCGCGCCTTCAATCTCGGCGGTTCCCAAACGGTGCCCGGACACGTTGATCACGTCGTCCACCCGTCCGGTAATCCAGTAGTAACCGTCTTCATCCCGCCGACAGCCATCGCCCGAGAAATACTTGCCAGGGTAGCTGGAGAAATACGTCTGAATAAAGCGTTCGTGGTCGCCGTACACGGTGCGCATAATGCCTGGCCAAGGAAACTTGAGGCATAAATTCCCGGAGACGCCGTTACCGTCGATCTCTGTGCCCTGATCGTCCACCAGGCAGGGCTGGACGCCAAAGAAGGGCCGGGTGGCCGACCCCGGCTTGGTTTTGGTTGCCCCCGGGAGGGGAGTAATCAGAATCCCGCCGGTTTCGGTCTGCCACCAGGTATCGACAATCGGGCAGCGCTCTTGGCCGATGGCCTGAAAATACCAGTGCCATTCGGGGCTCTTAATCGGCTCGCCGACCGTGCCGAGAATGCGCAGACTCGACAGGTCATACTTGGCCGGCCAGGAGTCGCCTTCCTTCATCAGCGCGCGGAGCGCGGTTGGCGCAGTATAGAAAATATTCACCTTATGCTGCTCGACAATCTGCCAGAAACGACCGAAGTCCGGGTAATTAGGGACTCCCTCGAACATCATGGTCGTCGCCCGGTTCGCCATCGGGCCGTAAACGATATAGCTATGCCCGGTCACCCAGCCAATATCGGCCGTACACCAGTAGATATCCCCCGGCCGATAGTCGAACACATAGCGGTGGGTCATGGAGGCGTAGACCAGATAGCCCCCCGTCGTATGCAGCACGCCCTTGGGCTTACCGGTCGATCCGGAGGTGTACAGAATGAATAACGGATCTTCCGCGTCCATGGATTCCGGCTCACACGTCGTCGGCTGGGTTGCCACCTGCTCGTGCCACCACACGTCACGGCCGGACTGCATGGGGACCTCGTGTCCGGTGCGCCGGACGACCACCACATGCTCAATAGACGGACATTCAGCCGCCGCGGTATCGGCGTTGGTCTTCATGGGGATATCGTTCTTCGCCCCACGCAGTCCCGTATCTTGGGTAATCAAGAGCTTGCATGCAGAGTCCTGGATACGATCACGCAGGGAGTCCGGCGAAAAGGCGCCGAACACAATGGAGTGGACCGCCCCAATACGCGTACAGGCCAACATGGCCACCGGCAGCTCGGGGATCATCTGCATATAAAGACACACGCGATCCCCTTTTTTCACTCCAAGCGCCCGGAGCGCATTGGCAAACTGGCAGACCTGGCCCAAAAGCTCGGCGTACGAAAATTTTTTGCTTTCGTCCTGATTATTGCCCTGCCAGATGAGAGCAGTCTGGTCGCCGGCCCCGGCGTTGACATGCCGGTCCAGGCAATTATGCGAGACGTTGAGCTTGCCGTTGAGAAACCATTTAATATCAGCCTTGTGAAAATCCCATTCGAGAACCGTGTCCCATTTTTGAAACCACTCAAGCTGTTTTTCAGCCTGTTCTGCCCAGAATCCTTCCGGGTCGCGGACTGAGCGAGCGTACATCTGCTGATACGTATCCGGGTCAATGGCCGTCTGCCCCTGTACCGCAGCAGGAATGTCATAGGTCAGGTCACCGCTTTGTTCGTCTGCCATGATGGCCTCCTGTGTTTCACTCTGCTTCACATTCTGCGTAACCGGATTGGCTCATAGCGGACATCTTCAGGAGAGGTGTGCTGACAAAACCTCCCCTGAAGACACGGCGTCCCTCCCGGTGGTCTGGGCTCATCGCCTTGAGGGACGACGCGACCAGGCCGACGTCACCGGATTATTCTTTAATACCGAGGGCCTTGAAGAAGCGTTCCTGCACGACGCTACAGGTCATTTCGTAGAGCATGTCCCTATTGGGCGATTGCGCCAGGAAACCGAGCGGGATTTGAAAGCCGCCCTTATCCTTGATGTTTCCACCACCATAGTAAGACTTTCGATCTTCGTCCACGCCAAAAAGCTTTTTCAAAAACGCATCAGGATTCACGGTATCGCTCCGTGTCCTGAGCGAGCCATCAACGGTCTTGCCGTCCACAATACCGAAAACAAGGACAGTGTCTGTGCCTTCTCGCTGGAGCAGGAACTCCGCCACCTGGGGGATGCCATCGCGGTGTTCGCCCCGCACAAAGCCCACATCGGTAAACACAAAAGAATCAAACACCTGCTTCCGCTCCAGGGCCTTTTGAATCATATCCATGACAATCGGCGGCAACGATTTTTCCGAAATCGTCTTGAGAAGGGGCTGATCCACACACGGCCACAAATACGCCGCGGCCTCAAATTCCAATCGACTGGCCTCAATCAACGCCATGGTATCAGAACGAATACCGTGCATGAGTGCGGTTGCCAGTCGCACCTGGTCAGTCTCGCCAGGGTTCAGACCGTCGGGGTATTGTGCCCGCAAATATTCGGTGTAGATGGCGCAAGTCGAGGCCGCGTCCTCCCGGATATCAACAAATTCAGCCAGCGGAGTCCCCAGACGACGGTGGTGATCGATAAAGGAGAGAAGGGTCTTGCCGCCGAGCTTATCCGAAATAGGGGTCTCTGGATTTTGGGTATCAACCAGCGCGTAGGCAGAATATGGCGTGAGGTCGAATTCCTCGTCATAGAGTTGCAGGTCGATCTCAAGGCGCTTCACCAACGCCCGGTTTTCATGGTGGCTGACCTCATGAAAGCATAGCAGCGTGGCTTCGATGTCGAACTCTTTGGCCAAGAACTGATGCGCCAAACCGGAAGCGATATTATCGGGGTCAGGGTAACCCACCAGGATGATGAGGATTTTTTCCCCATGATGGCGGGCCAGTATCTCACGTAATTTTTTCCACTGCTTTTTTGGCGAGTCTTGCTCAGCAACAGCACTGTCTTCAACAACCCGTAGCGAGGGTTCTTCCACAGGTGATACGCCAACAGCGTTTGCCATAGTGTTTCCTCCACATGCTGTAGACAATAGGAAAAGCATATCCCTCTTTTGGTCCATCTGACAAGAGGACCACGCCCCTCTTTCGACCCTCCCCGAGCGGGGGACTCTCTTGAGCAAACGGCACGCCTGTGGTAGGGAACGTGTCATCGTTAGAGAGGCTTCGGTCTCAACGCGACCGCGGCCAGCCCGCTCGTGACACGCCCAATGAGAAAGGAAGAGGAGTGCTCCGCTTTGTACGCTCGTGCGGGCGTCTAACCCTCGGCACCCTGCGCGAAATGGGTCGCATGGGGATCTTTCTTGGCACAACCCTGGTCGATATCTTTCGCCCTCCCCTGCAAGGCGGTCAGCTTGTCCGCCGGATTTACTTTATCGGCAGCCGCTCTCTCCTGCTCATCGTCTTTACCGGAGCCTTTACGGGCATGGTCGTTGCCTTGCAGGGATATATTGCCCTGCGGCGCTTTGGGGGCGAAGAGGCGCTCGGCCCGATGGTCGGATTGAGCCTGATTCGTGAGCTTGGTCCGGTCCTGTCAGCACTGATGATTACGGCCCGCGCAGGCTCGGCTCTGACCGCAGAACTCGGGATTATGCGTATTACCGAGCAAATAGACGCACTCGAAGTCATGGCCCTCAACCCCATCAAGTATCTGGTAGTCCCCATTTTTCTGGCGGCCTGTATCACCTTTCCCCTTTTGAATAGCGTGTTTGTGACGGTTGGCATTTATGGCGGCTATATTGTCGGCGTTGAGCTGCTGGGCGGCAGTTCGGGGGCCTATTTTACGCAGATGAGCAGTGCGGCGGATTCCAGCGATATTTGGATGGGCGTGTATAAATCGCTCTCGTTTGGCGTGATTGTTGCCTGGGTCAGTTGTTTTAAGGGATTCTATGCTGCCCATGGGGCCGAGGGGGTCAGTCACGCCACAACGCAATCCGTTGTGATGTGTGCGGTCTTGATCCTGGTGTGGGATTATTTCATTGGTTCTGTCCTCGTGTAGTCGTATGAAGCCGGTATTGAGCATTGCCGCATGATCCGCCTCGTTAATGTCTGTAAATCCTTTGGCAGCCAACAGGTCTTGTCCGGGCTGAATCTCGATATCCCCGACCGAGCGGTATACGTCGTGGTCGGGGTCAGCGGAGCTGGGAAAAGCTGTTTACTCAAGCATCTGATCGGTTTAATGCGTCCCGATTCCGGGCAGGTTTGGATAGACGATATAGAGATTACCAGCTTGGGACGCCGTGCCCTCAATCGGGTTCGGAACCGGTTCGGCATGCTCTTCCAGGGTGGAGCGCTGTTCGATTCCATGTCCGTGTATGACAACGTGGCCTTTCCCCTGCGGGAAAAGACCCGAAAAAGCGAGGCTGAAATTCGGGATAAAGTCCATGAACGTCTTTTCCAGGTCGGACTGGCCGGCGTGGATGCCAAATTCCCCTCCGAGCTATCAGGCGGGATGCGCAAACGTGCGGCGCTGGCTCGCTCGCTCGTCTCCGATCCTGAGATCCTCTTATTTGATGAACCGACGACCGGCCTTGATCCGATCCGAGTTAATGCCATTCATCGACTTATTCTTGACCTCCATCAGATGCTGGACTTTACGGCGGTTATCGTCAGCCATGAAATTCCAGCGGTCTTTTCTCTGGCCACCCATATCGCTATGCTACATGGAGGGGTGATTGTTGAGTCTGGCTCGCCCAGTGCCCTACAGGCGTCGGATAATCCGATCGTTCGGCAGTTTATGAGCGGCCAACTCGAAGGTCCTATCGATGTGTACTAAAATCCGAACTCGGGGCGTATGAAGGCTGACGCAGAACTGCTTTTTGGCACGCTCTTGCTTGGCGTATGTGGCTTTCTGGGATATCTTTCCCTACAGCTCGGCCAAGTTGAGCTGGGCTCCGACAGCTACCCCGTGTATGCGGATTTTATTACGGCCGGCGGACTCCAAGACGGAGCGGTTATCGAACTCGCAGGAGTGGAAATAGGCAGGGTCGAGCGCGTTCGGTTGGCTGATTACAAAGCCCGCGTCACCCTGAAAATTCGGAAGGAGATTGCCTTACAGGAAGACACACAGGCGGCAATCAGGACCAAGGGCCTGATTGGCGAACGCTATATCGTCATTACGCCGGGCTATTCCTCCGCCACCATTGCGCCCGGAGGAACTATTGACAAGACGCTGGAGCCGGTCGACATTCAGCAATTAATAGGAGAATTCATTTTCGGCAATGTAGGCAATAATCAGGCTCCAGAGCAGGCAACGGAAAGTAGCCCGGAGCGCCAGAATGGCGAGGAGAGTATGGACCTGTGGTCACTCGGTCTTGATGAGCCCTCGTGAGCCTATAAGGGAGGGGAGGATGCTGAAAAAACTGGCAGTGGTAGTGAGCATAGTGGGGATAGTCCAGGCTGGATTCTTCCTCACCAGGGCCCAGGCACAAATGGGAAGTGCGGGGCAGGATGAGGTGGCTCCCCAGCCCATTGCCGATCCGTTTGAACCCTTTAACCAGGCCATGCTCAGCTTTAACCTCAAGCTGGACGAGTATATTCTGCACCCAGTTGCCAGCGGCTATGCCGCCATCCTTCCGCTCGGAGCTCGGCAAGGGGTGGGACGCTTCTTTCACAACATTAATATTGCCCCACGTCTCGGTAATAAACTCCTGCAAATGAAATTGGTCGGAGCCGGCAAGGAGGTCGGTCGCTTCGTCATCAATACCACTCTCGGCGGTCTGGGATTTTTTGATGTGGCGGACAGTTGGTTCGGCTTGGAAGCCGGCCATGCTGACTTCGGACAGACGTTGGCGCAGTACGGCATCTCCCCCGGCCCGTATCTGGTCTTGCCTTTCTTTGGCCCCTCAACCGTTCGAGATGCGGTTGGTCTCAGTGTTGACGGTGCCATGCAACCCATGAACTACCTCTTACCAACATATCCCGAGACCATTGCAGCGCGGGGCGGCTGGGTGATGGGCAACGCGGTCAACTTTCGCTCGCTCAATCTTGAACTGTTTGAGAATGTTGACCGGTTTTCTGTTGATCTGTATGGCGCCGTTCAAGACGGCTACCTCCAACAACGCGAGCGGGTTGTTCAGGACGCGCTCGCGGAGCAGTAGGAATCCGGTCCATGCAACTGCCACGACTTCTCTTCCTGCTGACGCTTTGCGGCCTCACGCTCTTTTTCCTGCCGATACGGGGGCTGACAACAGACTCTCCGCTGGAAGCCGTTCGTTCCACTACCAACCGCGTTGTCCTGGTTCTCAAGGCTCCGGAGAATCAAGGCCCTCACCTGCGAGAGAAACGCATCAAGCAGGTCAGCGAAATTGTTCGGCCCTTGTTTGACCGGCGAGAGGTTGCCCGGCGAACCCTGGGTGTGTACTGGCGTGACCGGACAGAGGAGCAGCGCGAAGAATTCATCGAAATCTTTACCGAGTTGATCGAAAAGTCCTATGGGGAAACCTTTGACAAGCAGGCTGAAAAATATCTGGATCAAGTAGAGTTTTTATACGATCAGGAGACGATTGACGGGAATTTTGCCGAAGTCAACACCCGTATTTTCGTTCCCTCTCAGAATAAGCATTTTTCGATTAATTACCGTCTGCATCAGGTCGATGGACAATGGCTCATCTATGACGTTGTCGTAGAGAATATCAGTATGGTCCGGAACTTTCGCACGCAATTTTATCGCATTATCGGCAAGAGCTCTTATGAAGAATTAGTGCGGAAGCTCCAGGCGAAACTCAGACAAATGGCCGCCACCCGCTCCCCCTCATAGGCTTGCGGTAGCTCTCATACGGGCCGCAGGTTCCGCGTAACGTCCCGCGCACCACACAGATTCCAACCATGCCGGTTACGATCTCAACCTCGGACTTCGATGCGGTGCTGTTCGACCTTGATGGGGTGGTGACCCAAACAGAAAAATTACACACGATTGCCTGGAAAGCGCTCTTCGACGAGTTCCTCAGCCGTTACGCGCACAGAAACGGCACGCCGTTTGTGCCGTTCGATGCCGAGACCGACTATTTGCAGTATGTGGACGGCAAGCAACGCTATGACGGCGTGGCCAGCTTTCTTGCGGCGCGAGATATTGCGCTCCCGTATGGCGCTCCCGACGACGACAGTACCCGCGAAACGGTCTGTGGGTTGGGAAACAAGAAGAATAGCACTTTTCTGGCCTGTCTGGCAGAAAAAGGCGTCGAGGTCTTTGAATCGACTATCGTCCTTATCAACGCGCTTCGCCAAAAAGGGCTCAAAATAGCGATCGTTTCGTCGAGTAAGAACTGTAAAATCGTGCTGGAGCAAGCCGGGCTGACCGACCTGTTTGATACTCGCGTCGATGGGGTTGAGAGTGCGACCTATAAGCTGCCGGGCAAGCCGGCTCCTGATACCTATCTGGAGGCCGCCCGACGGCTGAACGTCAGGCCGGAGCGCGCGGCCATTGTCGAGGATGCCAATTCGGGGGTTGAGGCCGGGCAGAGGGGCGGCTTCGGGCTTGTCCTGGGTGTTGCCAGACAGGACAATCAGGCTGCCCTGGAACGGCACGGGGCCGATGCGGTTGTAACCGACCTAGGGGACGTGCAGGTTCACGATACTCCAGAGCAACCACGTATCCGGAACATCTTGAACCTCCCGTCCACCCTTGACCATCTGCCGGCCTCCATAGACGGCATGCAGGAGAAGCGACCTGTTGTTTTTCTCGATTACGATGGCACATTGACCCCTATTGTCAGCCGTCCCGAGCTTGCCACCTTGACGCCCGATATGCGACAGACCATTGCCACGCTGGCCGAGCAGTGTCCGGTTGCCATAGTGAGTGGCCGGGACCGCGTTGACATTCAGTCCCTGGTTCAACTCGAATCCGTCTACTATGCCGGGAGCCATGGTTTTGACATTGCGGGCCCCCACCAAGTGCGCATGCAACATGCCGAAGGGCTCGCATTTCTGCCACTGCTTGATGTAGCCGAAACCCACCTGCAACAGCAGCTCAGCACAATCCCAGGAGCGCTTGTTGAGCGGAAGAAGTTCACCATTGCGGTCCATTTCCGGAATGTTGCACCGGAACAAGTTGGACATGTTGAAACACTGGTTGACGTGGTGCTGAAGCAGCATCCACAACTCCGTAAGGGTCTGGGGAAAAAAGTCTTTGAGCTCCAGCCACGGCTCGATTGGCACAAAGGCAAGGCCGTCCTGTGGCTGCTTGACACCCTCGCCCTCCAGACCCCGGATGTCGTCCCGATCTATATTGGAGATGACATCACTGATGAGGATGCGTTCCGCACTCTGGCCGGACGCGGTCTCACCATAGTCGTAGCCGATACTCCGCGCCGGACGGCGGCTCGCTATGCGATCCAGAATCCCGCTCAAGTCCAGACTCTGCTCCAAAGGCTCGCCGCGTCGTTATCCACATAACGACCCCTGATCGATCATGGCCGAACAAACTGACTGGATAGCCCGATTCGAGGGCTTCGACTCGAAACAGGAGCGGCTGCGGGAGACCTTGTGTACCCTCGGCAACGGCTATTTTGCCACTCGTGGAGCGGCAGAAGAGACCCCGGCTGATACCGTCCACTATCCGGGCACCTATCTCGCTGGCGGCTATAATCGCCGGAAAACAGAAATCGCCGGACGCACTATTGAAAATGAAGATTTCGTGAATCTGCCGAACTGGCTCAGCCTGACCTTTCGGCCGGAAGATGGCGAGTGGTTTCATCCGAACGTCTACGAAATTTTGACCTGGACACGGGAGCTAGACCTCAAACAGGGCATCCTGACGCGGGCGCTACACGTTCGTGACCCCCAGGGCCGAGAGACCCACCTGTGCTCTCGGCGTTTTGTCAGTCAGGCTGACCCACACCTTGCAGGCCTCAGTCTCAGCCTGACCCCTGGGAACTGGACGGGCAGGCTGCATATTCGCTCCGCGCTGGACGGAAGGGTACGCAATGCCGGGGTGAAGCGCTACCAACAGTTACGTAGCGACCACCTGGAAGCCCTCCTCAGCCAGCCAATCGATGAGGAGGGGATGGCGCTTGTGGTCCGGACCAATCAATCCCAGCTCACCATCGCACAAGCCGCCCGGACTCAGCTCTTCCTACAGACGACAGGTGTTACGCCTGAGCGTACGACTCAGACAGCGCCCGGGTATGTTGCCCGTGACTTGGCGGTCACTGTCGCTTCGGGAGAAACCGTTACCGTTGAAAAAATCGTGGCTCTCTTCACCTCCCGAGACCCGGCAGTGAGCGAGTGCCACTTGGCCGCGCAACAGGCCATCAGTCATGCCGGGCGGTTTACGCCCCTCGTGGAGCAACATGCGCAGGCGTGGCGGCACGCCTGGGAGCTGTGCGACAGTATCGTCGCCGAGCAGCCACGGATACAGCGCATATTACGCCTGCACGCTTTCCATCTGCTCCAAACCGCGTCCTCCCATACCCGTGATCTCGATGTCAGTATCCCGGCGCGCGGCCTCCACGGCGAGGCCTATCGGGGGCATATTTTCTGGGACGAACTCTTTATTTTCCCTTTCTTCACCTTCCGCCTGCCCGCGCTGACCCGCGCCCTGTTGCTCTATCGCTACCGTCGCCTTCCCCAGGCGCGTCTGGCCGCTCGTCAGGCCGGATATCAAGGCGTGATGTACCCCTGGCAGAGTGGCAGTGACGGACGTGAAGAAAGCCAGGTCGTCCACCTCAACCCCAGTTCGGGACGGTGGATTCCCGACCATAGTGCGCTGCAACGACACGTGAACATCGCCGTTGCCTATAATGTCTGGCAGTACTACCAGGCGACTCTGGATACTGACTTTTTATCGCTCTATGGCGCGGAGATGATCGTGGACATTGCCCGTTTCTGGGCCAGCGCCGCAACCTATAATCCGGAGCTCGACCGTTATGAAATCCGTGGTGTGATGGGGCCGGACGAATATCACGAAAGCTATCCTGACTCCGAGACACCCGGTCTGAACAATAACACCTACACTAACGTTATGGTGGTCTGGACCCTCCAGCGCGCTCTCAATGTCCTTGACCTCCTACCAACAGAGAGAAGAGCGGTCCTCCAGTCACAACTGGAACTGAGCGAGCAGACCCTTGAACGCTGGGCAGACATCACCAGGAAGATGCGGGTGGTTTTCCACGGCGAGGGTATTCTAAGCCAGTTTGAGGGCTTTGAGACTTTACAGGAGCTTGACTGGGACGGCTATCGAAAGAAATACGGCGACATTCACCGGCTCGACCGCATTCTTGAGGCGGAGAACGACAGCCCGGACCGCTATCAGGTCACCAAGCAGGCCGACACCCTGATGTTATTGTATCTGCTCCCGGAGGATGAGTTGATTCGCCTCTTCCGTCAGCTCGGCTATCCCATAGATCACACCGTCCTCCGTGCGACCATCGACTACTATTTTCAGCGGACTTCGCACGGCTCAACCTTGAGCCGGGTCGTCCACGCCTGGGTTTTGGCCCGTATCGATCCCCAGCACTCGTGGCAGCTCTTTCTTGAGGCTCTGGAGAGCGACATCAACGATATTCAGGGTGGCACAACGGCCGAGGGGATTCACGCCGGCGTGATGGCTGGTACGATCGACCTGATCCAGCGCTGCTATATGGGCATGGAAACACGGGGCGATACCGTCTGGTTTCGACCCTGTCTGCCCGAGGCCTTGTCCTCCGGCCTCGCCTTTCGCTTTCAATACCGCGGCAACTGGTTCTCCGTCAGCGCGACGCAACAGACCCTATCCGTGACGTTTGACTCCGGTTGGCATCCGCCGGCTCGTATTGGCATCGCCGGACAAGTCTCCGAACTCAGGCCGGGAGAGACCCGGGCGTTTGCCCTGGAATAGCCTCCTCCCACGATGAGTCATTGAGCCCGTTGAGTCTTGATCCCAAAGACCCTAACGACTCAACAGACCCAAAAGACCTCCTTAGACCTCCTTAGACCTCCTTGTTGTCTCCCACCCGCACAAAGCGGTATGGACTGGAGAGCACGTGGAGCGTCCATGACCACATCCACTGACAATACGTTTCGCCTCGTTGAAGACACCTCTCTGGCCTGGACTGCGCCCACCTTGCCGCTTGGGTCTGCCTTTTTCGGTAATCGGATTATTTTTGGCGATAACTTGCCCGTACTGAAGGCATTGTCGGAAGAGTACGCCAACAGCATCCAATGCGTGTATCTCGACCCGCCCTACAACACCGGCAATGCTATCCCGCTCTACCCGGATGGGAGCGACCATCACCAATGGCTTGAGGCGCTCAAGCCCCGGCTCGAACTTCTGTGGGCCTTGCTGCGCGAAGATGGATTTCTCGCCATTCAGATCGACGACAATGAGTTTGCCCGTCTCTATCTCCTGTTGGCCGACATGATGGGCGAGCAGAACCTGAAAACGATCTGTGTCAAAATGGCCGAACCAACCGGCTTTAAGATGGTACACGTCATTACGCAGGGCAGCCTGCCCCGGCTCAAGGAGTATATCATCCTGGTCGGCAAGTCGGGCATTCGCAACCTGCATCCCGAACGCATCGCCAAGGCCACCTGGGACCCGGAGTATCGCTGGGTCGTCTGCCAGGCTTCTCGACAGGCCATCCGCAGGCTCAAAGCGATTCTGGCCAATCCGGACCGGACCGCAGACGATATTCAGCGGGCCGATGCAATCTGTCGGCCCTTCTCCCTGGAACCCGTGACCACCGTCTGCCAGCGTGAGGGCCGCTCCCATCCAACACGGGAGTGGCTGGCTGAGAATGCCTGGCGTATCGTCCGAACCTGCTCGACCAGCGCCACGGCAAAACAGCGGGCGGACCAGAAACGGGCGACCCTTCCCCCACACACAGGGGCGTTCAGTGTCGAAACCGTCCAGCGCCGGCTCTATATCGTTACGGCCCACTACAATATGCACAGCGCCCAGCCCCGCATGCGCCTGCTATTTGCCGATGATTATCTCACCCTGCATCCGGGCGACTTCTGGGCGGATATCAAAACCACCAGTCTGGGGGAGGAAGGCGGCGTGACCTTCATCAAGGGCAAGAAGCCGGAAGCGCTGCTCAAACGGATTATCGGCATGACCACCCAGCCTGGCGACTGGGTGGTGGATGCCTACGCCGGATCCGGCACCACCGGTGCGGTCGCCCACAAGATGGGCCGCCAGTGGCTTCTGATTGAGAACGGCTCCCAGTGCAATACGCACATCCTGCCCCGCCTCCGAGCCGTTATCGATGGAACGGATCAGACTGGCGTCAGCAAACACCTCAACTGGAAGGGCGGCGGCGGATTCCGGTATTTCCGGCTGACCGTATAAGGGGAACCTGATGCACGACATGGCCGTTGTTTCTCCCGGACCGGTCGAGACCCACCCGCTCCACTCGCTGGACCTGCCGACTCCCCGGCCGGCCCAGGGCGAAGTCCTCATTCGGGTTGAGGTCTGTGGGGTGTGTCGGACCGACCTGCATATTGCCGAAGGCGACCTGCCGGCCCAGCGCAGTCCCGTTATTCCGGGCCATGAAATCGTCGGCCGCGTGATCCGCTGTGGAGCCGGCGTACAGCATCTCCGGGAAGGCGACCGGGTCGGCGTGGCCTGGCTGTACGCGGCCTGTACGCAATGCGTCTATTGCCGACGCGGAGACGAAAATCTATGCCAGCAGCCGCAATTTACCGGCTATACCAAACATGGTGGCTATGCCGAATATGCCGTCGCTCCTGAGGCCTTTGTATACCCCCTGCCCGCTGCGCTCTCCTCCGTGGAGGCGGCCCCGTTTCTGTGTGCGGGAATTATCGGCTACCGCGCCTTGCAACGAAGTGGCGTCCAACCCAAACAGCGCCTGGGTTTGTACGGTTTTGGGGGGTCCGCCCATATTGTCATCCAGATTGCCCGGCATTGGGACTGCGAGGTCTATGTGGCGACGCGCGGCCAGACACACCGTGATCTCGCCACCCGCTTAGGCGCCACCTGGGTCGGGGAACTCACCGACCGGATGCCCGAGAAGCTCCATGCCGCGATTATCTTTGCCCCGGCCGGCGGCCTGGTCCCCCCGGCCCTGGCAGCGTTGGACCGCGGTGGCACCCTGGCCTTGGCTGGCGTCCACATGACCCAGATTCCACCGCTCGATTATGCCGACACCCTCTTCTATGAGCGCACCATTTGCAGCGTCACGGCCAACACCCGCCAGGACGGGCAGAACTTGCTCCACTTGGCCCACAGCATCCCGCTTCATACCAAAACCGAAGAATACCCCCTGGCGCAGGCGAACACCGCATTAAGACGCATGAAAAACGGGCAGCTCAACGGCGCGGCGGTTTTGCGAATATAGAGGACTGCATCTATACCTCGTCCTATTCGATGTTGCCTTCGCCGACCTTCTGTCAGCTCAACTGAGTCGTGGGGGTGATCAGTTGCACACTAGGGAAATAGGACTGATATCGGGACGCATCCCGTGTC
>JAJDZM010000275.1 GCA_022824615.1 Candidatus Binatia bacterium | reverse complement strand
CGCAAGTCCGCGACCTTGGCATCCGCACCATTCTGGTGCCGAAAAACGCCTCGGTCCTGTCCGCGCTAGGGAATTTAATCGCCAACTTCAAGGTCTCCAAAGTGCAATCGTTTATCGCCAAGTCCGACCGCGTTGACCTGGAGGAGCTGAACGGCGTGCTGGCGCGTCTGCACCAGGAGGCCGAGGCGCTGTTAGGCGACCGCTCCCGCATCCGCGAAATGCTGGTTCAACGTTTCCTCGATATTCGCTACGAGGGTCAGGTCCAGGAAGTGATCGTGCCCATCCAGGCACGGACGCGCCGTCTGAGCGAGGTCAGTCTGGCGCAAACTCTGGAGGAGTTTCACGAATTGCACCAACAGATCTATAAATTTCAGCGGCCCGAGCAGTCGGTGGAGATCGTCAGTGTGCGCCTGGACATGATCGGAGTGCGTGCGCCGCTGCATTTTGAAAGCCATCCGTTTGAAGACGAAGATGCCGGCCATGCGCGCACAGGCAGTCGTCCGGTATACTTCGAGCCCCACGGCTTTGTGGAAACGGATATTTACGCGGGCGAGCAGATCCGGCCCGGCAACCTCATTACCGGCCCGGCAATTATCGAGGAAACAAACACGAATGTGGTCATTTATCCGAACCAGGAAGCGATGCTCGATCAGTTTCTGACCTATGTCATTCAGGTCGCCAAATAAGCCCCATGGACCAGAGACCGAAATTAAGCCCCGTCAAACGAGAAATCCTGCGTCATAATCTGCGGGCGATTGTGGACGATATGAGCATCGCCCTGGAACATAACAGTCCGTCCGAGACGGTGAGTGAAGCCCGCGACTATGCGGTTGCCTTCACTAATGCGAGTGGTGAGGTGGTTGTTGCCGAAAACCCGTTTCATATCCCCTCTCTGGCGCTCACCGCGCAAGCCATTCTCGACTATTATGAGTTTAATCTGCGGGCCGGCGATTTGGTGGTGACCAACGATCCGTATCGGGGGGGGACGCAGACCCAGGACCTGACAGTTTTTGCGCCGGTCTATGCCACCGAGGAATTGGTGGGCTGCCTCCTCGTCCGGGTCCATGTGCCGGACTTTGGCGGTCAGGTCGTGGGCGGCTATAATCCGCCGGCCTTGGAAGTATGGGCCGAAGGTGTGCGTATTATTCCGATCAAGCTTGCTCGCTTCGGCCGGCTGGACAGAGATATCCATCAGACCGTTCTGCTCAACAGCCGGGTGCCGGACCAGACCCGGGGTTTGCTGGACGCCATGCTGGCGACCCTTGCGCTGGGGCAGGAGCGCGTCCAGCGCATGCTGGCCCGGTACGGTTTCGAGCCTTTTGTCGAAGGGCTGGAATATGCGCTGGACTATTCGGAAGCGGCGACCCGGACGTTGATCCGCGACTGGTCGCCGGGCGTTTTCCACGGTCAGGCCACACTAGGCCATGACTGTGCCGAGCGCTCGCCGGTTGTCCGCTGTCAACTGGAAGTGCGGGACGGACAGGTGACGCTTGATTTTTCCGGCTCGGATGCCCAAAGCCCCTCGTTCATGAATAGCGCCTGGGGTGCAAGCTGCGGGAGTGCCCTGCTACCCCTGATCAGTCTGCTGGGGGACGATCTGCCCATGAATTCCGGGGTCCTGCGCGTCGTTCGGTTCCAGGCCACAGAAGGCTCGCTCGTCCGGCCGGCTTACCCCGCGGCAGTCGGCTGGGGCCAGGCTCACCCAGGCAGTGAGATTATCAACGCGGTTTCAGGAGCACTGAGCGCGTGTACGGATCAGCCTTTACCCCGCATGCCCACCCAGGCGTTGGTGCAGTGTTGTTTTGCCCAGTATCGGATTTTTTCGCTTGATGCCCTGATCTATCCTGGGGCGGCGAGTGTGGACGGGGTAAACGGCTGGGGTCCCCCCGGTTATTCAGCCCGGCGTAAACTGCCGTCGGTCGAAAAATGCGAGATCGCGTTTCCCGAAATATCTATCGAACGTTTAGAAATCGTTTCTGATGGGCGAGCCGCTGGAGACGGGCACGGCGCACCGGCTTCCGAAGTCAGGGTTGCGCTTCGCCAACCAGCCTCGGTGACGGCCTGTCTCAACGGACCGCCCGATGAGACAGGCCCGGATATGCGTCCGGTCTTCAGTATCCAGACGGAAGACTCGGAGTTCTCCGTTGATACCTTCTGCGCCGACCGGCGCCTTGCGAGCGGGGTATTGACCTTGCGCACGGCCGGGGGAGGACGCACCAGCCGCGCGCAAGCGGAAGCCCAAGGCAAAGGGCGCCGCTGCTCGCAGACGTTAACCGACGAGTGAATATGCGTCAGACAGGAGCAATCTCATGATTACCCCAATCACCGCGGAGATCATCCGGGAATATTTCGAGTCGGTCGCCGAGGAAATAATCAAGACCATGGTCAGGGCTTCGGTCTCGCCTATTTTTAACGAAGCCCATGATTGTTCGGCCGGCGTGTTCTCCTACGACGGCAAACAGGTTGGGCTGGTTTCTCGGGGAGATGCGGTGCCGGTACATATTTATGCCTGCCTGACCTCGGTCGAGGCCTGTATTCGGTTCTTCCGCGGCGACCTGAACGACGGTGATGTGATTCTGGCCTGTGACCCGTTCTTTGGCGGGACGCATATCGGCGACTACACCATCATCCTGCCCGTCTTCTGCAATAACAAACCGGTTTTCTTTGCCTCGGTGCGTGCTCATATGCTGGATGTCGGTGGCCCGGTGCCGGGTGGACTCAACGCCGAGGCCGAGGAAGTCTGGCAGGAAGGCTTTCGCTTCCCTCCGGTCAAGGTGTTTGAAAAGGGCGAACGGCGGCGGGACGTCTGGGATCTGCTGAAGGCAAACAATCGCTTACCCGACATTGCCATTGCGGACATTAACGCCATGATCGGTGCCTGCAAAATAGGCGAGGAACGCATTCGGGCGGTGGTCGATAAATACGGGCTGGCGACCGTTCAGGAGGGTGTCCAGTACACCTTCGACTACAGCGAGAAGAAGTTCCGCAATGCCATCGCCCAGTGGCCCACGGGTGCCTATACCGGCCGCAGCTTCTTAGACCAGGACTTTCGCGGCAACGAGAACATCAATGTGGATGTCTGCATTGAAGTGAAAGAGGGGGAGGTGGTCGTGGATTTCAGTGGCTCCCACGCCCAGAGCCCGGGGGTTATTAACAGCGTCGTAGGGAATACTATTTCCTACGTCTACGGTTGCTTTTCCGCGGTATGTCCGGAAGTGCCAATTAATTCAGGATTTTTCCGGCCAATTCGGATCGTCCTGCCGGAAGGCTCGGTGGTGAATCCCGACCCGCCGGCCGCCGCCGGGTATGCCACCATCTGCATCGGCTGCACGATTGGAGAAGCGGTCATGCAGGCGCTGGGAAAGATTGTGCCCGAACGGGTCGGCACTACCAGCATAGACCTGAGCATGCTCTGGACGCACGGCGAGGACCCCCGCACCAAGAATTTCTTTATCAGCTATGACTATCACGCCTCGCCAGTCAGCTCCGGAGGAACGTATGGGGTCGATGGCTGGGGCGGCTGGTCGGCGCTGTTCTGCGCCCTTCAACTGGCTTCGGTCGAAATGACCGAGATCCAGTATCCCTTCCTGTATTTGGAGGGGGAGTATTCCACGGACTCGGCCGCGGCGGGCCAGTGGCGCGGCGCTCCGTCCTATAGCATGAGGCGCATGGCCTACCAGACCGACTCGCCCATCTATTTGAATATCTGGGTCCAGGGTGCACGCCACGCCTTGCAGGGCTACTGCGGAGGGCAGGACGGGGTGGGGAATTATGCGGTTGTCCACTATGACAGTGAACAGGCGCGGACAGTCACGGACGTGGCCTTTCTTGAGCCCTCGGAGCGGGGAGATGTCCTGTTTTTTCAGAGCTGTGGCGGCGGCGGTTGGGGTGACCCGCTCAAGCGTGACCCCGCCGCGGTCCTGGGCGATGTGAGAAACGAATATGTCTCGATTGAGGGAGCCGAGAGCGATTACGGGGTCGTGATAGATCCGATTTCACTCACTGTTGACGAAACCGCCACCCAACAGAGGCGTGCTGCACGAACCAACGGAAAATAAACGCATACGGACAGGAGGGCAGAGCCAATGATTACGCCGCACATCATCGATCCGGGTTGGAAATGGGACGAGAATTTTCCGCTCTCACAAGGACTGAAGATCGGCAACCTCTTGTTTCTCTCGGGTCAGGTCGCGGTCGATGCTGACGGTCAAATCGTTGGCAAGGGCGACCTGGGAGCACAGACGCGACAAGTCTTTGAGAATATGAAAACGGTCTTGGAGCAGGCGGGAGCGGGCTTCGATAACGTGGTGAAAATGACATCTTATTTCACCACCAATATCGAGAATTACGAGGAGTATTTCGCGGTCCGACGGGAATACTTCACCAAGTTCAACCCGGCCAGTACCGGTGTCCAGGTTGCCGCCCTGGCGTTTGAAGACCTCCTGCTGGAAGTTGAGGCTATCGCCTATTTGCCGGATGAGGACTGACTCCGCTGAGGGAGAACAGCGATTTGTCTCCCTAGGGATGAACACCTTTGGACGTTTGATGGTCGTCGTGTATACACACCGGGGCGAAGACTTTCGTCTCATTTCCGTGCGGCGCGCGGAACCAAAAGAGAGGCGAGCCTATGAAAAAGGAATATGACTTTTCAAAAGCCAAACGTGGGGCAGTAGAATCTGCGACGGGGAAGACCCGCATTACGCTCTATCTGGACAACGATATCCTCGACCACTTTCGTACGAGGTCGGAGCAGACAGGCCGAGGCTATCAAACGCTCATCAATGAAGCCCTCAAGGGGCAGGTTGGTCTCACCGAACAAGCTTTGACACCGGAAGCAGTACGGCGCATCGTGCGTGAGGAGTTAGCCTTACAGGGCTGAAAAGCTCACCCCGGCAGAACCAACTCCTGATACAGCCCCTGCGCGCCCATCTCGACCTCGACCTCGGTGACCGGCGGACGGGCGTAGTGCCAGCGCAGGCCGTGATGACCCCCGCTGGCCAGACCCGGCAGAATCTCCGTTTCCAGCAGCGGATACGCATTGTGAACGGTGTACAGCTCGACGGCCGTCACATCGGTCCAGGCGAGGCTGAACTCCTGTAAGCGGTTTGTCAGGACCTCAAGAACCGCCTGCGTCTTTTTGCTGATACCCTGCGGCGACACGTCTCCGCGACTGACGACCTCAGTTCCTTTTTCGGACCGCTGGATTTCAGCCGCCCCGGACAGCATAAAGCTGGGACGGTCGTGGTCCGTGGGCACGGTGTAGGAAAACCCGTAGAGCGAGGGCTCGGCGACCGGATGCACGGCCAGCGCCACATTGGTCCGCGCCGTCGGGTTGAGGCCGTCAACAAGGACACCCCAGTCCGCAATCTGCTGGACGTAGGGTTCATTAAACTCGGCAAACCCCTGGGGTGAGAGCGGTTGCGGGATGCGCAGCTCCATGCCGCACAGGGCCTGGATGGGCCGGCCGAGCTGCTGGAGATGACGCGCAATCAGCTCATAGCCTTTTTCCAGCGCGGGCAGCGGATGAAAGGTGGCGTGCACCACCTCATAGCCGGGCTGAGCCCGACAGCCGGAAGAAAAAGGGCCGCTGCTTTTGATGAAGGTGAAATTGCCGTCAGGTTGATCGACGAGCATGGGAAGTCCTTTAGTGAAGAAGATTTGCCCGATCAGTAGCACTCTTCCTCCCCCATAGGCAACATGTGGCTGGGTCTCTTAGGGTGATACGTCTTGAATCGATAGTGACAAATTACTGGGCCAGCGTGATAAGCGGTCCGGCTGACACAATAATGCCGTTATTATCCGCATACACAAACTCACCCGGCTGAAAGGTGACGCCCCCGAACGTGACCGGAACATCCAGCTCGCCAATGCCGCGTTTCTCTGTTCGCAGGGGCATGACTCCGAGCGCCTGCACGCCAAGCTCCAACACTCGGATGGCATCAATATCCCGAATGCAGCCATAGATGATGCAGCCTTCCCAGCCATTCCGGAGTGCCGAGGCCGCGATCATATCGCCCAGCAAGGCGCGTCGCATGGAGCCGCCCCCGTCCACGACCAGTACCTTTCCTTGCCCCGGCTTGCCGGCGTTCTCTTTTACCAAGGAGTTATCCTCGTGACATTTTATGGTCACGACCTCGCCACCAAAACAGACCTTGCCGCCGTAATTGGTAAACAGCGGTTCCACAACACGGACACGGTCTGGATGGGCGTCACATAAATCTGTCGTCAGGAATTGCATACGCGATTACGCTGCCCCTTCAACCACAATCATTTTCCCGTGAGAGGCGCCGTGCCGGATACCCTTGGGCTCACGGTACTCTTCCGAGTTATACCACGCCTTGGCCTGGGCCACGCTCTCGAATTCGAGCACGACCACCCGGTTGGGTTCCCAGTCGCCCTCCAGATTTTCGGCGGCTCCCCCCCGGACGATGAACTTCCCGCCGTAGGCTTCGACAGTTGCCGGAACGAGTTTGATATAGCCGGCGTACACTTCGGGGTCGGTCACCTGAACATCCACAATAATATAGGCTGACATGTGTTTCCTCCTGTGCTGCCTGTTCTTTGTCTGTATTCTCTCTTAGCTCAGGACGACGCACAGGGCGAGTCTCTGCGCTACTTGCCCCGTCAAAAACAGACACGATAGAGTGACGCCGTATTGAGGAGGAGCCTATGCCGAACGAAGAGTTGATCCACGTTTTAGACGGCTACAAGGTGCTGGATTTTACGCAGGTGCTGGCCGGCCCGACGGTGACGCGGCTGATGGCCGAGATGGGGGCTGAGATTATCAAGGTGGAGCTTGCGCCCAGAGGCGATTTTTCGCGGGCGATGCCCTTTCTCAAGGATGGTCGGAGCGCCTATTTCATCCAACAGAACCGGGGCAAAAAAAGCCTGTGTATTGACGCCAAGAGTCCGAAAGGCAGGGAAATCCTGCGCGCGATGGTGGAGCAGGTCGATGTCCTGGTTGAGAATTTCGCACCCGGAACAATCGGGCGTCTGGGCTTAGGCTATGATGTGGTGAAAGAAATCAATCCGAGCCTGGTGATGTGTTCGGTCTCCGCCTTTGGGCAAACCGGTCCGCTGTCGGATCAACCCGGCTATGATTATATTGCGCAAGCCTATGCGGGTGTGACGCATATGATCGGCGACCCCGATGGCGCGCCTTCGTTTCCCATGTTGGGCTTGGGGGATGTCGGGACGGGGGTGCATGCGATGGGAGCTGTTGCGTGTGCGCTGCTGTATCGGGAACGGACCGGCAAGGGCCAGCATGTAGACATCTCCCTGCTGGATTCCTACTTCCACTGTCACGAGATGAACGTCCAGATCTATAGCGGCAGCAAAGGCGCGGTGAACCCCATCCGCTCGGGCTCGCAGCACTACGCCCTGTGTCCCATCGGGCTGTTCAAAGGCAAGGAGACCTACCTCTTTATTATCGCGCTCGACCATCAGTGGGCACCACTGTGCAAGGCCATGGGTCGTCCCGAGTTGGCGGACGACCCCCGTTTTTCATCCAACGCCCAGCGGGTTGCAAATATGGATCAGGTCGCCGCCGTCATCGAAGGCTGGCTGGCCTCAACCGCGAGCGACGATGAGGCAGTCCGTATCCTCCAAGAGGCGCGTCTGCCGGTTGCGCCAGTTTTGACCATAGAACAAGCGGTGAATCACCCCCACCTGCGCTATCGACGCACCGTCCGGACGATAGTTGACCGTGAGTTTGGCGAGCTTGATATTCCGGGTATGCCGCTCAAGTTCTCGGCATTTCCAAACGAGTTGCCGCTTGAGACGCCGTCCCTGGGCGAGCACAACGAAGAGGTCCTTGCGACCTATTTGTCCTATACGCCGGAGCAGGTTCGGACGTTGGAAAGCGAGGGGGTGCTCAGACGGGCGGAGTGAGGAAGATGGGACGGGGATGCTGGCCTTCCCGAAGAATCGACAACATTCACACGCGATCCTTCTCTCGAATGACCGTTGTATCGATGCCCTTCAGAAACCCGCGCATCTGTTTCAAGGGCTGTAGAGGGATAAGTTCGATGCGGCCATCGTATATGATCGTCTGCACTTTTTGGCCTGGACTGAGCTGTAGACTTTCGCGGATTTCCTTCGGGATGACAATTTGGAACTTAGGTGAGATCGTTACCGTTTGCATGCTAAGACTCCATCGATAAAATAATAGTATGACATAGTGCTATCGATAAGTGTTTTTCCTTACAAGAAGCTTCTGGGGTCCTCTTACCTTGGAGCTAAAGCTTCAATGGTATAACGGATGCCGTCCCGGGCCGCGGCATCCGGCAGATAGTTGGTGAAAGTCGGATGTATGGGGTAGACAATGGGCAGCGTCACTCCGGCCTCTCGGTAGCGGGCGATCTTCTGGTGGCACTGCTCAGCGGACCCATAGACGGCAAAGGCATCAACCATCTCATCCGCGACCAGGGCAGCTGCCCCATCCATATCGCCCCGCGCCACGTAGGCTCGCATACGCGCGACCGTCTCCGCACGGCCGTGTCTTTCAAAATACTGGGCGTACAAGCCATACGCAGTGATATGAATGGCCGTCACGTACTGCATGGCGCGTTTTGCCGCTGCGGGGTCCGGGCTGACACAGCACGGCAGATAGCAGCCGATATCAATGGCAGACGGATCACGACCAACCCGCCGCGCCCCGCGCCGGACCGCTGACAGAACCTCTGGAACGCTATCGAGCGGGACAAAAATGGGCAGGACGCCGTCGGCGATCTCACCCGCTAACGCCAGGGTCTTTTCCGATAGCGCCCCAAAGTAGCACGGGATCGTATCGCGGTAGGGGTGGAGCCACGGCTCGTAGTCGGTAATCCGGAAGATCTGGCCGGTATAATTGACGTGCCTGCCCTCGGTTGCGCCTTTCAGGATAGTACGGACAACGTCGGTTGTTTCGCGCAGCCGGCGCAGGGGCCGATCAAAAGGGAAGGGGCGGCCCGGTTCCGGATTATCTCGCGCCCGGTGGATTTCCGAGTGGCCGATGCCCAAGCCGAGTCGAAAGCGGCCGGCTGAAATAGCATCCACGGTTGCGGCCGCGGTGGCAATGGTCGTCGGATTGCGCGTAAAGACTGTGGCTACGCCCGTCGCAAGAATAATCTTGGACGTTTCACGCGCGCAGGCCGACAGGACGCCAAAGGCATCGGCAAAGCTTTCGATCAGGTAGGCAGACTCATAGCCTTTTTGATCCGCCAGGCTGACGCAGTCAATGAGTTCATTGACCGCCATCCCGCCCCAGAAACCAACCCCGATGCGGTCCATATACGTCCTTTCCTCAGGCTTCATGCTCAATGGCGACGCTAAAGAGTAGCGACGGAAATCTCGAATGACAAGCAAACATTGGCTCTTCCTTGACAAACTTTCTCACCTGGCGGGATAATTCACGATCAACCATAAAGGAGGACCGATCATGGCAGACGATCTCACAAAAATGGATGCAACCGCGCAGGCCGAGTTGGTGCGGAGCGGAGAAGTCAGTCCGCGTGAGCTTGTGGATGCCGCTATCGAGCGGGTGGAAAAGCTCAATCCGGAACTGAATGCCGTGATCCGTCCGCGTTATGACAAAGCGCGTGCCGAGGCGGACTCGGCCAGCTTACCCGACGGCCCGCTCAAGGGCGTGCCCTTCCTGCTGAAAGACCTGTTCTGCGTGCATGCGGGTGATGAAATCCATAGTGGCTGTAAGGGGCTCAAAGAGGCGCAATACACGGCGCCGCACAGTACCTATCTGGCCGATAAATTCCGCGCTGCCGGTCTGATTACGATTGGCCAGACCAATACTCCGGAATTCGGCTTCGCCACCACGACGGAGCCGGAAGCCTACGGCCCGACCCGGAATCCGTGGAATACCAACCACTCGACCGGCGGGTCGAGCGGCGGCAGTGCAGCGGCGGTGGCATCGCGTATAGTTCCCGTGGCGCACGCCAATGATGGCGGGGGGTCAATTCGTATCCCGGCCAGCGCATGTGGTCTGGTCGGCCTGAAGCCCAGCCGGGGGCGTTTATCGCTCGGGCCGGATTATGGCGAAGCCTGGGCCGGCTGTATTGCCGAAGGGGTGGTCTCTCTGTCCGTGCGTGATGCGGCCACCGTCCTTGATGCGACCGCCGGGAGTATGCCGGGCGACCCGTATACGGCTCCCGCGTGTGAGGGCTCGTTCGCCGAGGCCGCCCAACGTGAGCCAGGCTCGCTCCGCATCGGCCTGATGACCAAGCGGCCGGGCAATCAAGACGCTCTGCATCCCGAATCTATAGCCGCGGCTGAAAACACGGCAAAGCTGCTGGAGTCTCTGGGGCATCGGGTCGAGGTTGCGTATCCGGAAGCGCTGGACGAGCAATGGGGTGCGCACTTTGGCACGATTGTGCTTGCCCACTCCGCCCGGACCGCGGAAGACGTTGCCGATGCGCTCGGCCGCGAAGTCGGGCCTGGCGATTTTGAGCGCTACACCTGGGCCCTCATGAACCGGGGCCGGTCCATAGGCGTGACGGAGTATATTGCCGCGCTCGAATGGCTGGAACGCTGGGAGCGGCGTCTCGCCGCCTGGTGGGCAGACGGGTTTGACCTGCTCCTCACTTCGACCCTGAGTTCACCGGCACCGCCTTTAGGCCAATTATGCAGCGCCGCGGCCGACCCGGATGAGGTATATCGGCGGATAATCGACCTGATCCCGTATACCCCGGTTGGGAATGTGACCGGCCAGCCGGGGATTTCCCTGCCCTTGCACTGGAGCGAGGACGGCCTGCCGGTTGGCGTGCATCTCATGCCTGCGTACGGACGGGAAGACGTATTGCTCAGCGTTGCGGCGCAGCTTGAGCAGGTCCAGCCGTGGATCGAGAAACTGCCGCCGGTCTGTGCCTGAGGCAGTTGGCCTTCCGGTCTCACGACCTGTGAGGAAGCGAGGCAGCTAAACATCCCCTCCTCGGAGGGGTGCCGCGGAGCGGCGGGGTGGGTTTGCCTGTCGGCGCGCCCTAGGCTCAGGACCTATAAATGATGATTGCTGGAGTGTAGTGTGGTGAGTGTTGGATACCCAGTCTCTATTGGAACAGGAGTTCTGTCATGTCAGGCCCTCCTCTGTGGCTCACCGATGCACAATTCGCCCGCTTGC